>JAILJR010000031.1 GCA_024694565.1 Butyrivibrio sp. | reverse complement strand
GTTTCTGTGGATAAAGATGGAATTGTGACAGTTACTTTGAACAACATCGATGTGGAAAAAGAAAACATTGTGGATATCGATTTTAGAACTTCTTCGATTGGTGAAGTTACAGGAACAATCCTTTCAGGAAAAATGGATGATTATAACAGCTTTGATGACCCGGAAAAAGTTATGGAAAAGAACTTTGAAAACTTTGAAAGCAGCGGAAATATGCTTAAAGTAGCCCTTCCACCATGCAGCCTTGTTTCCCTGAGGATCAAACTTTCCTAATTTCTCCAATGTGCACATAAAGCAAAAAGTCAACATATATTAATAAATATTTTATAGTTTGTTTATAAAAAGTTATCCACAGGGCGCTTTTTAAGAATGGCTATTTTTCGACTTATACACGAACTTATCCACATTGTCCACATGAATGGTGTTTTACAAGTGAATTTTACACAATAGAAAGCAACAGATATTTTTTTGTGCACAATTGCTAAAAAGGATGAGTTTATAAAAAGATTAGGATTCAAATTGAGTTATGTGTTGGCTTAATTGTCTGAAAAATGCTATAATATGTTATACATTTTAGTAGCAAAGGGGATGATTGCATGAAATTTACAATCGTAGGAAAGAACATTGATGTTACACCAGGGCTACGTGCAGCAGTAGAGGAGAAAATAGGTAAGCTTGAAAAATATTTTACTCCTGATACTAATGCCAACGTCACACTAAACGTCGATAAGGAGCGACATAAGATTGAGGTGACCATTCCTGTAAAAGGCAAGATCATTCGTGCTGAGCAGATCAGCAATGATATGTATGTTTCAATCGATCTTGTTGAAGAAGTTATTGAAAGACAGCTAAAAAAATACAAGAGCAAGCTTGTTGATAAGCAGCAGGCAGAAGCCAGCAACTTCAAAAAAGAATATATTGAAAGTGAATACGTGGATGAGGATGAGATCAGGATCGAACGTATGAAAAAATTTGATCCAAAGCCAATGTATCCGGAAGATGCCTGTGTGCAGATGGAACTTTTAGGACACAATTTCTTCGTATTTGTTAACGCTGAAACTGATCAGGTAAGCGTAGTTTATAAGAGAAAAGGAAACACATACGGAATAATTGAACCTGAAGTATGATCTTGTTAATTAAATAACAATTCGTTAATTTAATATCAATTTATTGAGATTTTATAAAATAGCTCCCTAAGTGGAGCTATTTTTTATTGCATTTGACCATATGGTGTGCTAAAATTATTCTGTTCTGATAAAAATTTATCAAGCGATTTCTAAAAGACAAAACTAAATAAAAAATGGACATAGACATGTCCCAAAAAACGGAGGTAATACTTTATGGCACAGAAAGTAGTTTTAGCAGGTGCAGTGAGAACAGCTATCGGCAAAATGGGTGGAGCTCTCAGCAACACTCCAGCAGCAGAACTTGGTTCAATCGTAATCAAGGAGGCGCTTAACCGTGCAGGTGTTAAGCCTGAGATGGTTGACGAGGTACTGATGGGATGCGTTATCCAGGCTGGACTTGGACAGAACGTAGCAAGACAGGCTTCAATCAAGGCTGGTCTTCCAATTGAAACTCCTGCAGTTACAATCAACGTAGTTTGCGGTTCTGGTCTTAACTGTGTCAACATGGCAGCTGATCTTATCAAGGCTGGCGAGGCTGATATAGTTGTTGCTGGTGGTATGGAGAACATGTCTATGGCTCCTTATGCACTTCCTAATGCACGTTTCGGATATCGTATGAACAACGGCACAGTTGTAGATACAATGGTAAACGATGCTCTTACTGATGCATTCAATCACTATCACATGATGATAACAGCAGAGAATATTTGTGACAGATGGGGACTTACAAGAGAGGAACTCGATGAGTTCTCAGCTAACTCCCAGCAGAAATGCGAGAAGGCACAGGCTGATGGCAAGTTCAACGATGAGATCGTTCCCGTTCCTGTTAAGGTTAAAAAGGAAATGGTAGAGTTCAAAGTTGATGAGGGTCCTCGTGCCGGCACAACAGTTGAGACTCTTTCAAAGCTTAGATGCTGCTCCGGTAAGGAGGGCGGCCTGGTAACAGCAGGTAATGCATCAGGCATCAACGACGGTGCTGCCGCAATTGTTGTTATGAGTGAAGAGAAGGCTAAAGAACTTGGCGTTACACCTATGGCAACATGGGTAGGCGGAGCTCTTGCAGGTGTTGAGCCTGAAGTTATGGGTATCGGACCTGTTGCAGCAACCAGGAAAGTACTTAAGAAGACAGATCTTACACTTGATGATATCGATCTTATCGAGGCTAACGAAGCATTCGCTGCTCAGTCTGTAGCAGTTGCCAAGGATCTTGGATTCGAAATGAGCAAGGTCAATGTAAACGGTGGAGCAATCGCTCTCGGACACCCTGTTGGAGCATCAGGATGCCGTATTCTTGTTACACTTCTTCATGAGATGAAGAAGAGAGAGGATGCCAAGAAGGGTCTTGCAACTCTTTGCATCGGCGGCGGTATGGGCTGCGCTACTATCGTAGAGAAATATGAGTGATATAGGGATTCAAACTGAAGCGGTCTGCCGTGCTTGCACTGGGCAGACTGCTTTAGCTTGAAGACCGAACAGACATGAGGAAGTAGCGCGGCAGCGCGGATTCCGAATGTCTGTAGCATGACGGGAGCGAAGCGGAGTCATGCGTATATCACGAATAAAGTAGATTATTCGTGGTTTATCACGAATAAAGTAGATTATTCGTGGTTTATCATGAATAAAGTAGATTATTCGTGTTTTATAAAGAAGTAGATTATTCGTGCTTAATCACGAATTAAGTAGATAAAAAACAGGAGGGTTTTAAAATGGGCTTTGTTAATTGCGAGTTAAAAGACAAGATTGCTGTGATCACCATCAACAGACCTGAGGCTTTAAATGCACTTAATTCTCAGGTGCTTGATGACCTTGAAGCTGCATTTGACGGTCTTGACACTGATGTTGTAAGAGCTGTAGTTCTTACAGGTGCCGGAGAGAAGTCATTTGTTGCAGGAGCTGACATCGGAGAGATGAGCACCCTGACCAAGGCTGAGGGTGAGGCATTCGGCAAGAAAGGCAACGATATCTTCCGCAAGATTGAGCAGTTCCCTGTTCCTGTTATTGCTGCGATCAACGGATTTGCACTTGGCGGCGGCTGCGAGATTTCAATGAGCTGCGATATCCGTATCTGCTCAGAGAACGCAATGTTTGGTCAGCCTGAAGTTGGTCTTGGAATCACGCCGGGATTTGGCGGAACACAGAGACTTGCAAGACTTATCGGCGCCGGAATGGCCAAACAGCTCATATATACAGCAAGGAACATCAAGGCTGACGAGGCACTCAGGATCGGTCTTGTCAACGCTGTTTATCCTCAGGAAGAGCTTCTTGCTGCTGCTGAGAAGATGGCCGGACAGATTGCTGCCAATGCGCCTATCGCTGTAAGAGCATGCAAGAAGGCTATCAACGACGGACTTCAGGCAAATATTGATGATGCTCTTGTAATTGAGGAGAAGCTCTTTGGATCATGCTTCGAGAGCTATGACCAGAGAGAGGGAATGGCTAATTTCCTCAGAAAGAAAGATGACCCTGCAAAGGTTAAAGTAGTAGATTTCCAGAACAAATAACAAGATTAATATACTAAGGAGGATTATAAAATGAAAGTAGCTGTTATTGGTGCAGGTACAATGGGATCAGGAATTGCTCAGACATTTGCTCAGGCTGAGTCAGTAGAGAAGGTATATCTCTGCGATATCAAGACTGAGTTTGCCGAGGGCGGATATGCCAAGATCAAGAAGGGGCTTGACAAGCAGGTTGCCAAGGGAAAGAAGACTCAGGAAGACGCAGACAAGATCATTGGCAAGATCCAGACAGGTCTCAATGATATCTGTGCAGATGCTGATCTTGTAGTAGAGGCAGCTCTTGAGGTTATGGACATCAAGAAGAACCTCTTCAAGGAGCTTCAGGACAATATTGTTAAGAATCCTGACTGCATCTTTGCATCAAACACATCAAGCCTTTCAATCACAGAGATTGGCTCAGGCCTTGCAAAGCCGATCATCGGAATGCACTTCTTCAATCCCGCTCCTGTTATGAAGCTGGTTGAGGTTATCCAGGGCGCCAACACTCCTGATGACATGGTTGAGAAGATCAAGAAGATTTCTGAGGACCTCGGCAAGACTCCTGTTCAGGTAAACGAGGCAGCAGGATTTGTTGTAAACAGAATCCTTGTTCCTATGATCAATGAAGGTATCTTCGTTTATTCAGAAGGTGTTTCCGATATCGCAGGTATTGATACAGCTATGAAGCTTGGCTGCAATCATCCTATGGGACCCCTTGAGCTGGGCGACTACATCGGACTTGATATCGTTCTTGCTATCATGGACGTTCTTTATTCTGAGACAGGTGATTCCAAGTACCGCGCATGCCCTCTTCTTCGTAAGATGGTTCGCGGTAAGAAGCTCGGCGTTAAGACAGGAATCGGCTTCTACAACTATGCAGATGGCAACAAGGTTCCTACTGATAAGTAATCGCTTAGTGAGGTATCTCACGAGCTTAGCGATTACTTACACTTGAATACGAGGCGAGGTATTACACGAGCCCGTAGCGTCAAGTGTTTCCGCTTGGCGAGGTCTTTTTGTAATATAAATCAGAAAAATGGAGGAAATTATAATGGATTTTCAGCTTGACCAGCAACATGAAATGGCGAGAGCTCTTTTCAAAGAGTTTGCAGAAAAAGAAGTTAAGCCAAATGCTATAGAGGTTGATGAGACTGAGGTATTCCCTATGGAGACCGTTAAGAAGATGCAGAAGTACGGCTTCATGGGTATCCCGATTCCGAAGGAGTACGGCGGACAGGGATGTGATCCTCTCACATATGTTATGTGCGTTGAGGAGCTTGCAAAGGTTTGCGGTACTACAGCAGTTATCGTTTCTGCTCACACATCACTTTGCTGCGATCCTATCATGACATACGGAACAGAGGAGCAGAAACAGAAATACCTTGTTCCTCTTGCTAAGGGCGAGAAGCTCGGCGCTTTCGGTCTTACAGAGCCTATGGCAGGTACAGATGCTCAGGGCGTTCAGACCAAGGCGGTTCTTTCTGAGGACGGCAAGGAATGGATCCTTAACGGATCAAAGTGCTTCATCACAAACGGCGAAGTTGCTGATGTTTACATCATCATTGCTTACACAGATATCGTTGAGGACAAGAGAGGCAGAAAGCAGAAGAAGTTCTCAGCATTTATCGTAGAGAAGGGAACACCCGGATTTACATTCGGTACAAAAGAGAACAAGATGGGTATCCGCGGATCTTCAACATATGAGCTCATCTTCCAGGATTGCCATATTCCTGCAGAGAACCTTCTTGGTGCCCGCGGAAAGGGATTCCCTATTGCGATGCACACTCTTGACGGTGGACGTATCGGAATTGCTGCACAGGCTCTTGGTATTGCAGAGGGCGCTCTTGACAGAACAGTTGAGTATGTCAAGGAGAGAAAGCAGTTTGGACGTGCCATCGGACAGTTCCAGAATACACAGTTCCAGCTTGCTAATATGGCTACACAGTGCGAAGCAGCTAAGATGCTCGTTTATGCTGCTGCTGATGCCAAGAAGAAGAAAGACCGCTACTCTGTAGAGGCTGCGAAGGCTAAACTGTTTGCAGCAGAGGTTGCTATGGATGTAACAACCAAGGCAGTTCAGCTCCACGGCGGTTACGGCTACATCAGAGAGTACGAAGTAGAGAGAATGATGCGTGATGCCAAGATCACAGAGATCTACGAGGGTACATCTGAGGTTCAGAGGATGGTTATTTCCGGTGATTTGCTTAAGTAAATCACTTAATTGCAAATAGGACAATAAAGGAGAATAAAAATGAAAGTTGTAGTTTGCATTAAGCAGGTCCCTGATACAAAGGGCGGTGTTAAGTTCAAACCCGATGGAACATTGGATAGAGGTGCAATGCTTGCAATCATGAATCCTGATGACAAGGCAGGACTTGAGGCAGCACTTAGATTAAAAGATGAGTATGGCGCAGAAGTTACTGTTGTAACAATGGGACTTCCAAAGGCTGAGGCAGTTCTTCGTGAAGCAATGGCTATGGGCGCTGACAAGGCAATCCTTGTAACAGACAGAGTACTCGGCGGAGCAGATACATGGGCTACATCATCTACAATTGCCGGAGCACTCAGAAATCTCGAGTATGATCTTGTTATCACAGGACGTCAGGCTATCGACGGCGATACAGCACAGGTTGGCCCTCAGATCTCTGAGCACCTTGGACTTCCTGTTATCTCCTATGCTGAGGAGATCAAGGTTGACGAGAAGGAAAGAAAAGTTGTTGTTAAACGTCAGTTTGAGGACAGATATCACATGGTAGAGGCTAAGATGCCTTGCCTTATCACAGCTCTTGCTGAGCTTGGCGAGCCTCGTTACATGACACCCGGTGGAATCTTTGATGCCTTTGAGAAGGAAGTTATCACATGGGGAAGAGCTGATCTTAAGGACGTTGATGACTCTAACCTTGGACTTAAGGGATCACCTACACAGATCGCTAAGGCTTCTGACAAGGTTAAGAAGGGACAGGGCGAGAAGGTTGTTCCTGATTCACCTGAAGAGGCAGTTGATTACCTTGTAGGAAAACTTAAAGAGAAGCACATAGTGTAAAATTTTATTTGTAAAGGAGAAGAGTCATGTCTTTAGAAGAATATAAGGGTGTATTTATATTTGCTCAGCAGGTAGACAACGAGCTTTCAAGCATCGCTTTGGAGCTTCTGGGCAAAGCAAATGATCTTGCAAATGATCTTGATGAGAAGAAGGTAACAGCAGTGCTCCTTGGCGACAAGGTTGGCAATCTTGTTGATACACTTGCTGAATATGGTGCAGACAGGGTTATCGTAGTTGATGATCCTGAACTTAAGGATTACAGAACAGAGCCTTACACACACGCTCTTGCATCTGTTATTAAAGAGTTCAAGCCTGAGATCCTTCTTGTTGGTGCTACAGCAATCGGCCGTGACCTTGGCCCCAGAGTATCATCAAGAGTTCATACAGGACTTACAGCTGACTGCACACAGCTCGATATCGGAGATTTCCCTCTTGCACCTGTAGAGGGACAGGAGCAGAAGCACAAACAGCTCCTCATGACACGTCCTGCATTTGGCGGTAATACAATAGCTACAATCGCATGCCCCGACTTCCGCCCTCAGATGGCTACAGTTCGTCCGGGTGTTATGCAGAAGATCACTCCTAACAAGGGAGCAAAGGCTGAGGTTGTTGAGTACAATCCGGGATTTGAAGAGAATGACTGCTATACCAAGATCCTTGAGATCGTTAAGGCTGTATCCACAGTTGCTGACATTCAGGATGCCAAGATCCTCGTATCTGGCGGACGTGGCGTAGGAAGTCCTGAGAACTTCAAGATCCTTGACGATCTTGCAGAGGTTCTTCACGGAACAGTATCATGCTCACGTGCCGTTGTAGATTCAGGCTGGAAGCCCAAGGATCTCCAGGTTGGCCAGACAGGTAAGACTGTAAGACCTAAGGTTTACTTCGCTATCGGTATTTCCGGAGCAATCCAGCACGTTGCCGGTATGGAAGAGTCTGACCTCATCATCGCCATCAACAAGGATGAGAACGCACCTATCTTCGACGTAGCAGACTACGGAGTAGTAGGCGACCTCAACAAGATCGTTCCCGCCCTTACAAAGAGCCTCAAGGAAGCTCTTGCAGAGAAAGGCTGATAAATAACTAATCCCGCCGCGCCGTTTTTTCGGCGCGGCATTTTTATGGAGTATTAGCATGAAAAGTATACTTGATTATGAAACCGTCACTCTTGTTGATGAGGACGATGCAATAGAGATTATTGACCAGACACTGCTCCCGGGAACAATTGAGATCATAAGACTTCACACTGCTAAAGAGATCTGGGATGCGATATATCTTTTACAGGTGAGAGGAGCACCGGCCATAGGCGTAAGCGCCGGCATGGGACTGTATCTTCTGATGAAGCACTCGAAGGCCGGAAGCTATGAGGAGTTTGTTAAGGAGCTTGAAGAAAAGAGCAATTACCTGAATTCTTCAAGACCCACAGCTGTAAATCTTTCATGGGCACTCAAACGTATGAAGGCGCATGTGGAAAAGACCTATTCTGAGAATAGAGATGCCGGCGACTGGGAAGATATTCGCAAAGTCCTGGTAGAGAGTATGCGCAAAGAGTGTGAGCTGATCAAAGCACAGGATATAGATGTGTGCAGGAAAATTGGTGAATATGGACTGACACTTCTCAAAGACGGAGACGGGATCCTTACACACTGCAACGCCGGACAGCTCGCTACCTGCAAGTACGGTACTGCAACAGCGCCTATGTATCTTGCCCATGAGAAGGGCTATAAAATAAGGGCATACTGTGATGAGACGAGACCTCTTTTGCAGGGAGCGAGGCTGACAGCCTTTGAGCTTCACTCGGCGGGGATCGACACGACGCTGCTATGCGACAACATGTCGGCTTCTCTTATGAAGAGCGGGGCGGTGAATATCGTATTTACAGGCTGTGACAGGGTCGCTGCCAATGGAGATGCGGCAAACAAGATAGGGACAAGCATGGTTGCTCTTGCGGCTAAGAGGTACGGCGTTCCCTTTTATATCTGCGCTCCGACATCGACGATTGATATAGGAACCCGCACGGGAGACGAAATAAAGATCGAACAGAGAAAACCGGAGGAAGTTACGGATATGTGGTATAAAGAGCGCATGGCGCCTGAGGACATAAATGTCTACAATCCGGCTTTTGATGTTACAGACAATGAGCTGATCTCCGGTATAATTACGGAGTACGGGATACTCAGAGCACCGTATGACAAAGCCATTGATGATCTTTTCAACAGTAAGAAAGAATGAAAATTGTCTAAAATACGTTGAGGGCTATACAGTAAGATGATAAAATATTTTTAGGATTGCGGATCGGTGACGATCAGCATTTGATACAAAATATGCATTTTTGAATTAAGGATTCAAAAATGCCGCAAACAAGCCATCCTAAAGCGACTGCGTCGCAGGGCTTGTTTGCCTCTCGTATCATATTCTCACGAAACCCGCAGCCTGCGGGTTTCTGGAATGTCATTCAAAAAATCATATTATTTGGAGGGAACAGGTTATGGCAAGAAAAGTGGTACTTGCAGGCGCGTGCAGAACAGCGATCGGAACAATGGGCGGAGCGCTTTCAACAACTCCTGCACCGGTGCTTGGAACAATCGTAATAAAAGAAGCGCTTAAGAGAGCTGGCGTAGAGCCTTCTATGGTGGATGAGGTATATATGGGATGTGTAATTCAGGCCGGTCTTGGCCAGAACCCCGCGAGACAGGCAGCTATCAATGCGGGTATCCCTGTTGAAGTTCCCGCTACAACGATAAATGTTCTTTGCGGTTCGGGTCTTCACTGTGTGAATCTTGCCGCCAAGCTTATTGGTATGGGCGATGCGGATATCATCGTTGCCGGAGGCATGGAGAATATGTCTATGGCACCCTACCTCATGCAGCAGGGACGTTATGGCTACAGAATGGGATCGGGCGAGCTTCAGGACGCAATGATAAAGGATGCTCTCACAGATGCGTTTGGCGGATACCATATGGGAATCACTGCTGAGAATATTGCTGAGCAGTGGCATCTTACAAGAGAGCAGCTCGATGAATTTGCTGCGTGGTCACAGAATAAGGCAGAGAAGGCAATAGCTGAAGGCAAGTTCAAGGACGAGATTGTTCCGGTAGAAATCAAGAAAAAGAAAGAAACGATTATATTTGATACTGATGAAGGCCCGAGGAAAGGTGTTACGGTAGAAGGAATTTCCCATCTTAAGCCTGCTTTCAAGAAGGATGGCGGTGTTGTGACAGCTGCTAATTCATCGGGAATCAATGACGCTGCTTCAGCCATTATCGTTATGAGTGAGGAGAAGGCCAAAGAACTTGGCGTTAAACCTATGGGTACCTGGATCGCAGGTGAGCTTGCGGGAGTTGAGCCCAGCATCATGGGAATCGGACCTGTGGCTGCAACGCAGAAGGTGATGAAAAAAGCCGGATACAGCATAGGAGACTTTGACCTCATCGAGGCAAATGAAGCGTTTGCTGCTCAGTCAGTAGCTGTACAGCATGATCTTGGATTCAGCAAAGATGTTCTTAATGTAAACGGAGGAGCAATTGCTCTTGGACATCCGGTTGGATGCTCAGGAAACAGAATTCTTGTTACTCTTCTCTATGAGATGCAGAGAAGAGATGTACACAAGGGGCTTGCAACTCTCTGTGTCGGCGGCGGAATGGGATGTGCTGCGATTGTTGAAAGGTAATGCGCGTGGCACCTGATCCAGGATTATATTATTTCCGGAGGAATTTATGGCAGATCGCTCAGTTCTTGTTGTTGACGACAATGAGATCAACAGAGGAATACTTGGAGAAATCTTTAAGGACAAATATGAGATACTCGAGGCCGGCAACGGCCTCGAGGCTATCAAGATGATGGAACAGTATGGCTCAAAGCTTGCGGCGATACTTCTTGATATTGTCATGCCTGAAATGGATGGTTATGCGGTTCTTGAGGAGATGACTCATCGCGACAATTTAAATGAGACGATTCCGGTTCTTATGATCACGGCTGATACTTCCACAGAGGCAGAGCGTACCAGCTACCAGAAAGGTGCTGCGGACGTAATTCACAAGCCATTTGATCCTGTCATTGTTGACAGACGTGTGTCCAGGACAATCGAACTGTATGATCACAAGAATAATCTTGAAAACCAGGTTGATGATCAGACCAGAGTTTTGAAAAAACAGTTCATATATCTCAAGAAGCAGGAAGAGCGCCTTAGAAACAGCAATGAGAAAGTGATCGATACCATAGCCACAATTGTGGAATTCAGGAGTATGGAATCGAGCTACCATTTAAAGAGGATCAAGGGATTTGTGCGAATTCTTGCACTCACAGCCATGAACAATTATCCGGAGCTTGGTCTTAATCCTCATTTGATAGATGTGATCACACAGGCTTCCGCAATGCATGATATCGGAAAAATATCGGTTCCCGATTCAATCCTGTTAAAACCGGGGCGCCTCTCCAATGAGGAATTTGAGGTCATGAAATCTCATACGACCCGCGGAAGCGAGGTTATTGAGATGCTAAGAGACATCCAGGACAAAGAGTACTACGAGATGTGCCTGGACATTTGCAGGCATCATCACGAGAGGTATGACGGAAGAGGCTATCCGGACGGGCTTAAGGGTGAAGAGAACTCCATTGGTGCTCAGCTCACAGCGCTGGCAGATGTCTATGACGCTCTTGTCAGTGACCGTGTCTATAAATCGGCATATCCTCTCGACAAGGCGTATGAGATGATCAAGAACGGTGAGTGCGGTGTGTTCTCCGAGAAGCTAATGGCGTGCTTTGAATTTGCAAGGAGCGATATGGAAAAACTGGTTGCCCAGACCAGGGCTGCAGAACAGGATGAAAAAATGGGATAATCAATCTTGACAATATGAGATAACTTGCATATAATATATTTTGTTGCCGCAATTGGCACGGGTGCGTGTAGCTCAGCTGGATAGAGCGTCTGGCTACGGACCACAAGGTCGTGGGTTCGAATCCTGTCACGCACACTTTATAAAGCGATTACACAAGATGTGTGTAGTCGCTTTTTCTTTAAGGTATAATCTGACATATGAGAAAATTTGAACTTATCGCCCCATGCCACTTTGGGCTTGAGGCTGTACTGAAAAAAGAAATAATAGACCTGGGCTATGACATAACTGAGGTTGCTGATGGCCGTGTTACATTTGCCGGAGATGCTGACGCTGTCTGCAGGGCAAATATTGGCCTTAGAAGCGCTGAGAGGATACTGATCAAGGTTGGCAGCTTTCATGCTGAGAGCTTTGAGGATCTCTTTCAGGGGACCAGGGAGCTGCCGTGGGAGGAGTTTATTCCCGAAAACGGGCGCTTCTGGGTCAAGAAGGCTTCCAGCGTAAAGAGCAGACTCTTTTCCCCATCAGACATCCAGTCGATCATGAAAAAAGCCATGGTGGAGAAGATGAAGCTGTCCTACCGCACGGACTGGTTTAAGGAGGATGGCGATGACTATCCGGTGAGAGTTTTTCTCATGAAGGATGAGGTGACGGTTGCGCTTGATACCACCGGAGATTCTCTTCACAAGAGAGGGTATAGAAAGCTCGAATCCAAGGCTCCCATCGCAGAGAACCTGGCAGCTGCTCTCATCATGCTGACGCCATGGCATCGGGACAGAATACTGATCGATCCCTTTTGCGGAAGCGGGACGATTCCAATTGAGGCTGCGATGATGGCCGCCAATATCGCTCCGGGCATGAACAGAAGCTTTACAGCAGAGAGATGGACTCATATAATTAGTCAGAGCAACTGGAAGGATGTAAGGGATGAGGCTGCAGACGTGATTGACCTGAATATTGAGACTGATATACAGGGCTTTGACCTTGACCCGGAAATGGTCGAGATAGCGAGGATCAATGCCGGAAAGGCTGGAGTAGACAAGCTTATTCATTTCCAGGTAAGGGATGTCTCGGAACTCAGTCACAGGAAAAAATACGGCTTCATCATTACCAATCCGCCGTATGGCGAGAGGATAGGTGAAAAGGACGATCTCCCGCTGCTGTACAGAACCATAGGTGAAAGATATAAGGCTCTGGATTCATGGTCCATGTATATCATTACAGGGCTTGAGAATGCAGAAAAATATATAGGCAGAAAGGCTGATAAAAACAGAAAGATCTACAACGGAATGCTGAAGACCTATTTTTATCAGTTTCTGGGGCCGAAGCCGCCCAGAAGAAGCACATAATACATGAATAAAGATGAAATGAAAAAGGTGGCTGTTCTGGCCTTCCTGTTTGCTGTGATAGCTCTTTCGGTGATCATGTACAGGTCTGCATCAAGGAGTGCTTCTGCAAATGGAAGCGCTGAAACGAAAGAAGCCGTACCTGCTGATACAGGTGAATATTTGCTGATGACAGACGATATCATGCCGGAAGGGCACGCTGATGCGCTTATCATACCACTGCCGCCGGATACGGATGCGGGTGGTGTTCAAATTGCCACAAGCGAGACAGGAAGCGAATTAGTCGTTAATGTTTACAGCAGTGAGGAAGACTTTTACAAAAACAACGCCATCCACACCGATCTTGATATTTTTAAAAGCACAGTCTGTTCCGGAACAGCTTCACCGGGCTGTATGCGTCTGAGATTTAAGCTTGACGGAATCTACACTTTGGAGGCTACTACAGAAGGCAGTGATTATGTAGAGGTAAAGTTTCAGGCTCCAAGCGGGGAATACAGACATATAGTGGTTGTGGATCCCGCAGGCGGCGGAAGTGATGCAGGAGTCAGGGGAAGCGGGCTTTTGGAAAAAGACATCACACTTGATACAGCTCTTTTGCTGAAGGAGATTGCTGACGCTGATGAGAGCAGCGATGTGAAGATCTGTTTTACCAGACTCTCCGATACCAATATTGATGAGGACTACAGGGTGTATCTTGCAGATGAGCTCGGGGCGGGACTATATGTGCAGCTTTGTGCTGATGTAAGTGATGATGCTGCCAGGAACGGTATTTTCACACAGTATAATGACAGATTTTACCTAAATGACCTTACAAATGCTGAATTTGCAGGTATCCTTGAAAAACAGGTCGTTCAGCACAGCGGCGCTGCGGCGCTTGAGATAGAGGCGATTTTGGAAGGTGAGGCTCTCATGCGTGTAAGAGTGCCTGCTGCTAAGATCAGTCTGGGGTACCTGACGGGAAACAAGGACGGAGTAAGGCTTAAGGACGATAATTACAAGAGGAGACTGGCTGCCGGTTTATATGATGGAATAAAGGCAGCGCTGAAGGAGCTTGAATGAGAATAGTATTTGCTACAGGAAACAAGGACAAGATGAGGGAGGTACGACGCATATTAGGCGGTCTGAATGCGGAGATCCTGTCCATGAAGGAGGCGGGCGCAGAGTTTGATGTTGATGAAAACGGAAGCTCTTTTTCGGAAAATGCCAGGATAAAGGCTGATGTGGTCTATGCTCTTCTTGAGGAAAAAGACCCGGATCTGGCAGGAAAGACAATCGTTCTTGCGGATGATTCAGGACTTGAAGTGGATTATCTTGGCGGAGAGCCGGGGATTTATTCTGCCAGGTATCTTGGGAGAGATACTTCATATGAGGAGAAGAACAGGATAATAATAGAACGTCTTTCGGATGCCAAAGGCAAGGAGAGAAGTGCCAGATTCGTCTGCGCAATCGCTGCAGCTCTTCCCGGAGGGAGGGGACTTGATACTCTGGGAAAAATGGAGGGACAGATTGCTTTTGAGCAGGCAGGGGAAAATGGATTTGGGTATGACCCCATATTCTTCCTTCCTGAGTATGGAAAGACCAGCGCCGAGCTTACAGAGGATGAAAAGAATGCCATAAGCCACAGAGGTAAAGCACTTCGAGCCATGGAGGAACTCCTCCGGAAAGAGGATTTATAAATAATGCAGAAGATATTGGTAGTCAGTGATACCCACGGGCATGATGACAATTTTTACAGGGTGCTGGACATTGAGGAGCCTGTTGATGGGATAATACATTGCGGGGATCTTGAAGGCTCGGAGGGCAGGTTTGCGCTTGCAGCCAACTGCCCGGTGTATTTTGTAGCCGGAAACAACGACTTTTTTTCGGATTTAAAGAGAGAGCTGGAGTTTGATCTTGGGAGCCACAGAGCGTTTCTGACACATGGGCATCACTACCTGGTTTCGATGGATCTGGAGAATATCAGGGCTGAGGGAGCTTCAAGAGGAGCTGACCTGATCTTTTTTGGACATACACACAAACCGGTGGCAAAAAAGAGCGGAAACATATATCTGTTTAATCCCGGAAGTCTGTCATATCCCAGGCAGGAGGGGCGCAGACCAAGCTATCTTATACTCACACTTTCGGATGGCGGAGAAATCTCATACGAGATTAAGTATCTTTGAAGTTTTAATATATGACTTTTTGTGGGCAAAAGCGGAAAAAGCCTGCATGAACCCTGTATTCTGCGGGATGCATTCCTTGCACTGCAAGGAGCCGGGATAATTTGGTTTAGAACAAAAAAGAAGCTCATCTTTTGACGAGCTTCTTTTTTGTATAGAAGAGATAATATATCAGGAACAGGATCGAGGTTGTGATCCATGTGATGGGATAGCTTGTCTCGACCATTTCAATAGTCTTATTATGAGGAAATACAAACAATATCCAGACAACCCTCAGAATACATATGCCGCTTAAAGTAATCAGCATAGGGATAAGGGCGTCCCCCATTCCTCTGAGAGAACTTGAAAAGATCTCTACGCCGACATATGTAATGTAAAAAGGAGCAAGGAATCTGAGCATCTGTATTCCGATTGTGATGACCTCCTCGTTGGTGACAAAAACACGAAGGAGCAGGTTTCCGGAAAAGTACAGAATTGTTGCAAGCGGAATGGTAATAACTGCTGCCAGGGCGAAGGCCTCGCGCACGCAGCGTCTGACCCTGTCGTATTTTCCTGCACCGTAGTTCTGTCCGACAAAGGTTGTGGCAGCAGTGCCGAGGGAGCTTATTGTCATCCAGAACAGCACATCGATTTTGCCATAAGCTGCCCAGGCGGATGCGGCATCCTTTCCGAATTCGTTAATGGCAACCTGGATTATGATGTTTGAAAGAGTGTACATCGTTGTCTGAAAGCCTGCGGGAAGGCCAATGCTTATTATTCTGTGAAGCATGCGCAGGTCAAAGCCTGTCTTTTTGGGGTCAAATCTATAGCTCTCTTCAGTTCTTGCAAGCATGACTATAATGATCACGGCGCTGAGAAGCTGGCAGAGAACAGTGGCAATTGCTACTCCGATGGTGCCATAGGTGTCTCCCTTTTTTCCAAAGCCAAGCAGCACAACAAAAAAGAGGTCCAGAAAAATATTGGCAAAGCAGCTTATTATGAGAACGATGAGAGGGCGCTTTGAGTCACCGACTGCCCTTAGTATACCTGCGCCAATGTTGTACACGAAGTTTGGAATCATGCCAAGGAAATAGATTCTGAGGTACATGGTAGACGCTTCGACGGTTTCTGCGGGGGTGTTCATGACGTTTATGATCCATGATGATATAAGGATGCCGACTATCATCAGGATGAAGCCTCCGGTGAGTGCCAGCGCAATGGCTGTGTGGACAGCCTTTTCAACCTCTTGTCTCCTGCCGGCACCGTAAAACTGTGAAATGACTACGGAGGCGCCTGATGAAAGTCCCAGGAAAAAGCCAAGGAAAAGACTTACAACCATGGCAGAGGAGCCGCCTACTGCTGCTAAAGCATCACTGCTGACAGCCCTGCCGACGATTATTGCATCTATAGTATTGTAGAACTGCTGGAAAAAGGCTCCCAGTAAGAGGGTAAAAAAGTAGACAAGCATATTCTGCCATATGGAACCCTCAGTAATGTTGTTTTTTGCCATTGATAAAATCTCCTGATGGAAAAATAATAATGAGTCGCCCGACAAAAGCTCACCAGTCCGGCCCCGACTGTGCATATTGTACAATCACTTCGGGCACGCTTTTGCTCCTTTCGCTTCGTAGCGGTACTAAGCTCGAAAATACCTCGCTAAGTACCGACGAGCTCATAGGGCCTAGCAGCTGCTTGTGCAATATGCCCAGCCGGAGCCGGCCTGGCGAGCTTTTGTCGGGCAACTCATAATAATGATGTTGAGGTCAAAAATCCCCAGAGCCACCCGGAGACTTTTGTATATTTTAAACAGTCTCTAAGTCAGGCATAGAGCTTGATCTTAACAAGAAGACGACCCTTTCGGGTTGATTTTTCTGTGCCGAGATATATGAACTTGCCATGTCCCCTTACGGAAACGACAGAGCCTGCTTTAAGATCATAGCCGCCGCTGAAGCTGATCTTTCCATCAACTGATACTGCTTCTGATTCTATCAGTTCCTGTGCTTTGCCTCTGCTCAGTTTGTACACAAGAGCGAGTATGGCATCCAGCCTTTCAGAGGATACGGTGCCCTCAATTTCTTTAAATGAAGGTGTTATATCGCAGCTTTGTGGAGGAACACGGGTGCATTTCACAGTCGTGTGTCTGATCCTGATCAGCTCGTCACAGATCAGGTCCGCCACATCAGTGGTGACAAAGATGTAGGCTTTGCTGCTGTCTGTAAGAATGTCTCCGATTCGGTTTCGCTCAATCCCGAGATTCATCAGGGCTCCCAGATAATCGCGATGTGTCAGCTCGTCTGCAAATCGCTTGTTGACTGGTTCTATGCGGATGCAGCAAAGGATCAC
This sequence comes from Butyrivibrio sp., assembly GCA_024694565.1. Classification (GTDB taxonomy): domain Bacteria; phylum Bacillota; class Clostridia; order Lachnospirales; family Lachnospiraceae; genus Butyrivibrio. Next base: position 71,978 of record JAILJR010000031.1, on the reverse strand, counting down.
TCCCTCTTCGTCTGCCTGTCTGAGGAAGCTTTCCTTATCAAGGTATGAAGGAAGAAAGCATATCATTGCGCGATCAGAGTCAGGAGTTCCGCCGTATTTGACAAACGTGACGAAGTCAATCTGGTCTGTACCTGTTATGAGCCCGTTTGCAGCGCATGCTGACATGGCCTCGGAAAGTTCAGACCGGGATAAAAAATCAGTATGGGTTATATAATTCTGTTCAGAAGTTCTTCTGGCAAGATCCCGAATTCTTCCAAGCAGTAATCTGTCATTATCCATGGTTATATCCTGTTTCGAATTTTCAAATTTTGTTGCCGTGTTTCTTTCATGCCGTCGATACACTACAGGCTTTTGCCGGTGGCATCACAATATCGATTCCTACTTTCTTGTGAAAAACGGGAAGCATATTGGATTGGACTCCCGCCTGTGCATAGTATATTCTGCGGAATCGTATTGGATCGGAGGCTTTTCTGTGAGGAGTGAATCCTGCGGGTCGAAGGGGAAAGAGGGCCATTAATAATTCTATCATAAAATGTAAAAAATTTGGAAATATACTCGAAAATTATTGACAATCTTGATGCGAGTATAATATAATAATTTTTGCGTTACGACTTATGCCTTTTGTTAAACTGGTATGAGTAAACGGGGTGTGGCTCAGCTTGGCTAGAGCACCTGCTTTGGGAGCAGGGGGGCGCAGGTTCGAATCCTGTCACCCCGACGATCAGAGCAAACACTCTGGATACACTTTTTATGCGGGTGTAGTTCAATGGTAGAACACCAGCCTTCCAAGCTGGACACGTGGGTTCGATTCCCATCACCCGCTTGATGTTTCGCAAGGGAACATTATATGAGCAGGGCGGTTTTTATTTCGTCATAACTGAGGCAGCTCGACATGTGTCCGTAGCTCAGCTGGATAGAGCAACGGCCTTCTAAGCCGTGGGTCGGGGGTTCGAATCCCTTCGGGCACATTTGTGGGACGCGCATAATGCTGTGCGCATCCCGTTTTCTATATATGGTGGCTATAGCGTAGTTGGTTAACGCGCCAGATTGTGGTTCTGGAGACCGAGGGTTCGAGTCCCTCTAGCCACCCTTCGCATTGAACCTGCAGTGTTACATATGTATGGTGCAAGGCAAAGGAGATTATCGGATTTACTATTGAAGTATCCGGTGGATCATCCTGGTTATACAGTAGTTTTTAATGGGCTATCGCCAAGCGGTAAGGCACAGCACTTTGACTGCTGCATACGACGGTTCGAATCCGGCTAGCCCAGTTTGCGGATGGTTATGAGCCGCGTACATTATCAGATATGGGATATTAGCTCAGGTGGTAGAGCACTTGACTTTTAATCAAGTTGTCGGGGGTTCGAATCCCCCATGTCTCATTCAGATCCCTATTCTTCGCAAGAGGAGTAGGGTATTACTTTATAGGCGGATATGGCGGAATTGGCAGACGCGCTGGATTTAGGTTCCAGTGGGCGACCGTGCAGGTTCAAGTCCTGTTATCCGCACTAGATTTTTAGGTTGTACATGATAATCCATGTACAACCTTTTTTTGTAGTATTTATTCGGATTTCAGAACCTTCACTTTGGTTTTGTTTGTATGTCCTAATATATCAAAAACACCTTTTTACAGTGCAAAAAATTATTGTTTTTTTGCAAAGTGTTTATTCTGCAAAGTGCCTGTTCTTGTCTTGTGGACGGGGGTGATGGGGCATTTATCAGGAAATTGCCGAAAAGGCAGAGCCAATGGCGATTGTCTCTGCAAGCAAAATGAGCCCTAACCCCCGTCCCTGGAGACCATTACCGTAAACACGGTACCCCCAGAAGAAACAGCATAAGAACTAATAGCAATAAAAGCCTTTCATTCTGCATATGGAGGGCTTTTTTTGTTTGAAACGGAAAAACGTAAATGATAGAATTATTGTAGTTGTCTTTGCCATCAGTGCAAGTAGCTCGTATCAATGTGTATGGTGAAAAAAGGTGAATTTCACATAAGCATAGAGTAGCTGGATTCAGTTAGCAATCGCTTTTGGAGTGGTTACTGTATCCGCATCTGACCGGACTAATTCAGATGAAAACATGCGTTTATAGATGAGGAGGACTTTATGGAATTTTTAACAAAAAATCGCAAGGACATAAAGAAGATCAATTCAGAGGTTAACAAGCTGACGGACTTTGACCGCATAGACAACCCCTTTGATAGTTTTGTGCCGAGGCAGTATGGCGAAGGGCAGCAGCGCAGGGTTGAGCCGACAATCAGCAAGGCAGTCCGCGACAACCAGCTCATAGGTTATGCGCTTGAGAACTCTGAGAGCTTTAATCTTGATGTGACAAAGAAGGCCAGGCTCCATTCCATGCGAAGACGGAACACTGCTGCCATTCTTCTGAATACAAAACGCTACCGCAAGGACAGCCCCCTCATGGAGAAGGTTAAGACTACAGTGGAAGAGGTTGAAGCCCAGCTTGCAGGACCTGTATGGGGGAAAGATGAAGGAAAAACAGAAGATGAAATTGCAAGGAACCGGGCAATTTCATTGGAGCAGTATGCGATAAGATACCAGGAGGCAATTGCTGCCTGCAGGGATTACATTAAAGACAGGAATCCCTCAACTCCAATGGGCATTGCCAGATATAATCTTGTTCTCGATAACATGAACAATATGATGGACGAGATGAACTGCCTGAGCTTTGCCAAGCAGATGGTATTTCGCGGCCTGATGGGAAAAGACACCGCAACACTGCGTGATCTTCTTGTTGAAACAAAGGCGTATATGAATACTTCCGCGGCATATACGGACAAGGAAAAGGATACTTTTACAAAGGCACATAAGTGGCACAAATCATATTACTATTTTACTTATGATATAAAGGAACCCGAATATGAGGCGATGACAGGAGAGCTTCGCCTGTTTTATGATGCCGTAAAGCTGAACGTTCCTGCGGATATGCTTGTCAAGGACTATGGCTCGGGCAGTAAGGACAAAAAGTACGCAAAGAATTTCCTGATTTCTTTAAGGGATACATTAAAGAGTTTTCAGGAAGGAACAAAGACCTGCACTTCTTTCCTTATGGGAGATTATGTTATCAATATCTTTCAGAATGAGGATGGAAGCCTTTCTATAGGTTACTGCTATAAGGATGAAGAGGGGAATTTGAATGTAAGGCAGGAGAATATCGGGTTCACAGCGGGTGACCTTGCGCACAAGCTTGGAATCAACATGATCGAGAACGAGAAGGTATTCGGGAAATCCAATACCAGAAAGCTGATCTCAGAGACGAAGCCTGTAAAGGATGAGACATCCTTCATAGATAAATCGCGCTATGCCGAGACTGCTTCTGCATACCTGCGCACAAGGCTGGGAATCCCTAATATCAAGCTTACCAATATTCCCGCAAAAGAAATTGTCAGACTGGCAAGGTGGATGGAATCAGGCAAGGTCTCACCTGAGCAGACACTTGAGAAGATAAATGATTACGAGTACGGCGACAAGAATGCAAGAGCAGCGGAGCACAGCAGACAGATAGCTGATCTTTCAAGGAGAAAAAGACAGCTTGATAACGAAGCACGTGCAGATGGTCTTGCTAACATGAAGGCGCTTGATGACCGGTACAGGGAAAAGGAGCTGCTTGATGAGCTGACCAGGGAAGAAAACGAGAAAGAACTGAAGAAGAAGCAGGAGAGGGATGAACTCCTTGCACAGCAGCAGGCTCAGAATGCACAGCAGCAGGCTCAGAATGCGCAGCAGCAGGGACAGAATGCGCAGAACCAGGAACAGCAACAGGCTCAGAATGTGCAGAACCAGGAGCAGCAACAGGATCAGAATGCGCAGAATCAGGAACAGCAACAGGCCCGGGGTGCGCAGAATCAGGAGCTGCAACAGGATCAGGTTGCACAGAATCAGCATCTTGAGCAGAACCAACAGGCTGTCCAGGACCAGCAGCCCCAGATCCAGGTGGACTTACCTCAGGATGCCATCCAGTATGAGGCAGAGCTTGCTGCCAGGGAGCAGCAGATCCGTCAGGATGTGGAGGACGCAAAGGATGCTGCCCTGACCAGACATAACGATGAACTGTTAAATAATCTCAATCCCCAGAAGGCCAGAATAGAGGAGCGGCTTACCAGGTTTGGCAAGTCTAAGAGCATTGAAGAGCAGAAGGAAGTAATCTTTTATCAGAACAAGACAACGAAGGATACTGTGATAAAAGATATGGATGAACTGAAACTCAAAAAAGAGGATGAGCTTCAATTGAAGCTGGAAGAGGATCTTAAGCTGGCAGAAGAACGATTTGGAGATCAAAAAGAAGAGCTGGAAAAGGAGAAAGACAGACTACGCGCTGAATTTGATGATAATATCCTGAAGCTTGACATCGCAAGGGAAAGGGCTATTGCCAGATGGTGTGACGTTCAGGACAGCAAACTGACAAGACGCACCGACAAGCTTGAAAGGAGACTGAAAAAGGCAAGCGATGACCTTGCGGATATCAATAAAAAGATAAATGAAGAGAATCTGCGATATGAGGAGGAGCTGCGTGAAGCTGAGGCACTCCTTCCTATAAGACTTGCCGAAATTCAGAAGGACAGGGAAACCTACAATATCTGGAAGGAATACTATATAAAGGATAAGAGCCGGCATTCCGGAAAAGTCCTGGATGATTTTCAGGTGGTGGAAAAAGACGGAGATGCCAGAAATTACTATATGAGCTTTACCGAGTGGAAGGCAAGGCTTGTTCAGGATGCAAAAAAGAGGGAAGAGGAACAGATAGCCCATGAGGCTCTGAAGGAGCGCCATGACAACATGGTTATAGAGTACAGGGAGGTAAGGGATGATCTGGAAGAACTAAAGGAGAGCGACCTTCCTACTATTACGGATTTCAGGGTGAACGGTGAGGACACCCTTGACCTTATGCGCCTTCGGAAGAAGTATGTGGAGAATGGCACCCTGGCTGACAAGGTTTCCCCGATCGATGATTATGATGAAAAGGTTGATAAAGAAAAACAGGAAGCCTTTGAAGCAAAGAGAGATGAAGCAGCCCTGAAAAGAGAAATGCTCACCAAAGAGCTGCAGCCATTTATAGATCAGAAAAATGAATTGGAGAAGATACTTCAGGATAATATAAAGGAGCAGGAGGCTATTGCCAGAAAGAAGGATGAACTTCTTGCTCTTGTAAATGATAAAGAAGAGAAAAAAGCACAGGAAAAGCTTTTTTCCGAAGAAGAGATTAAAGCCATTGACGAAATGGCTGAGAAAACCCGCGCCATAATCGTAAAGGCGCAGGAAGAGGCAAAGACGGTCTATGTCGAGGAGTCTGTAAGTCTTGACCAGAGGGTTTCCGAAGGCAAAGTGAAAAAGGAATTTGCTGACAGGCGCAAGCAGGAGCTTTTAAAAGATTACAGCGACAAGATGCGTATCGGAGACAACATACTCCATCTTTTTATTGATGAATTTGATGAGACCATAAAGGATAAGCTCCCTGTTGCTGACGAATTCTACAGGGCTGTAACTGATATAGAAGAGCAGACAGAGGCAAGGAAGCTCTCCAGAAAGAACGCAAAGGCTGCGCTGGACAATATATGGCTGGATTATGAAAAGAAGCTTCAGGGAATAAATGACAGGATAAAGAAAATCCACACCAAAGAGGAAAATATAAAGCAAAAGGAATCAGAACAAAAGCGCAGGGAATCAGAAGAAAAGCTGACAGAACTTGAGCTTAAGGGAATTGCTCTTCATGATGAAGAGACCGCCCTCAACGGGAAGATCGAAAAGCTTGATATTGACATACGGGAGAAACAGGGCAATATAAACAGGCAAAAAGCTGAGTACGACAGGCAGGATAAGAATGCGCAGGAGGTAGCACAGAGACGTAAAGAGAGAAGTGAACGCATAGCTGCTGAAAAAGAAGCCGAAGAGAAGCAGAAGGAAAAGGAGAAAGAAAAAGATAAAGGCAGACCCACCTGGTCACTGGAGGAAGAGAACCTCCTTGAATTTGCATCAGAGGTACTCTATGCCACTGACACCTGGGATATGGACAACGAGGCAAGCGATGCATACCGGCTCCTGAATATCATGAAAAAATACGGAGCCTGGATTGGAAGATGGATGTCTGACCCCGACAGTACAAAGTATATGCTGGGTGAACTGGCAGAAAAGCTTCCGCTTCAGGCTTTTGGAGTGGAAAAGGAATTCTTTACAAAGGATCTGCTTTCTTACATCCAGAAAGGCCATGAGTACCTTGCACAGGAAGTTCAAAAGCAGAGAAGAAAAGCCAGAGAGCGTGAGGAAAAAAGAGAAGAAAAGAGAGCAGCCAAGAGAACTGAAATAGAGGAAAGGAAGAAAAGGCGCAGCGAGGAACGCAAAAAACAGCAGGATGTCATTGACGATCTTTTAGAAGAGGAAAATGATCTCAGGGAAGAAGAAGCTGAAAAAAAGGCAGAAGAGTATGCTTTAAAAGCGTTTCTGGGTGAGCACGAGATCGATGGAATGGCTGAGCTTGAGGCGCAGGCGGATAAGTATGCTGCCGACAAGCTCATGGAGCAGAAGAGACTCAAGGCAGCATTTCAGGCTAAAGCCTCCAGCTTTTTTAGCTTTTTTATAAATAAAGCTATGGACGGAGAGCTTGATGATGAGGAGGAAGAAAAGAAAGAAGTAATAAAGCAAGAAACAGATCAGGAAAAGAGGGTTAGGCTGCGGGCTGAGAGAAAGATGGCGCGTGAAGCAAGAAAAGCTGAGAGGGAAAGGCTCGATGCACTTGAGGACCTGGAATGGGAGAAGGAGATACAGGAAGCAGGTGCCGATGAATACTCAGAAAAGGACAGCATGCTTCTTGAGATGGCGGACTCTACAATTATCAGGGGTGCATTGGAAGAGATGCCCAAGGATATTGAGGATCCCATGAAAGATGAGAATTTCCAGAAGCTCCTTGCAGCTCAGAGAGACATGGATGTCAGCATTCACAAGTTCCTAAGGCAGGGCCAGGACAAGGTGGCCAAATTCATCAATAAAAATCTTGGCGGAATGGGCAAGGCAGATGCCGTAGAGCGGGTACCTTACTACAGGGAAGCAGATGGTGATGAGCGTAAGCAGAGAATAGACCGTGGAAACGAACAGCTTGGAAAGATGATCAAAAATGCAATGGTTGGGGAAGAGGGTGAAGGACAGTTCGTAAGAAATGTTCTTTCCCAATACCTCGGAAAGAGCAGCATTATCGATGTGAGAAGCATGTTTGCCAGCGCCATAAGGAGTGCTAAACCTGTAAAGCTTTCAGAGGATGCAACTGATGAGGAGAAATTCAAGGCAGTTGCGCCAATGCTTGGCGGTCTTTTCAAGGGAGCGGGACCACTTCTTCAGAAGATACTTCAGGGTATGCCGGATTCAATGATCCCTAAGGGGCTGGAGGATGCCTTCGAGGATACGAAGTCAAACCTTGCGCCGATTCCCCAGGCAATTGTTGAAGCACAGCTTCTGTCAATGGTTGAGCGCTCTGACGGAAGGATCAAGAGGATAGATATGATAAAATCACTTGGTGCAGCATCTGTCGGACAGGCGTTCCTTTGCAGGGTTCATACGTCAGACTCTGCGGAGACGGTGGTAATAAAGCTCCTGCGTCCTGATGTCCGCAACCGAATGCTCCGGGAAAAGAAGATCATGCAGAAGTGCGCGTCTCAGGTTGGAAAGGGTATGGAAAAGACCTATAATGGCCTCCTTGAGCGATACATGGAGGAGCTTGACCTTACAATTGAAGCAAGGAATACTGAGCTCGGACGAATTTACGACATTGACAATAATATATCATCAATGAAGGTCAGCAGTCTTGCCAATCCCACTCCAAACTCAATGATAGTGACAAAGGCTCCCGGCGATACAATCGTAAATGTACTCAAGAAATCCAGGCAGTACCGCGATGACCTGCTGGGACAGTTCTACCAAAAGGACGAGGAAGGCAGGCTCATACTTGAGAATGAGAATCCAAAACTCGTTATTGGAGCCGGTACTGATGTACATAAGATAATGGAGGAGCTCTCAGCAAAGCTTGCCCTTTTGCAGAGACAGCAGGAAAAGCTGTGCAAACTTGCGACTAAGTGGGTTGATGAGGCTGTATTTGGAGAAGGGTATTACCATGGCGACCTTCATGCCGGAAACATCATGATGAGTGATGATAAGCTGACGGTGATCGATTTCGGTAATGCCACCAAGCTTGATGCCTTCCAGCAGGAGAAGATTACCCTCATGCTGATGGCGGCAGCAGCGGGAAGCGGCTCAGGCTTTTATCAGGGATTCGTTTCCCTCCTGAGCAAGGATTCCCAAAAGCTTCTTGAGACAAAGAGCGATGAACTTGCTGCTGTCTTTGGAGAAGTGATGAAGCTTGGTGATTTCCATTCGAGTGCCGAGAGAATATATGCAGCCCTTGTGCGTGCGCAGAAGCTTGGATTTGAACTGCCGCCTTCAATTTATGGATTCCAACAGTGCCAGATAAGGCTTCAGAATACCATAGAATCTTTCAACAAAGAGATCAGGGAGATGCAGAGGATCCTTAAAGAGCTGGACAAGGCTGAGGGCGAGACGATTCTTGATGCCAAGGTAAAGTATGACAAGCTTTCGTCAGGGAATTCCTCATATGCAAACAGCCTGAGAATGGTGCTTCTTTCTGACAGGGAAGATGATTTAAGACCTCTTCTTCAGAGCAGGGATAAAGACGTAAGGGAAAAACTTAAGGAGCTCTTTAAGGGAGACTTTGGCAATGTAAAAGATATCATATTCACTCCACCTTCAAGTGGAGTGGCATTATATCTGGACGGAGGACTGGATGGCATAAATCGTCATTTTTATGGTTACATTGAAAAGCTTGTTGACAGGCAGGCTTTTGACAGCATATTTACAGGGCATGGTTTCAACATGGCTAATGATGGAAGAACACCGGAGGTAATGCAGCAACAGTTTGAAGATCATATGGATGAACTTCCAAAAGAGGAAAAACAGCAGATCATTGCAGAGGTTCAGGAGCTTATAAAGCCCTATGACATACTGGGCACACTTGATGATCTCTGGACTGCCCAGGATGAGGGCAAGAGCCAGGAAGAGATAAAAGACTTAGAGGACAAGGCATTAAGATGCATTATCGCATCGAGAGAAAAGTACACACACATTGTTGAGGGGGCTGTCACCGACAGGATCAATAAGAAAAAAATTACCGAAAACGCCAAACAGGCTGAGCATGATAAATACGACCAGTTCTTTGATAAAGACAAGCTCTTTGCTCCTATGAAGGAAAAGCTTATGAATCCTGAAAGTCTGGCACAGGCAGAAAATGAGTTAAAACCTCTCTTTGAAAATCCTTTTTACGGGAAAAAGCTTGATGATGCCTTTAAAGCATACAGGGATGCACCTGCAGATGCTGAAAACAGGGGAGAGCTTCTGGATAATCTTCTGGAAGCCTACAGGATGCCTGCATTTATGACGCTTAAGAGTGTCCTGAAATCAAGGGGAATCACTAATGTGGATATGGGTAATCCGCCTGCTTTTGTGGATGTTATGGGTGATGTCATTGCTAATCAGTGGTTTGAGGCACTAAAGAGGGTAAACGTATTTAAGTCCATCAAGTATGGAGTAAGGATCAAGGGTGACATGGAAGGGATTAACCTGGGTATGAAAGAAACGATCAAGATGGCCTGGAAGATCATTCGGAGGAAAGAATAATGAGGACAGCGATAATAATTGAAGAGCATTTTGATTTTTTTGCCGACCTTGATCCCTTTGGGTATCTTGACAGGGCAGAGTTCCCTGACAGGGTATGCATTGGCAGTGTTGCAGAAGGAAAGGACGGCGGGGAGGATATCCCTGCCGGCCTTATGATACTTCATATAATGGACGAAAAGGTAATAGTCGAGTGGATATATGTAAGACCGGAGTTTAGGATGCATGGCATTGGAAGTGAGCTGATGGCATATGCATTTAAGGCGGCGCAGGCCTCAGGCTTTGAAAGGCTGTATCTTAGCAGGGACAAGGTACCTGGGAGAGAAGATATCTGCCTCTATGAGGATGATTTTCTTTCAGAGTATTCTTTTGAAAATGAAGAGAACTTTTCCGGGGAGTGGACCCAAGTTATAAAAGATCTGCTGGACAATCCCCTTCTTGGAGAGGCTGCTACTAAGCATAAAAAGACAAAGCCGCTCTCTTCCCTGGATGACCAGAAACTCCTTGAATTTAAGGAATTGATAATTGAAAAGGGAGATCATGGCTTTTTATATGAACCTGCATATACTGACGAATTTGCTGACAGGGACGTTTCAAGGGTTATTATCGATGGCGGCAGGATCACAGGGGGAATCCTTGTGCAGTACAGCGGGGATGACCTGTATATAACCGGAATTTATTCCGAAGACAGAATGGACAGTATTGCCCTCTGCCACGGGGCTCTTATGGCCGCAAAAGAAAAGTACGGGGAAGAAAAGTCCGTTCATATCCTAAAATATGATGATGCCTATTTAGAGCTTCTGACTGGACTTCTCGGTGATGAATGTTTAAAGGAATCAATCTGCTCTGCTTCGGTTGACGACTATTATGAGGTACTGTATTCCTTTGAGCCTTTTGATGAGTTTTACAATATACGCAGTGTCCTGGCTAAAAGTGAATGATCAGTTAAAGATTCTGATGACGGCTCTGTTGTGTTTTAAAAGGGGTGAAAAAGTATGGAAATTGTGGAGATCACTTCAGGGAACATTGGGGATTACCTTCCTTTTTCAAAATCAGACGTCTCCGAAAATGTGGGGCGGCTGTGCTATAAGGGGCTTATGGCTTTATGTGATGATAAGGCTGTGGGCGCTATCTTCTGGAAATATCTCAATAAGGCAGCAACAGGCATTTCGGAAGAGATAGTTTTTTTTGATGCGGATAAAGAGGAGTATGCCGCGGCACTTTTGAAGGTGCATGACATAAAGACAAAAGATGATGGCGTGGTTTTTGCATGCTTTGAGATGGATGACATACCTGATAACGTGCTGGAGCCGCTAAAAGATGCCGGATTTACCATTACTGTAAGAGAGAGCAGGGATATAATTTATACTGTGGGAGACCTGGAAAATATAAAGCTTCCTGACTCGGATATTTCTGCAGATGTTGTGGACCTGAAGGATATATCAGATGGCGGCTACTGGTATGGAACATCACTTAGTCTGTACAATCATATAACAGGTCTGATGAATGATCTTGACACGATCGACAGGAGTTTTTTTGATGAGGACATTTCCTGCTGCATCAGGACCGGCAAATGGATAACGGGAATGTTTCTCATACACAGGCTGCCGTGCCAGAGTCTGATCCCGTGTCTGTTGTCCTTTCATGGAGATGAACACACGAAAAATCTTATCTGTATGATCCGCCATGCAGTAATGAACGTTGCCGGTAAGTATCCAAAGGATACAAAGTTCATAATTAGAAGGCATAGCGAAGCGACAGTAAAGATAACAAATCGTCTTTTCCCCGGCAAAAAGGGACGGAACATAAACTTTGGAGAGCGCAGGTTCTGATACTGTGAGCTTTTGGGGTCTGGGTCATAGTTTATACAAATTTAACAAAGAGAATGAACGTAATATGGTATATTAATGAAAGATACTGTTTCGGTTAGGAAATCCGTGAATGTACATATTTTGTAACTATTCAGAGCCAGGCGGAAATATTTGAAAATGCATGTGCCAAGCTGGCTCGAGCAGATGCATTTTCAAATAATTCCATTTGGCGGATACCCGACAGCGAGGAAACGCTTGCGTTTCCGAGTCCTGGCTCTGAATAGTTACCATATTTTTAACAAAAGAAATAATCTCAACAGGGCATACCGGATTATGGAACTTAAGCTTTAACGGCAGAGTACACCTGTCTGATAAGGAGCCGGATACCGTTAGCGCACGTCCTTTGGGTGCATACGGTATCCGTATACGACCGGAATAAGTCAGATATTAACTGGCGTCAATAGATGAGGAAACTAATGAAAAAGAAACTGATCAGTAGCATTTTGGCATTGACTATGGCAGTGGGCACAATCCTCACGGGTTGTGGAACAACAGTGACTACCAATATAACAGTCGATTCCGGGAATGAACAGCAGAGCGCAGACAAGGCGAGCGATGACGGCAAGGAAGCTGCATCTGCAGATGCTTCAGCAGAAGCCACCGCTGCTGATGATAAGGCTTCAGCAGACCGTCCGGGAGCCTAGTGGATTGACTCCGGTCTTTTCGGAGCCTATGAGGGTGTGGGAGAGATCCGCCTGGAGGACGATTTTGCAGCATATATTAACCGCGACTGGGCTGAGACAGTAAAGATCAATGAAGGAGAGTCCAACGCCTCTTCCAGGACGGAGCAGATTGACAGGTTAAACGAGGCAAAACAGCGCACTTGTTCCCACACCACAGATTTCCGATGACCCTTACGGAGACCGCGGTGCAGCTATGGTTCAGAGTGAAGCCATAGGAGACCTTGGTTCAGTCAAGTGCCTTCTTTCAATAGCAAAGAAGCAGGAAAACTTTGACTATGACATGTTCTTCACGCAGCTTGCAACAATACAGAAGAATTGCAGATATGAGGCAGCTGAGCAGTTCTATATAGTAACTAACGAGCATCCTGTTGAGTGCTACCGCTGCAATATCCCTGTACAAAACTATGATGAGTTTATCGAGACCTATGATATCAAGGAAGGCGACGGAATGTACCTTGCCCCTGAGGATCGGATCACTGTATGGTAAAGTTTGGGTTAGGAACTGTTCATAAATAAACTGGTCAGGCGCCGTGCAGAAAGGTCTGCATAGTGCCTGATTCATTTTTGTACAGATTCATCTGGAAAGAGCACATTGCGAACAACATGTTATTTAGAAACAGGGGGTCAGGCACTTTGTGGCGAAGAGGTAATAAATATGCGTGAGATTAAAGAAAATTATAAGATACTGTTATTCAAAGAATATGGAGATGAGAGAGGGAATCTCGTTGTTGCCGAGGGTTCCGGATTTGATATTCCCTTTGATATAAGAAGAGTTTTTTATCTGTCAGGGTCAGATCCGGATATCAGACGCGGTATACATGCCAATCGCTATACCAGGTTTGTTCTTATTAATGTAAGCGGCAGCAGCAAGGTCCTGGTGGACGATGGAAAGAAAAAAGATATCATAGTACTCGATAAGCCAAGAATGGGGCTGTATATCGGGCCAATGGTATGGAAGGAAATGTACGATTTTTCTCCTGATTCCGTGCTGCTTGTTCTTGCCAGCGAGCATTACATTGACAGTGAGTATATTCGTGACTATGATGAGTTTTTAAAGGAAGTCAATGAATCCGAATAATGAACAGCCTCCAAAAGGCGCGCGAAGTTCAGAGGGATATCTGGTACACCCAAAATAAACAACCGGAACAAATCCGCCGATAATTTTTCCGGATGCTGCGTTGTCATCAGTCGTTGATGGAGGGTGTTTTTGGGAAAAGGAAAAAATGAAAAAGAGATTCAAGCCCTTTGTGGGAGATTCCGCAAAGGGCCTGAACTTATTTTTAATTATTTACTTATCTACAATCCTTAGGAAATGTAGCTAAATAACTTGAACAATTTACTTGTCTTAATTTCCAAATGCCGCGTCAGAAAGCCTCGGCATTGCCTACATTTTCTTCCTTGCGTTTGAAAATTCATCCTGCGTAAATTGTTCAGTTAATTCTGCTGCAGTTCCTTAGCAGGTATATAGACATGCATTACTTGCCTAAAAGCTTGTTGACGTAGTCTGCCATATACTTTCTGTCATAAAGCAGTGCTGGATCAGGGATCATGAAATCCGGTGCAGCACCCTGGTCGATGTCATAGAATGAACCATTCTTCATGTATGCAAGACATTTTAAATATTCGAAAACAAAAAAGATGGACAGGCACTTTGCGATAGTTGCTGCAAAGTGCCTGTCCTTATTTCAGATTAAAATTTGTTTCATATCGCTGCGTGCCAGATGAACTAAACAGCGGCTCACCATTCACCTGTAAAGTATTTTGCGTCAAGTATGCTGTCGTCATCTTCAAGTATCAGGAGCTGTAAGTCTGAGTAATAGTTGTCCTCCATGTCGAAGTAGTTGTTGTCGTAGTCGCCGTTTATATAGAAGCCAACGAAATCCTTCAGGCCAACATATTCTCCGGTTCCGGAACAGGTAGGGATACCGGTGTCCTGACTTTCGCCGCTCTGCTCAAATATTCTGGTTTCCCCGGTATCCGGAAGAGTCTCTTTTAAAAGGAAGTATGGGCCACCGGAGCCTGAAGAAGCATCTATTTTATCGGATCCTGCAATTTTTGTTATCAGAGTGCGGATATAGGAATCCTTCAGAGCGGGAGAGTCAGCCCGTATGAGCAGTGCAACATTGGCGTTCAGTATATTTATCAGGTTCAGCTTTCTGTAGAGGTGCTCCTCAGCAAGCAGCTGGTTGAACTGATTCGTATGCCATTTGTGACATGCGCTCTCAAAGAATTCGTAGCCGGCTTCGCCGCGGTGATCTTTAAGGTAATCTCTGTCTGCGAGCCTGCCTGCGATATACTCGGAGACCTTGTACATTCCTGATTCATTAAGGTGAGACTCATCGCTCATATCTGATGTAAAGTCAATCAGTGAAAGTGTACTGTGATCAAGAAGGCTTATAAATTCAAGACCATATTCATCAGCCAGCTGCTTTCCGTAGTTTGACGCCTGAAAATCCTGATAGTGTGAGTAGGTCATCGGCAAAAAGGTCATTATCACTTCTATGCCTTCTGAACTGCATTCTTCTATAAGTCTTCTCAGGTACTGTGTACTTACGGTCTCTTCTGAGAGAGTTGCGCTCTTGTTATCCGGCTCATTGGGGTTGTGTTCTATATAGATCTCTTCCCGGGGTTCAGAGCCAAGAACGAAATAATTACTCTCGGATTTGCTGTTATCCAGGATAAAATCATCCTTGCGAACCGTACTCCATCTGCTGTGATAGAGAGAAAACGGAAAAAGAAATTCCGCCCGGACCTTGCTGCTGCTCAGAAGATCGTTTGCAGCATCAATCTTTGTTTTTGACAAAGGCCATGTATCCATGTTGGTGTGGAGGAGTGAAACGGAATTTCGAATTTCATCATCATCGTTGCTCCCGGTCATTATATCAAGATACTTGTAATCCCGATCCAGTGACCACAGGTCTATTACGACACATTTGGGCTTTCCGTACTGTCTGGCAAGTCTGTAGGTCCAGTAGGACTCGGGAACCATGCCGCCGGGTTTTCCCATGTTGTAAGAGGTTATGCCTGTTTTGGAATAGATGACTGCAGGATTGATGCCGTTGAGCACATGGGAGGAGCCAAGAAAAAGAACGTCTATGTTCCGTGCATTTTCCTTGAAATCTGAATATTTCCTGTCGCTCTCTTTTCGCTTGGTGATACATGCGGCAGCTGTGCAAATAACCAGAACAATCAGCAGGACCATGACTATTCTGATAAAAGATATGAGTTTTTTATTGTTGTTATTGATCTGCATATTCACCACCATCAGAATTGAAAATAGATAAAGCTGCTGTCATTATAACCTGTTCCCCAGACTCCAAATATCAGGATTGCGGATATGGCAACCGCAATAATAAGGACCTTGCACCATCCGTCCTGGGCAAGGATAACGTCTCTGATGATTACATTCTTTTTCTTCTGGACATCACTCCATAACAGAATCAGAATGCATGTGATCATGAACCAGAATTCCTTGCTGTTAAGACCGCAATTGTATAAAGAACCGTCAAAAAGTATCCATGGGTTATAGGTTGTAAAAATGGATTTTATTACCATAACGGCATCAGAAATGCTCTGGGCTCTGAAGAATATCCAGGCAAAATCCACCAGAATAAATGTGATAAGTGCTTCCATAGCCTTATGCCCGATGGTATCCCTGCTTAGATTGAAGGTGCTGTTTACCTTTGTTCTGAAGGGCAAAAGGACCTCACCAATGATCTGATAGATTCCGTTCAGACCACCCCATACAACGAAGGAAAGATCCGCTCCGTGCCACAGGCCGCTGACAAGGAAAACAATGAGCTTGTTCATATATTTTCTTCCCTTGCCCTTACGGCTTCCGCCAAGAGGAATATAGAGATAATCCTTAAACCAGGAGGTGAGGGAGATGTGCCAGTTGCGCCAGAACATGCCAACGGAGGTTGACAGGTAGGGCGCCTTAAAGTTTTCCATTATATTGATGCCAAGAATTTTGGCTGCGCCAACTGCTATGGTGGAGTAGCCTGCAAAGTCGCAGTAGATCTGTATGGCAAAAAGAATAGTCGCTACGATGAGGTACATGCCGCCGTAGGTCGGGATGTCTCTGTAAACTGTATCAACAAAGACTGAAATCCTGTCAGCAAGAACAACCTTCAGGAAGTATCCCCACAGCATGATCATAGAGCCATCCAGGAATCTTCTGTAGTCAAACTTCTTAAAGACCTTAAGCTGCTGCAGGAGATTTTTTGATCTCTCTATGGGGCCCGCCACAAGCTGCGGAAAGAACGAGACGTAAAGTGCATAGGTCACAAAGCTCTTTTCAGCCTCGACATCGCGCCTGTATACGTCGACGGTATAGCTCAGCGCCTGGAAGGTGTAAAAAGAAATACCTACCGGAAGGATGACATCAAGGACGGGTGCATTTAGCGTTATGTGGAACAGGGCGGCAATATTTTGCAGAAGATTCACTGTAAAATTGAAGTATTTGAAGAAAAACAGAATGCTTAAGTTGATCACAAAGCTTGCCGCAACAACGGGCTTCATGCGGGGGGGATCCTTTTCTCTTGCCCTCTCTATAAGTATGCCGCTTGCGAAGGTGACAGCTGTGGATGTGAGAAGCAGCAGGGCATATCTTGCATTCCAGCACATGTAAAAGAAATAGCTGGCTATCAGAAGCCACGGCCTTTTCAGCTTTTCCGGAATCACATAAAACACACACAGCACTATGGGGAAAAATATTAAAAACTGCAAAGAGTTGAATAGCATTGATAAATTGTTCCTTTCTGTACAGTAAACTCCAAACCATTATAGCATTAATCAACAGACTAGTAATCAGCGGAAAAAATGAGCCGGCCGGGGGAGGCATGCCATCGCGCTTTATCCTTTTTTATAAAATGGATAAACGGAATATGGTATAATTAAGGCTGCGGATGAAATAATTATGCAGCAGTTTATATTTCTTACCGAGAAGGAAAGGAAAAAGCTATGAACAGTGATAAAGTCAAGCTCAGGCGATATGAGGACTATCTCAATGTGAGTGGGGTAGGTGTGGTAATTCTGGGTGCCTGGAGCATAGTGAAAGTCTTTATTCAGATCTTATTGTCTACAAGTTCAAGTCTGAACCTTATTCTTGAAGATGCCCAGCAGGAGGAAGTGGCTGCTGCTGTGCTTGTTATTGTGATCATAGTGGCTATAATCCTTTTGATATCATTCATAATTTTCAGAATCCATTTCTATATCGGAAGGAATGCTTCAAGGGATGCCAAGGGACTGCCCTGCAAAAAGGGATATTATGTCGGGGCTATAATTTTACTGGTACTCTCCGTACTTAGTTTTGGAACATATATCGATGACTTTAAGGATCTGGATAATATCGAGACCACATTGGCCTCGTTCCTTGTAGATTTAACTACAATTTATGTATTGGGAACGCTTATTTATTCGTCAAATATGATCAGGCAGCTGAGAAAAGAAGATACGCAGGAGTGAATGTTTTATGCAGGAAGATTTTCATTATTATGCCACATATTGTGCAGCATACATCGCCGGATATACACATGAGGAGAGCCTTGATGTAGCTTACAGCGCCCAGTTTGTTGATCTTTGTTCAAGGACGCTCCTTGCTAAGGTCAAGGGCCCTTCAGATGCAGTGACTACGCAGATGCAGCTGGAGCTTATGGATGCAAGGACTGATGCAGTCGGACTGCAGGATATAACAAGGATATGGTCGGCCTTCCATTTTCTTCCAAGAGATCTTTATGCACAGAAAGCAGGATGCGCCAAACGCTATCTTGATAAGTACAGACTGATATGCGGCCCCAATGGCGACCTGGTTGTCAGGACTGTGGAGCTGGCAAAGGGGAAGCCCCTTCAGTCGGTTGGTATTGCCATGCACGTTCTTGCTGACACCTGGGCACATTCTTATTTTGCCGGAACCCCTTCACTTGTCATCAACAATACGAACTACTACTTCTATGAGCTGTTTCCGGAGGGAGAAGGCTACAGGGAGGTGCCGATAACATTTGTTCATAAGACATCAGCACCGGACAATCTGGAAAAAAGTATTTACACAAACAGTCTATACCAGACAAGTGAGAATTCCATCATGAACCTCGGCCACGGAAGGGCGGGGCATCTTCCGGATTACAGCTTTATCAGATACAAGTATCTGCCTGCCTGGGGAGAATATGAGGAGATCATAAAGGATAATCCCGGCGATTATATGAAGGCGTTTACACAGATGATATACGCCATGAAGTATATCCGGGGTGAGACAGATTCTTTTGAAAAGAATGTCTATGACATGAAGGCGGTGGAGCCTTACCTCGAAAGGATAAAGGATATCATCGGGAAGAGACAGATCATAGCTTCTGAAGACTGGAAGGCATTTGGAGAGGAACTGTCGGGGCAGACAGTTGAGGAGCATGTCATTGACAGGTATTTTGATGAGTATACACAAAGCCCTAAGCAGGAGAAGGAGAATACCTACCTTGGCAAATTCTTCCGCGGGGCGATAGCACATAAAGGTATGGTGATTGACGCCATTTACAAGTCAAACAATAAGATTGCCGGAGTTGCCAGGTAACATTTTTTAGGAGAGGACAAAAATGACTGGATTTCAAAGAATAAGAAAAATACTTGTCGGTCTGGTAATGCTTGTAGTGGCTGTTATCATGATCATCAGTCCGTCAGATGAAAAGTATATGTTCGTGGTCGGAGTTCTGGCACTCGGTCTTGCCATAGCCGGACTTAAGGACATCATTTTCTATTTTGTCATGGCCAGACATATGGTCGGAGGGAAAATGATCCTGATACAGGGGGTCATAATTTTTGATTTCGCAATGATCACAGGATCTCTGGCTGCTGTTCCCAAAATATACATTCTGCTGTACCTCATTGGAATCCATGCCTTCTCCGGTGTTGTAGATGTGCTTGGAGCCATGGAGGCAAGAAGGACTGTTGATGGTCCCTGGAAGCTGAAGTTCAGTCACGGGCTTGTGAATTTTGCGCTGGCAGTTGCCTGTCTTATCTTTATCCGAAAATCCAATACTGCTCTTATGATCTACAGTCTCGGATTGATTTATTCAGCTATAGTCAGAATTTTCAGTGCTTTCCGCAGAACATCATTTATCCTTATCAAATGATAAGCAGGGAGTAAAGAGGCTGCAAAGTTCATTACATATAAAAGTATTGTGGGGCAAATGAAGATGAGATTAAGGAAAAAATATTATTAACTCTTGTATCTGTTTTTCTGATCATTATTCTTCTTATCGGAACATTGATGTCTATCCTTTTGGTTACGCTTGTCAGTGAGGGCCTTGTGCTGGAGAATTATCTGAGCGCATTTCCAAGGATTGCGGAAGATAAAGATGCTGAACTGAAGGCACAGAATACTTCCTATCTGGAAGACTATGCAGTCCAGGGGAAAATGGCTGTGCTTCTTTTCAACGAGTATGACGAAATGGGAAACAGGGAACGTCTTGAAGCTGTAAAGGAGCAGCTGAAATTTGTCAGTGTTACCCTGATAGATAAAGAAGGCAACATTATTGGCACGACAGACCAGGCTCTGAGAAAGGTTCTTACAAAGGAGGAGAACGAGATCTTTCTTAAGAAGAAGGGAACAATGCTTCACTGGGGAGACGAAGAAATGGCATTGCTTCCTGACAGAAAAGATACTGTTGTCGAGTGCAGAGCTCTTTTGAATGAGAATTCAGAGAGTCTCATTCTTGAATATGATTATTCATCAATGTCAGAGATTAGTAATCAGTATGGTACCTGGCAGAGCATCCTGGAAAGAATGCTTTCGGGGCTTGAGGGTTATGCTTTGCTGGTAGGCTCAGGAGAGGATGAGTTTACTGTCTATCCCGCTGATGACATATCAGAGAAGAACTATAATGAGCTGGAAATCTGGTTTAGAAGGATGCTTGATAAAGAAAAGCCTGTAGTCTTTTCTCATTCCAACAGAGGCGGTGTCAATTCATTCAGTGCTGCGATGATAAATGATCAGGTGTGCTTTCATGCTTTTACACCATGCTGGTTATGCTTCTTAGCATGGGAAATACCGCGCATAACAGTGATACACAAAAGATCGCAATTGCCTATGAAGCTTCTTACCGCGATGATATTGCAGAGAGGTTCAAGAAGGAGTTTCCTGATAAGTATCTTATGCGTGCAAATGCCATAGCAAGTCTTCTGTCGCATGACAGTGAACTCAGAACAAGAGAAGAACTCCGGATGCTCTGTGAAATAAATAATGCTGAGTATCTTATGCTGTATGATAAGAACGGAAAAGAGATTTTTGCAAGCAATGCCTACACAGGTTTCAGGATAAGCTCTGACAAGGATCAGGATAGTAATGTATATTACTCATTGATCCAGGGTTACCCATATGTAGTAACGGATCCTGTGAAGGATGATCTGAGCGGGAAAAAGCTGCTCACAGCGGCATCACTTATCACTGACGCGGATGGACTCCCCGATGGGTTTATTCTGGTTGCTGCTGATGCAAAAAAGATGGCAGATGTTATGAACAAAGACAGCATTGAATCTGTGGTAAATGATTTTGCAACTCAGGAAAATCAGCTTATAGCTCTGGTTGATAATGAAACAGGCCTCTTTAACGCTCATACGGATAAGAATATGATAGGAACAAATGCGTCTTATGTTCTGAGCGAGTCCGTTCTTGGACGACAGTTTAAAGGGGTTGTCTCATATGACAGAAGAGAAGCTTATATGGTAGGAAGCCTCATGGAAGGTTCCGATCTGATCATTGTTTCCTTCAATGAAGTAAAGGATCTTTTTGTGGCATTGATCTTTGAGGTTCTCATAGCGGTTATTCTTATACTGGGACTTTTCTTCTATCCTATGATATCTTCAATCAGCTGCGCAGCCCCTGCTTTAGGAAAAAAGAGACTGTCAGTTCACAGGTATCTGGAAAACGCTCTTTGTTTCAGAATCCGGCCGTTGTACATATTTGCCTTTGGATATCTGATATTCTTCGATATTCTGTTTTTGTACAGCGTTGCTGCCGGATTAAGCGGAGAATGGCCGGAGATGGGCTTTGTAATTGAAGGGAACTGGTCAAAGGGACTGCACCTGTTCTCGCTAGGAGATGTTGTTGCCATAGATAGATGGCAGGGAACAGTAACTGACATGGGCATCAGGACAACTGAGATCACCAATGAATCACAGGATGTAATGATCATACCAAACAGCCGTATACATGAGGTTATCAACAAGAGCAGGATGAAGACTATATGTGATTTAGAAGTTGAGATACCAAGAAGTATCGATATAGAAGATGTTCAGAAAGAGGTAGACAGCTTTATCGACACTGTGAATCAGGCTATCCCTGATATACACAAAAGCCTTCGTATGGGTGGTATAACTGAAGCCTCCGGTTCAGGCTATAAGGTGAGGCTTAACTACAACTGTGACGAAAAAAACAGGGACAGAGTTGAAGCTCAGATGATGGATCTTATTAATTCCGAAGACCAGAAGAGTATAAAAGAAAGTAAATGAAGATAAGAATTGAGCCTGTGAAAAGAGCCTGTTTTTCACAGGCTCTTTTTATGGGATCTGAAATTATGTGAGAAAACTCAGACCGGATCATATCATAGATATGGCCCGGTCTGAATTTTTGGTTAATGCTTACTAAAGCAATTTTTGCCGTGAAGCAGAAGCTGCCTTTAAAAACTGTGCCATCTGACGCGGGGTGTAAGGATGCTTTTTGGTTTAAAGCTTCTTAGTTTCCTGCTGAAACATCCTCAGAAACAGTTTCAACTACAGGGTCAGCGGCCGGCTGTTCCGGAGCCGGGGCAGGTTCTCCTCCGCCTGCAGCAGCGGCAGCAGCGGCTGCGGCCTGGTTCATCTGTTCCTGCTCTGCGGCGATTATGCCCTCAATGCCTTCCTGCGACATGAATTCATATGTGTGGTGGCATGGACCTGAGCTGGAGGGACTGTAATTTACAAGTCCTGACTGCAGTGCGGGAGGAACTTCGGGGGCTTTTTCAAATACACCGCCTGTCTTAAAAGGACAGGGATCAGATGCGGGACATCCGTCCATGGCACAGCGGGCACCTGAATAGTGGACATCACAGCTCTCCGTTGGAACAGTACCCTCTTCAAAGAATTCTGAATTAAGACATCCGTCGCACAGGCCGGCAATCGGAGCTTTGCCGGATTTTGCACAGACAGTGGCGGTAATTATTCCGGCTGGCTGTGTGAAAGAGGAGTAGGGCAGATCTTCATGCACTTTCTCCATAACCTTTCGCCACATGGTCTTGGCAAGGTTCTTTTCAGCTGAGACGGTCATCTTGGCATTGTTGTCGTAACCTGCCCAGGTTGTTGCTGTGTAATAGTTGGTGTAGCCTGCAAACCAAACGTCGTTGTAATCAGAAGTAGTACCCGTTTTACCTGCGATTGCGGTAGTACCGAAATTGACTGATGTGCCGGTTCCGCTTGTGACAACGTCCTGCATGGCACTGGTAAGAAGGAATGCTGTGGTCTCCTTGATGATCCTCTTTGAACCGTAGGATTCCATCTGATTGGTGTCAAGTACTACATTTCCATCGTGGTCGACAATCTTGGTATAGAGTCTTGGCTTATTATATACGCCGCCGTTTGCAATGGCTGAATAGGCTGCGTTAAGCTCAAAGTTCTTGACTCCGTAGGTAAGTCCTCCGAGAGCGGTGGACTGTTGTATATCGGAGTACACCTTGCCGTTTATGGTGACATTGTCGGCAAGGGTTGTGAAGCCAAAGTTCTTGAGATAGTCAAAGCCAAGCTGGGGAGTAATAACGGTCAGAGCCTCAACGGCGATTACGTTCATGGAATCCCTTATGGCGCTTCTTACGGTGTTAAGGCCTCTGTAGGAGCTGCCCCACCAGTTTCTTACCAGAGTTCCGTTTGAGTAGGAAAACGGCGCATCGTTAAATACCGTGGCAAGGGTGAGACCTGCGCTGTCTATACCGGGTGCATACGCCGCGAGTACCTTGAAGGTGGAACCGGGCTGGCGGTATGAGTCGGTTGCACGGTTGAGGGTTCTTGAAGCTATCTTCTGACCTCTTCCTCCGACCATGGCGACTATGTTGCCGGTGGTCTGTTCCTCCACAGTGATCGATACCTGCGGCTGCGGAGTCAGCGTTATCTTTTCTCCAAGCTCTGTATCGCCGGGGTTCATGACTACGCCCTTATATTCATCGATGGCTTCCTGAGCTGCTTCCTTGGAGCTGAACAGCATATTGAAGGAGCTCTTCTGCTGCTTGAAGTAGCTCTGGAACATCTCGCTGCTGTGATTTGTAACGGTGCCGTCGCCGGACTGCACAGACAGCTCATAGGATAAAAGATACTTGGTTCCTTCAGGATAATTGCTCTCATCCTGGAATACCGAGTCACATATCTTCTGTATCCTTGGATCCTGAGTGGAATAAATCTTGAGACCGCCGCTGTATAAAAGACCATAGGCCTGAGTTTCGTTGTAGCCTGCGGCGATCAGGTCGTCAATGATGTCATTAGTAAGTGCATCGACGAAGTATGAATTGACAGCCGTATCTCCGCCTGTCTCCTGGTTGACATTCTGTATGCGGGAGTATACATCATCTGCAACCGCCTCGTCATACTGAGCCTGTGTGATGTAATTCTGCTCAAGCATGTTCTTAAGGACCTTGGCGCGGCGGTCAGCGTTCCTGTCGGGATGTGTGATCGGGTTGAATCTGCTGGGGTTCTGGGTAATACCTGCTATTACGGCACACTCTGAGAGAGTGAGGTCGCTCACTGATTTGTTGAAGTAGCGAAGTGAAGCAGCCTGTACGCCCAGTGTATTCTGGCCGAGGTTGATGGTGTTCATGTAATTGAGGAGGATCTCATTTTTTGACATGCTCTTCTCAAGCTGAACAGCCAGATATTGTTCCTGGATCTTACGCTTGACACTGTCGATGAAGGACTCGTTGGTCCATCCGGAAAAGACATTGTTCTTAAGAAGCTGCTGGGTAATAGTACTGGCACCCTCAGAGAAATCACCGGATGTGATTCCTACGACACCGGCTCTTATAATACCCTGAATATCAATTCCGTTGTGCTCATAAAACCTCGCATCCTCGATTGCAACAAATGCGTGGGCCAGATTTTCCGGAATCATATCCCAGGTCACGGGAATTCTGTTGGAATCTGTAGAAACCAGCTTGGCAATCTGATTTCCATCAGTGTCATAGACAAAGGTGGAAAAGCCTGATGGAGTCACATCGATATTGGTAATGTCGGGAGCACCGTCCCTGATGCCGTTAAAGACACCTATCCCGGCGCTTGCACCGATGATCACGCTTCCGATTATTGCCGCAAGAACAACATACAAGCCGAAGAGGCTAAGCTTTTTTTCCCATCTCCCGGTACCTGAATGCAGTGCTCTTGCCTGTCGCACGATACCTCTTTTTCCGTAATCCATAATATTTCCTCGCAAAATAAATCAATAGAACATTAGAAAACTTAATGCAGAACTGATAAATATTCAGCCCTGACATTTTATTATAGCACAGAGTCCCCAAAAGGCAAAAATCAGGTGTCAGGGCAATTTAATTGTAGCTTGACTTTCTGTGATATACTTTGTGTATGAGTACAAGAGATTCTTATAAGGTAATAACGACTGAGGGAGTCGGAGAGATAATTGAAAAGAAATCCAGGTTCATCGGTAGTGCATTTTATGTGGCGACGACTGAGGAAGCGGAGAAGAAGATAGCCGAGCTTTCTAAAAGGTACTGGGATGCACGGCATAACTGTTATGCCTATGTAATTGGTGAAAAATCTGAAATATCGAAGTGCAGTGACAACGGAGAGCCATCAGGAACTGCGGGAAAGCCGATTCTGGAGGTTATTTCCGCAGCCGGGCTTACTAATACCCTTGTCATGGTTACAAGGTATTTTGGGGGTGTTCTTCTTGGAACGGGCGGCCTTGTAAGAGCCTACACCCAGGCTGCTCAGGCGGCTTTGTCTTCATCGGAAGTGGGTGAAAAGGTTCTCTCACGCCTTCTGACTGTAACTGTGGATTACAGCAAAGTAAATAATGTTCAGTACTTCCTTGCGCAGTCGCAGATCTCAATTAAGGATTCCCGTTATACGGATACGGTGTCATTTGATATCTGCGTAAAAGAGTCATCGCTGGAACAGGTTAAGTCCGGCCTTATTCAGAAGTGTGAAGGGAAGATTTCGATAGAAGAAGGGGAGAAGGGATACTATATACTGTGAGCTGCCCGACAAAAGCTCACCAGTCCTGCTTTGGCCTGGCGAGCTTTAGTCGGACAATACCATACTATGATGTTGCCCGACAATACTCATAATGTAGATTTGGCATTAACATATTGCACAAGCGACTGAGTGGGCCTTTGTGCTCGTCGGTACTTAGGCACTGTACTTTAGTGCCTTAGTACCGCTACGAAGCACAACGGAGCGAGAGCGTCCCCGAAGCGATTGTGCAATATGTTCATGCCCTCGATACACCACAAGCTATTGTCGGTGCCATCATTCAGTCTGTTTATTTGTTATTGTTCTTGAAGCCTGCTCTCTTACGAAGGGTAGGGTCAAGTATCCGCTTACGGATTCTGAGGCTTGTGGGTGTCACCTCAAGAAGCTCATCATTGTCAATGAACTCTATGCACTGCTCAAGTGACATTATGCGGGGCGGTACAAGACGAAGTGCTTCGTCGGAAGCGGAGGTTCTGGTGTTGGTCAGATGCTTTGTCTTGCAGACGTTGACTTCAACATCCTCGCTCTTTCCGCTGGTTCCTATTACCATTCCGGAATAAACCTTATCACCTGTCTTTATAAAGAGCTGTCCGCGGTCCTGTGCATTAAAAAGACCGTATGCAGTAGCTTCTCCGGACTCAAAGGCAATTACGGAGCCTGTCTTTCTGTAGTTCATATCTCCCTTATATGGAGCATAACCGTCAAAGATGGTGTTGAGAATTCCGTTGCCCTTTGTGTCTGTCATGAACTCACCTCTGTAACCGATGAGCCCTCTTGAGGGGATACTGAACTCTATTCTTGTGTATCCGCCGTTTCCGGCTCCCATGTTGACAAGCTCTCCTTTTCTCTCTCCGAGCTTCTGTATTACGCTTCCTGAGAATTCGTCAGGAACATCTATGTAGCATCTCTCCATGGGTTCGAGCTTGTTGCCCTTTTCATCTGTGTGATAGATTACTTCGGCTTTGCTGACTGCAAATTCAAAGCCTTCCCTTCTCATGGTCTCAATGAGAACTGAAAGGTGAAGCTCGCCTCTTCCTGAAACCTTGAAGGTTTCCGTCGTATCTGTATCCTCGACCCTGAGAGAGACATCAGTGTTCAGCTCTTTATAGAGCCTGTCACGAAGATGCCTTGATGTGACGTACTTGCCCTCCTGGCCTGCAAGAGGTGAGTCGTTTACTATGAAGTTCATGGCTATTGTGGGCTCTGATATCTTCTGGAAAGGAATTGCCACCTGATTGTCAATTGAACAGAGGGTGTCACCAATCTTGAGATCTTCGATACCTGAGATTGCAACGATGGAACCGATGCGGGCCTCCTGTACCTCAACCCTTCCGAGACCGTCGTACTCATAGAGCTTGCTGATCTTTGTCTTTATCCTGCGGTCAGGCTCGTGATGGTTTACAACGATCACCTCCTGATTGACCTTTACAACGCCGTTATCTACCTTGCCGACACCGATCCTTCCGACGTAATCGTTGTAATCGATGGTGCTGATAAGAACCTGAGTGCTGGCATTGGGATCTCCGACAGGGGCAGGAATGTAGTTGACGATTGTGTCGAGAAGCGGTTTCATGTCCGTTCCGATTTCGTCAAGTGATAAGGAAGAGGTTCCTGCTTTTGCGGATGCAAAAACGAATGGGCAGTCAAGCTGCTTGTCATCTGCACCAAGATCCATCAGAAGCTCAAGCACTTCGTCGATGACATCATTGGGGCGTGCCTCGGGTCTGTCTATCTTGTTGATGCAGACGATTACGGGAAGTCCGAGCTCCATTGCCTTTCCCAGAACAAACTTGGTCTGGGGCATTGGGCCCTCGAAAGCGTCAACAACGAGTATTACACCATTTACCATCTTAAGGACACGCTCAACCTCTCCGCCGAAATCAGCATGACCGGGGGTGTCTATGATATTTATCTTGATGTCCTTGTAAGTGATCGCCGTATTTTTGGACATGATAGTGATCCCGCGCTCTTTCTCAATATCGCCGGAATCCATGACTCTCTCAACAACCTCCTGTCCGGCGCGGAAAACTCCGCTCTGTCTTAGAAGACCATCTACCAGGGTTGTTTTGCCGTGATCTACGTGGGCAATGATGGCAACGTTTCTAACATCATTTCTAGTCTGCTTCATAAAGTACTCCTTATATATAAGAAAAAACAAATTTATATTTTAAGCTAAAGTAGTATAGCACGCACCCTTTTGCTGTTCAACCCCAAAATTGATGTAACAATGTCGGTACCTGGCACGTCCTTTGAAATGCTAATATATCTTGACACAAAGTGGCCTGTGCTGTAGTATTAGACACAGTTTTAAGGAGGGTGAAATGGCAATTTTCAAAGGTGCGGCAGTTGCAATTGCAACGCCATTTAATAATGATGGAAGTGTCAACTACGATGAGTTTGGAAGACTCATTGATTTTCAGATTGATAATGGGACGGATGCGATTGTTGTATGCGGGACAACCGGCGAGGCAGCCACGATGTCCGAAGAAGAGCATATGGAGGTTGTGAAGTACTGCATTGACAAGGTCAAAAAAAGAGTGCCTGTCATTGCCGGTACCGGTTCAAACTGTACAGAGACAGCGGTTAAGTTGTCAAAGCTTGCGGAGGAATATGGCGCTGATGCGGTTCTGAACGTAACCCCCTATTACAACAAGGCTACACAGGGCGGTCTCATTCAGCATTTTGGAGAGGTCGCAAGGGCTATAGATATTCCTATCATTCTGTACAATGTACCCAGCAGGACAGGATGCAACATTATGCCTGAAACAGCAGTCAGGCTCTGCAGGGAATATGACAATATTGTTGGTATCAAGGATGCGACAGGCATAATTGCACAGACCTCCAGGATGATGCAATTGGCTGAAGGCTGTATTGATCTGTATTCGGGCAATGATGATGAGATTGTTCCGATAATGTCTCTTGGCGGACTCGGCGTTATTTCGGTTCTTTCCAATGTGGCACCGAGACAGACTCATGACATTTGCGCAAGATGCCTTGAGGGCGATTTTGCTGCGGCAAGAGAGCTCCAGTTTAAGGCTATTCCGCTTGTAAAGGCTCTTTTCTCAGAGGTCAATCCTATTCCGGTAAAGAGCGCTCTTAAGATGATCGGATTCGAAGCGGGGCCGCTCAGACTTCCTCTCACAGAGATGGAGGAGAAGAACCGGGAGATCCTCAGAGAAGAGATGAAGAATTACGGACTGATCAAATAAGATGAGCCGACGGGCAAAAGCTCGCCCGGTCAGCTTCGGCTGTTAATATCGTACACTCAGCTGAGAGGCCCTTGCGGGCGGCCGGCTCTACATCATAAGATTGGGGTGAAATATGACAAGGATACTCATGCACGGCTGCAACGGCCGTATGGGACATGTTATTGTGGATCTGGCAAAGGAAGATCCGGATATAGAAGTAGTTGCAGGTATTGATGCGTTCGGAGAGAGCACATATACTTTTCCGGTGTTTAAAAGTCTAACGGAATGTAATGCAGATGCCGATGTGATCGTGGATTTCTCAAATGCATCTGCCGTACCCGGACTTCTTAAATATTGTGAAGAAAGAAAGCTGCCGGTTGTACTATGCTCTACGGGGCTCACTAAGGAGCAGCTTCAGGAAGTGGAGGCTGCATCCGGGAAGGTGGCTGTTCTTAAGTCAGCCAATATGTCTGTCGGAATAAATGTGCTCTTAAAGGTTCTGAAGGAAGTGGCACCTCTTTTTGCGGCAGCAGGCTTTGATATTGAGATAGTTGAGAAGCATCACAATCAGAAGCTTGATGCACCTTCGGGGACGGCAATTGCTCTTGCTGACAGCATAAACGAGTCTCTTTCCGGCGAATATGAATATGCCTATGACAGAAGTGAGCGCCGCATGAAGAGACCGGTCAGGGAGATAGGCATTTCAGCTGTGAGAGGAGGAACAATTGTGGGCGACCACGACGTTATTTTTGCGGGCCACGATGAGGTGGTTACTCTTTCACACAGAGCATATTCCAGAGCGATTTTTGGAAAGGGAGCGCTTGAGGCTGCCAAATATCTTGCCGGAAAACCGGCAGGAATGTATGACATGGCAGATGTTCTAAGCTGAATATGTTATTCAGATATGGGCTGAAGCATTTCAAGATGCGTATTCAGAGGCTTGCGGATATATGTGTTTAGTATGATTCTGTTTGCCGGTTTTGGTAATGAAGAGTGATATGTAGCTGTCTGAATAAATAATTTCAGACAGCTTTTTTGCATTAAACAGGATTGCAATCCGGTATTGGCGTTTAATGTTCTGAGGTCAACCGGATTGTAGCTGAACAAGGCATTGAGGAGGGGTGGTATGAGATTCAGACCGTGTATTGACATTCACAATGGGAAGGTTAAACAGATTGTAGGATCGACTCTGAGGGATATGGACGATTCTGCATATGACAACTATGTCTCTGAGAAGGGGGCAGACTACTATGCCAGAATGTACCGGGAGTTGGGGCTTTCAGGCGGACACATTATCCTTCTTAACCCTGTCGACAGTCCTTTTTATGAGATGACCAGGGTGCAGGGGGTAAAGGCCTTAAATGCAACACCGGGACTCTTGCAGATTGGTGGTGGAATAACCGATGAAAACGCAAAAGGGTTTCTCGATGCAGGTGCGTCCCATGTCATAGTGACATCATTTGTTTTCAGAAACGGAAGGGTGAATCTTACAAATCTCAAAAAGCTTGTCAAAGCGGTAGGAAAAGAGAGAATTGTTCTTGATCTGTCCTGCAAGGCCTTGGATACATCAGACGGCGGCAGAGAGTACTACGTGGTGACAGACAGATGGCAGAAGATGACAAGCGAGAAGCTTGATGAAGAGCTTCTTGATAAACTGTCGGCGTACTGCGATGAATTTCTGGTTCATGCGGCTGATGTAGAGGGAAAACAGAGCGGAATTGAGAAGGAGGTCGCAGGCATAATAGGAAGCTGGGGCAGGATACCTGTTACCTATGCCGGAGGAGTAAAGGATGTCTCAGACATCAGAAGGATCAAAGAGATCGGCGGCGTTAAGGTCGATGTAACAGTTGGAAGCGCACTGGATATTTTTGGCGGAAGCCTTAAGCTTGAGGATGCGATCAGAGCGTGTGCTGAATAAGCACATTTGATGTTGAAAGAAATTCATATGGACAAAGAAAATACCATCTGACCCTAAGGTCAGATGGTATTTTGATTAATCATTGTTACAAAACTTGCGAATTCAAAATAAATCTATTTAGAATAAGGCACCTTGTAGTCTGATTAATTCGCTTTAACTAAAAATTAAAGCTTTGTTACGTTTACGGCCTGTGGTCCCTTCTCGCCCTGTGTTACGTCGAACTCAACTGCCTGGCCTTCCTCAAGAGACTTGAAGCCTTCCATGTTAAGTCCTGAATAATGTACGAATACATCGTTTCCTGACTCATCGCAGATGAAGCCGTAACCCTTCTGGTTGTTGAACCACTTAACAGTACCTTTGCTCATTGTAATACCTCCACAAAAATAAAAAAATAATCGTTCTGTTGTCTATGACAACATATTTAAGATAACACATAAACCATTAAAAGTAAAGGGAAATAAAAGGTTTTAATGACTTTACTTTAAAAATTTAGCGTGGTAAAATATTTAAGTGTGAAAGTATTTTGGACGAAATATCGATAAAATAATTTTGGGCGATGGAGGTTTCGCGATGAACAAGAAAATCAGAACAGATGCTGTGGATCATTTGTTTGATGCAGTACTCTGTCTTCAGAATAAGGAGGAGTGCTACAGTTTTTTTGAAGATCTGTGTACTGTAAATGAGCTTCTCTCCCTGTCCCAGAGATTCGAGGTCGCTTCAATGCTGCGGGACAGGAAGACTTATCTTGAGATTGCGGAGAAGACCGGGGCTTCTACAGCTACCATCAGCAGGGTCAACAGATCCCTGAACTATGGAGATGATGGTTATGAGCTGGTATTTAACCGGCTTCAGTAGCAGAGCTGCTATCTGTTGATTTTTCCAGAGCCGTTTCTTCGGAAACGGCTTCTTTATTTGCAGCGGCCTTCTCCTTGGCTATTTCTGCCGGCGTTTTTTCCACACCGGGCATGTCGCATCTTCCCTGAAATACAGCATTTTCATCGATTACGATTCCCTTACAGGTTATATCGCCAACTACCTTTCCGGTATCGCTTATCTCTATCTTTCCCTGTGGGGCAGAAATGTTTCCTGTAACTTCGCCGGCTATATATACGTTTAATGCAGAAACTGTTCCGGTGATCTTTCCCTCTTCACCTACGATCAGAGCTCCGCTGATTGTTACGTTTCCCTTTATTACACCATCTATTCGTGTTGAATCTTTCGTGGATATTGGCCCGTCTATTATTGCCCCGGGACCAATTATGGTTCCAACCTGCTCAAGAGCAGGATCCGTCGTGAGTTCCTTTTTTCCAAACATAAAATAATCCTCCCTCAGCCGTTAATTTCTATAAGTGATTCCGGCTCTATATACTGTTCGTCCTTCTGTATCTGATAGCCTAAAGTGGTATTTTTCCCGACAACATAAAGAGCATCACCCCTGTCGATCTCGGAGCCTTCCGAAACCAGAGGACTGCCTGAATTTCTGTATATTGACACGTAGCCGTTGTGGTGGTCTATCGTTATCATATTTCCGAATTTGACATCGGGAATTACTGTCATAACTGTTCCGGAGCCTGCTGCAATGATATTGTTGCCCGCTTCTGACTCAAAGAGAAGGATGGGATTGCCTTTTGCGGTATCCCTGTTTTCATCAGTCAGCCTGGTGACGTTGGTTTCGGTCGGATTGTCTACAGCCTTGGAATAGTTTGCTGTACCTGTCAGAGGAAAGCCTGTTGGAATGGCATCGTTTTCTGCCTCAACAGCAGAAACCTGTTCCTTTTCCAGGCGCTGGTTCAGAGCAACACTCATCTGCTGTACCTTGTTCTGAAGCTCTTCATTTGAGGATGTCAGGGAATTGTTTTCGGAAGACAGTTCGTCAATCTGCGCCTTCTGTGAGGCATCCAGAGTCCTTAGGCTCCTGATTGTGATTGATGAGTAAACGACATAGCAGATTGCCAAAAGCATGATTAAAAAGACTGAATAAGCGAAAATTTGAGACGCCAGGTGATTCAGGTGGAATTTTTTGGTACGACCATCGGAATCTCCTGAGATTATCATAAATGTGTAATTTCTGCTATGCCTGTGCTTCCCTGGTTTTCGCACTTTGCCCATAGTCCACCTCCGCCTGATACTGTGATCAGGAACTGAACAGTGATTTTTGATTACTAATTTTACCATACTTATTAAGTTTTGCGCAACTTTTCTGTAAAAAAACAAAGCATTTTTGGCGAAATTAAAAAGATACCCGACTAAAAATGGCTTAAAGTCGGGTATCTTAGATATTACGAAGTTGTTACATTATTTTACTTTGGCTTTTTTATCCTAAAATTGCTTCTACTGAGTATTCTTTTACACCCTCTTCGTAAGGAATCACATTGCCTGATATTTCCTTTCCGTTGACGATAAGCTTTGAGATGCCCTTTTGCGCACCGTTTGTCTTAACGCTGATGTTGTAGGTGGCACCGCGATACTTTCTCGTGATGGTGAAATCACCAAAGTCTTCGGGAACACAAGGATTGATTGAAAGACCCTTGTGAGTTGGGTAAACACCAAGTATGTACTGAGATATGTTTACAAATGTCCAGGCAGCTGTTCCTGTCAGCCAGCTGTTCTTGCCCTGACCAAAGAACTTGGCATCTCTTCCTGCAACCATCTGTGAATATACGTATGGCTCAGTGCAGTGAACCTCACTTATGTCTTCTATATAAGCAGGGCAGGTCTTCTTGTAGATTTCAAATGCTCTGTTTCCATGGCCGAGTACTGTTTCAGCAATTGAAATCCAGGGGTTATTGTGGCAGAAGATTCCACCGTTCTCCTTGTATCCCGGCGGATATGAGCTTATCTCACCGAGTTCAAGATGATACCTGGTGTAGGCGGGTTGAAGTATCATTACGCCGTATTTTGTATCAAGCTTTTCCTCTACGCTCTTTAATGCTTTTTCAGCAAGACCTTCCTCTACACCGATACCGGCAATAATGCAGAAGCCCTGGGGCTCGATGAAGATCTGGCCCTCTTCACATTCTTTTGAACCAACCTTGTTGCCGTGGGCGTCATAAGCACGAACGAACCATTCACCATCCCAGCCGGCGGTAGTTGCTGCGTCGTATACCTTCTTTACTTCTTCCCTTGCTCTCTTTGCCTCTGCATCATCGCCGAGGAGCTCTGCAAGCTGTGCATATTCTTCACCGTACTTGACAAACATTCCTGCTATGAATACGGACTCTGCAACAGGACCTTCTGAAGGGCCAAAGGTCTGGAAGGACTCACCGGGGTGCTCTGAGAAGCAGTTGAGGTTGAGGCAGTCGTTCCAGTCGGCACGTCCGATAAGCGGAAGGCCATGAGGTCCCTTGTGTGTGGCTGTGAAGTTGAAGGAGCACTGAAGGTGCCCCATGAGTGTCTTGGCAACACTCATATCATTGTCGAAGGGAACCATCTCGTTGAGAATGGAAATGTCTCCGGTTTCTCTTATATAAGCGCTGGTTCCTGCAATGAGCCAGAGAGGATCATCGTTGAAGCCGGAGCCTATGTCTGAATTGCCCTTCTTGGTGAGGGGCTGATACTGATGGTATGCTGAGCCATCCTGGAACTGCGTTGAGGCAATATCAATGATACGCTGCCTTGCCCTGTCGGGAATGAGGTGAACGAAGCCAAGCAGATCCTGACAGGAATCCCTGAAGCCCATGCCGCGGCCGATACCCGACTCATAGTAGGAAGCGGACCTTGACATGTTGAAGGTAACCATGCACTGATACTGATTCCATATGTTGACCATGCGGTCTACCTTCTCGTTGGAAGATGTAACATGATAGATTGAAAGAAGCTCTGACCAGTATTTCTTCAGCTCATCAAGAGCCTTGTCAACTGACTCTGCGCTATTGTATTTGCTAAGCATTGCAACAGCGTTCTTCTTGTTTACGACAGAAGGAGCTTCCCACTTGTCGTCCTCGGGGTTCTCGATATATCCGAGAGTGAATACGAAGGTCTTTGACTCGCCGGGCTTTAGTGACACATTTATCTGATGAGCGGCAATGGGTGACCATCCGCTGGCAACAGAACCTGTGCAGGAACCGTTTGCTACTGCATCCGGACTGTCGGGACCGTTGTATGCACCAAGGAAGGCATCTCTGCTGGTGTCAAAGCCATCTACTTTGGTGTTTACGCCGTAGATTGCGTAGTGGTTGCGGCGCTCTCTGTACTCTGTCTTGTGATAGATAACTGCTCCGCCATCTGTTACTTCAACTTCGCCGGTTGAAAGGTTTCTCTGGAAGTTCTTCATATCATCGTCTGCATTCCAGAGACACCACTCTACATATGAAAAGAGTGTGATGTTTGCATCGCTGTCCTTTTCATTGGTCAGTGTGACCTTGGATACCTCGCAGTTGTCCTCCATCGGAACAAGTGTGAGCACGCTGGCCTTCACTTTATTTTTAGTAGAGGTAAAGGTGCTGTATCCGAGACCGTGACGGCACTCGTAGCTGTCGAGTGCGGTCTTAACCGGCTGCCAGCCGGGATTCCATACCGTATCACCGTCCTTGATATAGAAGTACTTGCCGTTGTTGTCATAGGGCACGTTGTTGTAACGATATCTTGTCAGGCGAAGGAGCTTGGCGTCCTTGTAAAAAGTATAACCTCCGCAGGTGTTGGAGATCAGGGTAAAGAACTCGCGGTTGCCCAGATAGTTGATCCAGGGAAGAGGAGTCTTAGGTGTGGTGATGACGTATTCACAGGTCTTGTCGTCAAAGTAGCCGTGTTTCATTGGTAACCTCCGTTTCACTTAAACGTTTAAGAAAATTTATAGGCATATTATATATGCAAACTTAAAGGATTTCAATAGAAATATTAAAGTTTATAAAAAGGTCATAAATGCGGAAAAATGGCGGAAATATGCGGGTTGCATCCCCTTCGTCACCACGCAGGTGCGCGTAAATGCCGACGCTGCTGTAATATATCGAAAACGTTTCATTCAAATATGAACAAATTGTAACAGAATTTGGAAAAATATATGAAAACGGGATAGTAATTTCGTGAAAAGCATACAAAAATATCAAAGATGCACAAAAACATAAAAAAGAAACTTGATTTTGAGGTAATGTTGATGTATATTGAAAACACGAAAACGATTAAGTGAGAAATGAAGCATGGCGAAACGAATTGTATCTTTAAAAGACATATCGAAAGCCTGCGGTGTATCAATTGCAACAGTATCCAAAGCGCTGAACGGTCACAATGATATCAGTCAGGAGACAAAGGAAAGAGTAAAAGAAGTTGCAGAGAAGCTTGGGTATCATCCCAACGCTGCGGCACAGGCGCTTAAGACAAACAGATCCAATAATATTGGAGTTCTCTTTGTTGATGATGCAAACAGCGGACTGACGCACGACTATTTTTCTCATGTACTGGACAGCTTCAAGAAAAAGGCTGAACAGGAAGGTTTCGATATTACCTTTATAAATGCTGACAAGACGAGACCTGACAGAATGTCTTATCTGTCACATGCAATATATAGAGGGTTTGACGGAGTGGTGATCGCCTGTGTGAATTTCAGGGATCCGCAGGTTGAGGAATTGATCAGAAGTACCATTCCGGTGGTCACGATTGACCATGCTTTTTACAACAGAATAGCGATTGTCTCGGACAACATCAACGGGATGAAGGAACTTGCTACATATGTTTATGAGCAGGGACACAGGAAGATAGCGTACATACATGGACTTGAATCGTCAGTGACGCAGGCAAGACTGTCGTGTTTTTACAAGACACTTCAGGAGTTCGGAGTCAATATTCCGGATGAATATGTAAAGTGTGCTGCATACAGAGATACGGCAGCGACCTTCAGACTGACTGAGGAGCTTCTTGATCTTCCTGAACCGCCAACCTGTATCATGTATCCGGACGACCTGTCAGCTCTGGGTGGTCTCAATGCAATAAGGCAGAGGGGATTAAGAGTTCCGGAGGATATTTCGATAGCCGGATATGACGGCATAGACATATCAAGAAGGCTGAGCCCCATCATCACAACCGTTGCGCAGGACACAGACATGATAGGAAGAACGGCTGCCGCCAAGCTGATTGATCTTATCACCAATCCAAAGGCTACAATAATAGAACAGATCGTAGTCGAAGGGAAGCTTCAAAAGGGCGAATCGGTTGCCAGAATTGACAGTAACTGTTAACACAATACGATTTAGAACGGCCATGGCTGTTTTAAATACAAACATTTAACTAATTATAAGAGGGAGGTAATTTTTGTTATGAAGAAGAAAGTACTCGGAGTATTACTTTCAACAACTATGGTAGCTGGAATGCTTTCAGCTTGCGGTGAGGCAGCCGGAACACCTGCATCAACAACTGAGCAGCCTGCATCAACAACAACTGAGCAGCCTGCATCTACAACAGAGGCAACTCCGGCAGCTGACACAACAGCAGCTACACCCGCTGACAGCAGCACAGCAGAGGCTCCTGCAGCAGCCGCAGATGAGGGCAAGGTTCTCAATATTGCAGCATGGAACGAAGAGTTCAAGTCACGTCTTACAGATCACTATCCCGGATACGAGGTAGTTGACGGAACAACCGGTAAGATCGGTGATGTGACAGTTAAGTGGCTTATCACTCCCAATGAGAACAACGCTTATCAGGACAGACTTGATGAGATTCTTCTTGGACAGGAAAACGCTTCTGCTGATGACAAGCTTGATCTTTTCCTTGTAGAGGCTGACTACGCTGTTAAGTACACAGATACAGATTATACAGTACCACTTTCAGATCTTGGTGTTACAGCTGACGATCTCAAGGATCAGTATTCATACACACAGGCCGTTGTTACAGATTCTAACGGAGTTTTAAAGGGATCTTCATGGCAGGGCTGCCCCGGTGTTATGATCTACAACAGAAAGATTGCTGAGGAAGTATTCGGTTCACAGGAGCCTGCAGACATTCAGGCTAAGTTCTCAGACTGGGATAAGTTTGTTGAGTCAGCTGAGGAACTCAAGGCAGCCGGTTATCATGTAATTTCTTCAACAGCTGATACATTCCGTGTATATCAGAACAACGCTAAGCTGCCTTGGGTAGATGGCAACAAGATTCAGGTTGATGACAACCTCAAGAAGTGGGCTGAGGATTCCAAGAAGCTTTACGAAGCAGGCTACTGCGATACATGGGATCAGTGGGGTGAAGACTGGAACAAGGGCTTCTATCCTGAAGGAAAGGTATTTGCTTACTTTGGACCTGCATGGCTTATCGACTTCTGTATGGCAGCTGATGTAGAAGGTTCTGTTGCTCATGATGGCGGCTGGGCAGCTACAGAGGGACCTCAGGGCTTCTATTGGGGCGGAACATGGATCTGCGCAGCAACAGGTACAGATAACGCAGGCCTTGTAGCTGATATCATGAAGAAGATGACATGCGATCCTGAAGTTATGAAGGACATCGTTCTTAAGGACAATGATTTCGTTAACAACAAGCCTGTTATGGAAGAGCTTGCAAAGGATCCTTCATACAAGAACGACGTTCTTGGCGGACAGAATCCACTTCCTATGTTCTGTGCAGGTGCAGAGAACATCGATATGGCTAACCTCACAGCTTATGATCAGGGACTCCTTGGTGACTTCCAGAAGGCTATGAACGACTATATCAAGGGCAACTACAAGACAATCGATGAGGCAATGGAGCAGTTCTACACACTTGCACTTCAGAGATATCCTGATCTTGTAAGATAATCTGACGGATAGTTAAAGTTTCATTCATAGATTCGGTTCTTTTACGATTTCTGTATATAGAAGAACCGGGCCTGAAAAAAGAGTAATAGGGAAATGAATGCCTGCCGGTGCGAACCGGCAGGCAATTCTTTAAAAAACGCTTAAAGCTTAGAGTTTAGAGTAAATATTTGGAGGTACGGTTATGGACAAGAAACAGTCCAATGGTAATGTGGTTAAGTTCAACCGCTGGGGTTATATTTTCCTGATCCCATTCTTTGTTGTTTATGTAATCTTTAGTCTTATACCGCTTGTTACAACAATTTATAACAGTTTCTTTGAAAATTATCGCTCCGGTCTTAAACAGATTGGACCAAACTTCGTTGGTATTGCTAATTATTTTAAGCTTCTTGGTACACCGGAGATTTGGAAATATTTAGGAAATACACTTATCATGTGGATCGGAGGTTTTATTCCTCAGATCGTTGTTGCACTTCTTCTTGCGTACTGGTTTTCGGATCCCAGCCTTCGTCTTAAGGGGCAGAGATTCTTCAAGACAGTAATCTATATGCCAAACCTTATCATGGCATCAGCTTTTGCGATGTTGTTCTTCGCACTTTTCTCAGCAAGTGGTCCTGTTAACCAGATTCTTACCAGCATCGGTGTTTTTGCAGAACCATACAAGTTCTTCGATCATATAGCTTCAGCAAGAATGCTGATAATGTTCATGAATTTCCTGATGTGGTTCGGAAATACTACAATACTTCTTATGGCAGGTATGCTTGGTATTGACACAGCCCTTTATGAGGCGGCTGAGGTTGACGGAGCTACAGCAACGCAGATTTTCTTTAAGATAACAATGCCTATTCTTCGGCCTATTTTCATATATGTGCTGATCACATCACTGATCGGTGGTCTGCAGATGTACGATGTACCGCAGATCATGACAAACGGTGCCGGAACACCTGTAGATTCTACAACCACTGTTATAATGCTTCTGAACAGACACCTTACAAGTAAGAACGTTGGTATGGGTGGTGCGCTTTCAGTATTCCTGTTCTTTGTTACAGGTATCCTGAGTCTCGTAGTGTTCAGAATTAACAGCAGATCAGAGAATTAAGGAGGAAAATAGGGATGAATAACGATATTTCTATGAAGACCCATGGACTCCCTGTTGGAGTTAGAAGAGCAATTGCTTATATTGTGCTGATATTTTTCAGCTTCCTTTGCCTTATATGGTTTTATATCCTGCTGATCAATTCAACAAGATCACACCAGGAGATGACACTTGGATTTACACTGCTTCCCAGCACACATCTTTTAGATAACTGGACAAGTCTTGTAAATGGAACTATTCCGATTGCTAATGGCTTTCTGAACAGTATAATTGTTTCAGGCTGCACAGCAGTTCTGTGTACATATTTCTCAGCTATGACAGCATATGCCATCAATACCTACAGATTTAAGGGCAGAACAGCTATTGCGACCTTTATCCTCGCTATCATGATGATTCCGGGACAGGTTACAGCACTTGGTTTCTTACAGCTCATTAACAAGATGGGAATGGATGATTCAATCGTTCCGCTAATCATACCTGCAATTGCTTCACCTGTTACATATTTCTATCTGAAGCAGTACATGGAGAGCAATCTTCCTTTATCTCTTGTTGAGGCAGCAAGAATTGACGGTTCGGGTGAGTTCAGAACCTTCAATACCATTATTTTCCCGCTTATCAAGCCTGCTATAAGCGTTCAGATGATCTTCGCATTTGTAGGAAGCTGGAACAATTACTTCACTCCGGCCCTGATCCTGCACACAGATACAAAGAAGACCCTCCCTGTTTTGATCGCTCAGCTGCGTGGTGCTGACTGGCTCAGATTTGATATGGGACAGATTTACATCATGATTGCCGCATCTATTTTCCCGGTAATCGTAATATACCTTATTTTGTCAAAGTATATCGTCGGCGGAGTTTCAGCCGGTGCTGTAAAGGGTTAATTTGCTTATCCTCCTATTTACTCTTTCCTTTTATAAGCGTTACGAAAAGCCATGGCTTAATGCCATGGCGTTTCGCATGTTCAGGGTAAGGGCTTCAGTTAAGTTGACGGCCGGGGGCAGACTTGCACCTGCAGCGGCCTGTTTCGGCCGGCTGGCCTCTGAATTGTAACGGTCTGGGTGGTACTCTTTTTTAATGAATTGTTTATAAAACATCTCTTGTTGAAATGTTATAATAAAATCGGCTGACAGTTTGATTTTATTCGCTTTGTTGTAAAAGAAAGAGATTACTGAATGTGCTCGATCCGTACAAGAATAACAGCAATGATGTTAGCGGCTATACTTATCAGCATTTTTTTTGGCGCTATCAGTATTTATTCCGTCAGGACTGAAACTAATCGCATGACAGCGAAGAACATGGATCTGGTCTGTAAAACAGAAAGGATTCTCTTGACCAGTTTATATTAAGCATAGAGCAGTCTGTCAATATGATGGCAGGCATTGCCATAGATTCACTCGATTCACAGGCCCTGATCGACGGCGGTGTAATTGGTGCTGCGGGGAGCGGAACTTTGGAGATCGCAGGAAGGAGCGACAAGCAGAGGCAGGAACTGGACAGAT
The DNA here is from genome assembly GCA_024694565.1 of Butyrivibrio sp. Taxonomy (GTDB): domain Bacteria; phylum Bacillota; class Clostridia; order Lachnospirales; family Lachnospiraceae; genus Butyrivibrio. The sequence goes on along the minus strand of JAILJR010000031.1, from coordinate 31,113 downwards.
ATTTTGACGAGCATCTGGACCTGGTAGAGCTTGCATTTAAGAGCGTTGCCAACCATACAAACGGTGTATCGACATGCTATTACCGTATCAATCCTGAGATTACCACAACTGCAAAGGGATTTTACTATTCCAAGAGAGGCACTCATGATTTTGAAAAACTGAATCTGACTGAGATTGAAGCTTATGATCCGGGGGATCTTGAGCAGGTGGGGTGGTACTATATTCCTCTGAACAATGGAGGTCCTACGTGGCTTAAGCCATATAATACTGCCAATCCCGGAGGCATGGTAATGTCTTATGCATTTCCGATGTATAAGGAAGACACCTTCATCGGAATCATTGGAATGGATATAAAATTCGAAACGCTTACAAATCAGATTGAGAAGTTTACTGATTTTAAAACAGGCTATTTTGTTCTTACCGACGAAGAAGGAAAAATATACTATCATCCTGAGGTTGCTGTCGAAAATGTTCCTGTTGATGCTCTTCCTGAGGTTATGAATCTGATCTCTGCCCAGAGTGAGGAATCCTCTCCGGATAATCCACTTCGTTTTACGAGAAATGGCATAAAATGGCAAATGACGAAGTTGGCGTTCTGACAAAAGCCTTTTGCTCTATGAGGGACCGTCTGAAGGAAACCTTCACAGAACTGTCCGATAATAAGGAGAAGCTGCAGGAATCTCTCTCGGTTTCACAACAGGCAAATCGTGCAAAGAGCATATTCTTAAGCAATATGTCACATGAAATACGAACTCCGTTAAATGCAATTCTGGGATTTACGTATCTTGCTGAAGAGAACATCGATGACAGGGAGCAGGTATATGACTGCATACAGAAAATAGATACCTCCGGGAGGCATCTGCTGTCTCTTATCAATGAAGTCCTTGATGTAGGCCGGATTGAATCCGGACGTATGGAACTTCATGAAGAAGAATTCAGTCTTATCGATCTCATCAGCCAGATCAACACTATTATTGAAAGCTAATGCGCAGAAAAAGAGCAGTCATTTTCTTCTCATATTGTCGGCACACTTTGCACTGCATATATAGGAGATGAGATGAAGCTGAAAGAAGTGCTTATCAATCTCCTCAGCAATGCTGTCAAATATACTCCTGAAAACGGGAAGATAAGTTTCACGGCTGAACAGGTTACAAAATATCAGGATATGTGCACCCTGCGGTTCATAGTAAGGGATAATGGAATAGGCATCAGTGAGGAATATCTGCCAAAGCTCTTTGAAGCATTTTCTCAGGAAGCCGAAGACGGATCAAATCAGTATGGAAGCACGGGACTTGGCATGGCTATTACAAAGAGCCTGGTGCAGCTGATGAATGGCGAGATTAGCGTTACAAGCAAAAAGGGAAAGGGGAGTATTTTTTCCTTTACGGTAACACTAAAGGATGCGCAGAAAGGAGTTGTTTCAGCGGTAAAATCCCTGCCTAAGAACAATACTGAAGAAAAGACTCCTACTCCGGCAGAGCCGGCGGGAAGCATTGAGAATCTGCGCGTGATGATCGTTGAAGACATGAAGATCAACGCAGAGCTTATTAAGAAGGTTCTGGGCATGAAGGGTGTCAGTTACGATTGGGCGGAAAATGGCCAGATTGCGGTGGATCTTTTTGCAAAGAGTCGGGAGAACTATTATGATGCAATTCTTATGGATATCAGGATGCCGGTAATGGATGGTCTTGAGGCTACAAAAAGCATACGTGCCCTGGAGAGAGCTGATGCAAAAACTGTTCAGATCATTGCAATGTCAGCAAATGCCTTTGCTGAGGATATCCAGCGATCCCTGCAGGCCGGAATGAATGCTCACCTTTCTAAACCGGTGGATATGAATCTCTTGTTTGAAACTCTGGGGAAAGTAGCCGCACATGAGCCTCTCAAGTGATGGAAGCATGTGCATGTTTAGAAGATGGGAATGTATTATTCTGTTATCGGAGTTTTGGCGCTTCTGATTCTTCTGACTGAGAATCAGGACATCATATCGATGAACAGCGAGTCATTTAACAGAAAGTCCTGGAAGGTTTACAGAAGGTTTCTTTTTGCTGTGATGCTGTACTATATAACTGACATCCTGTGGGGGTGCTGTCGTACTATAAGCTGGCGACCGCACTTTATTGGGACACGGTTATATATTTTATTGTGATGTCCGGGGGAATATTGTTCTGGTCGCAGTTTGTGGTCATATATCTTGAAGAGAATAATGAATTCGGATACTTACTGATAACTGCAGGACATACAGCAGCAACTCTGATCGTAATCTCCAGTATAGTAAATATCTTTGTTCCTATGCTTTTTACTGTGGACAGTGATGGAGTTTCCAACGTACAGGGGCTTCGCTATGTGGTATTGGGAATTCAGATAATAATACTGATAGTGATCTCAATTTATGCCTTTTTAGCCCTCATCAGGAAAAAAATCCGGAGCAGCAAAGTGCAGAGGTACCGGATGGTTGCGCTCTTTGGACTGATTATGGCATTTTTCCTCATCGTACAGTTTGCATTTCCATATCTTCCGTTATATTCTGTGGCATATATGCTGGGCACCTGTCTGATACGTGCGTATGTAATCAGTGACGAAAAAGAAGAGTACAGAAGACTGCTTGATGAATCGGAAAAGGTTAAAGATCTTAGAAATACCATCGCTTCCCTGATCGACCATATGCCGGCGCTCTGTTTCTCAAAAGAAGCTGATACAGGGATTTATCTTGCATGTAATCAGGCTTTTGCTGAGTATGCAAACAAAAAAGGACCTGAAGATGTCATAGGACTATCTGATTCACTGATCTTTAATGAAAGCACAGCAAACCGTTTTGTTCAGGACGATACGATGACGCTGGCAATGGACAGGCCATATATTTTTTATGAGGACGTGCCTGATCCGCTTGGAAATCGGAGGCAGTTTCAGACTACCAGGCTAAAATATTTCGATGAGTCAGGTAAATTGTGCATTCTTGGAATGTTTCAGGACGTGACGGATATGATTCGTATTCAGCGCGAGAGTGCGACCAACAAAGAGGCCTATGAGCAGGCTATGAGTATAGGTATCATATACTCACACATAGCCCAGACTCTTGCCCGCGGCTATGAGAGCCTCTACTATATTGACACGGTAACTGAAGAATTTACCGAATATTATGTTGATAAAGAATCAGCCCAGCTTTTTGAAAAAAAGCAGGGAGAGGACTTCTTTGAAGAGTGTTCAAATGATATAGAGCTTTGTGTTTATCCTGAAGACTGGGAGCTGGTACGTAAGGCACTGGACAGGGATAACATGCTCACTGCTCTGGACGAAAACAAGACGATGACACTGACCTATAGACTGGTAAAGGAGGGTGAATATAATTATGTTACCCTGACTGCATCACGCATGGAGGATGATGCAAGCTTTATCATTATTGGAGTTGCTAATGTAGATGAGGAGGTCAGGACGCGCAGGAATGCTGAACGTATTAAGGATGAGCTTATTGCATATAACAGGATCAGTGCTCTGGCGGGAGATTTCATTGTAATGTATCTTGTTGATACTGATACAGATCATTACGATGAGTACAATTCTGCATTCAGATATAAATTGTTTGGATTTCCTCAGAGCGGTGATGATTTCTTTGCCTTCTTTAAAGAGCAGGGTAAAAAGCTGATCTATCCTGAGGATTATGACAAAGTCGATGTCTCCTTCAATAAAGAGACGGTAATGTCTGAAATAGGGGAGCACGGTATTTATGCTCTCAACTTCAGGATGGTCATGGAGGGAAAGCCGCTGTATGTCCAGATGAAGGCGGCTATAGTATATGAGGATAAAGGTGCGGTTCTTGTAATTGGGATCAATGATGTGGATCTGGCGATGAAACGTGAAGAGGATTACAAACGAAAGCTTGCCTATGCACAGAAACAGGCAAATGCCGATGCACTTACGGGGGTTAAAAATCTGCACGCATATCAGGAGGAGGAAGCCGGCCTGAACGTTCTTATCGGTGAGGACAGTGATCTGAAATTCGCCATTGTTGTATTTGATGTAAATGATCTTAAAAAGGTAAACGACCTTAAAGGTCATAAAGCAGGAGATATTCTTCTTTGTAATGCTGTTAAAATTGTCTGCGATACTTTTAAGCGCAGTCCCGTATTCCGTGTTGGCGGCGATGAATTCGTGGTTATTGCAAGAGGACAGGACTATAACAATCTTGATGAACTGATGGGCAGAATGGAAGCCCACAATCAGAAGGCCAGCCGGGAGGGCGGCATTGTAATAGCGTGCGGAATGTCAAGATATGATAATGATACGGCAGTTTCTTCGGTATTTGTAAGGGCAGACTCTGCAATGTATGAGAATAAAGCGGCATTGAAGGAACTGAAAAAGAAATATTGTTGCTAAGATTTTATTGGTATTGTATCGAGCAGGGAGTAATCTGATGTCAGGTAACAGGATAGCGGTATTGTTGTGTTGTGGCCTCATAAGCATGGTGCTGATGGCGTGCGGGGACACAGGAGCAGGCAGTAAAGCAGACGGCTACGGTCGGATGCTGTTCATAGGGGATTCAAGGACCGTAGATATTTTTTCAGAGGAAAAGGACAAGCTGTCAGGAGAGGTGCATGATGATATTACTGTGTACTGTATGGACGGTGCGCAGTTTAAGTTCATGACGGATTCAATTGATACTGTAGGCCTTGATGGTTTTGATACCCTGGTCTCATGGATGGGGTGCAATGAGTTCGGGGATTTCAGTCAGTATGGTCCATATTATGACGGGCTTCTTGAAAAGGGAAAGCAGCTGGTGGTATGTACTGTAGGGCCTACCAAGGATGAATGTCTTCTTGATGACCTTGATTATCTGTACTATCCCAATGCCAACCAGATAACCTATAATAATTCACTGAAAGCCTGGGCTGAAGGTGCAGGCGTAAGGGTGATCGATCTGTACACCTTTATTGACTCAACTGACACTATTTACCAGGATCCCAAGGATGGAATCCACTACTTCCCAAAGCCTAATCCTGAGCTATGGAATCATATTCTTGAGGAGTTGAATCAGTAAAATGATGATGATAACTCTTGACCGAGAAATGCGGGAAAAGAGTCTGTTGCAGAGAAAAGGGCATCCACTTTAGAGGTGAATGCCCTTATAGTTTATTTATTTGTTTAAATCTGAAACAGAAGATTCTGCATTTTCAGGTGACTTGGCATTTCCGGATTCGGCTTCCGCTTTTAAGAGTTTTTTGAAACCGGTAAATCCAATCAATATCATAAAAATGCCTAGGATTACAGCGCCGACAGTCATCATAGTAGAATTCCCCTTGCTGGTAGCATATATGTTGCCATTATCATCTATCTGAATGTCTATTGTATCGCCAACTGCAGGAAGCTTTTTTCTTGAGGAGTTGCTGACTGTGGTTTTAGCAGTGAATTTTTCACCGTCAATTTGGACGCTTACGACGACGTCCTCATAGTATTTTCTATTGGTGTTCGGAGTCTTTTTGTCATATGTATTTAGTATTTCCTCGACAACACCTTTATCATAACTTGCATTAGATGCCTTAAATCCCAAGAATATCCCCATGGATATAAGACCCACTCCCAAAAGCATATAAAGGATATTTGTGAATTTGGTATCTTTGCGTTTTCTTTTTGACATAACTAATCTCTCCCTTCGTTTGAAATAAACTACTCATCTATATTGTAAGTGTATAATTGCATGAGCTCAACGAAAATGTTTTGCATAATTGTATACAAAAATACTTGACAACAGGTATGTGCGAGTGTAGAATCCTAAACATAAAGACAAGGGCGTCTTAGAGATGATAGCATCTCTGAGACGTTTTTTCTTTACTTTGAATATTCAAGGATTTTAATTATTAAACATGAGAAGCGGTGCAATGGAGCATCACACATACATGGTGTGGCATTGTACTGCTTCCTTTTGTTTATGCAGAAACCGGTCAGAAAACAGTCCCGGTTGGAGAGGAGAGCAGAGTATGAGTGAAGAAATCTTAACAGCTATTGACAGCAGTGTATTTGGAGTGTGGTTCCTTATTGGTGCGGCCCTTGTTTTCTGGATGCAGGCAGGATTTGCCATGTGTGAGGCCGGCTTTACCAGAGCTAAGAATACGGGAAACATCATCATGAAGAATCTGATGGATTTCTGTATCGGAACAGTGGTTTTCATCCTGATTGGATTTGGATTATTCCTTGGAGAGGATCTGATGGGAATAATCGGAAAACCCGGGTTTGATATTTTTACAAACTATGCAGAGTTTGACTGGTCGAACTTCGTGTTTAACCTGGTGTTCTGTGCAACGACAGCAACGATCGTATCGGGTTCCATGGCTGAGAGAACAAAGTTTTTATCCTACTGTGTGTACTCGGCAGTTATCTCAGCTGTGATCTACCCGGTTGAAGCTCACTGGACATGGGGAGGCGGCTGGCTTTCACAGATAGGCTTCCATGATTTTGCAGGTTCCAACTGCATTCACATGGTCGGCGGAATCTCAGCACTGATAGGTGCAGCATTTCTCGGAGCAAGAATTGGAAAATTTGAGAAGGATGAGAACGGTAAAGTGACAAAGGTTAATGCTTTTCCGGGTCACAACCTCACAGCAGCTTCACTTGGTGTATTCATTCTGTGGCTTGGCTGGTACGGCTTTAACGGAGCAGCCTGCACATCAATAGACCAGCTCGGATCAGTATTTGTAACGACAACAATAGCACCTGCACTTGCAACTGTTACATGCATGATCTTCACATGGCTTAAGTATGGCAAGCCCGATGTTTCAATGTGTCTCAATGCTTCACTTGCAGGACTTGTAGCTATTACAGCACCCTGTGATGTGGCAGATGCCTTCGGAGCAGCAGTTATCGGTATTGTAGCCGGACTACTTGTCTGCTTTGGTGTATGGCTTCTTGACTATAAGCTTCATGTAGATGATCCTGTTGGTGCTGTTGCGGTTCACTGTTTAAACGGTATCTGGGGAACACTTGCAGTTGGTCTTTTTGCAACAAACTCAGCGCCCTGTTATTCAATAGCAGATGCAGCAGGTGCAGAGATGACAGGTCTTTTCTACGGCGGCGGATTTAAACTCCTTGGAATACAGATGGCCGGTATGCTTAGTACAGCAGCCTGGACTGCAGTGACGATCTCTCTTACCTTCCTTGCCATCAAGGCAACGCTTGGTCTTCGCGTCACAGAGGAAGCGGAGATCCTTGGTCTGGATTCAACAGAGCACGGTCTGGCATCAGCTTACTCTGGATTTGCTATCATGGATATCTCAAACACACTGAACATGTCTGTAAACGAGAACACAGACCTCGGCGTGAGCGAATACGAGTCAGCTTCAGTATTTCAGAAGAATGCATCGGTTCAGGTTATGTCAGCACCTGTTTCAACAGATTCCGGAATCCACAAGGTTGTCATTATCGCCAAGCTCTCGCGCTATGACAAGCTTCGCAGGGCTATGAACGATCTTGGTGTAACCGGAATGACAGTCAGCCAGGTTATGGGCTGCGGCATTCAGAAGGGCTCGGGTGAGATGTACCGCGGAGTTGAGATGGATGCGACACTTCTTCCTAAGATCAAGCTTGAGGTTGTAGTCAGCGCCATCCCTGTTGAGGATGTCATTGATGCAGCCAAGAAGGCTCTTTACACCGGACACATCGGTGACGGCAAGATCTTCGTCTACAGTCTCGACAACGTAGTAAAGATCAGGACAGGTGAGCAGGGCAGAGAAGCACTGGCAGATGTTGAGTAAAATATAACACGGTTGATGTAAAGGGACGATTCGTTGCTGCTTTGATACGGCAGCAATGAACCGTCCCTAAAGCCTTTTTAAAAAGCGGGCAGAGCAAGATAAATACTGAAGGAATATATCTTGATTTTTTGATGAGGAGGGAAAGTGTTAATGTTTGACGAATTACATGAGGAATGCGGAGTTTTCGGAATATACTCTCTTTGTGGTGGCAGTGTGGTCAGGGACATTTATTACGGACTTACTGCGCTGCAGCACAGGGGACAGGAGTCAGCGGGGATATCTGTCTGTGATACGTCAGGACCGATGGGCAACATCTCCACAAGGAAGGGCATGGGGCTTGTGAGTGAGGTCTTTTCGGATGAAGCCCTTGGCGGTATGAGAGGCGACATCGGAGTAGGGCATGTCAGATATTCCACAACAGGAGACAGCAGCATCGAAAACGCCCAGCCGATTGCAATGAACTATATTAAAGGCACCCTTGCGCTGGTACACAACGGCAACATAGTAAATGCAAACGAGATAAAAGAGCAGCAGCTCTACAGGGGGCAGGCACATTACACGACCTCCGATTCCGAGGTTCTGGCTTATGAGATCATCAGCAACAGGACAAAGACAGGAACGATCGAGGAGGCAATATTAAGGACAGCCGGTGTACTCAGGGGCGGATATGCTGTAGTCATAATGAGTCCGCGTAAAATGATAGGAATCCGCGATCCGCAGGGCATTAAGCCTCTGGTGCTTGGGAAGAAGGGTGACAGTTACATCCTGACTTCCGAAAGTGCAGCAATTAAGGCAGTTGGTGGAAAGCTGATCAGGGACATAAAGCCCGGTGAGATGATCAGCATAACGCCGGAAGGTACTTCCTTTGATGAAACTCTCTGCAGCGGGAAAAGAGCACACTGTATTTTTGAATATATCTATTTTGCAAGGAACGATTCTGTTATAGACGGAATTTCCGTTCACGACGCAAGGATAAATGCCGGAAGGGCGCTGGCAAAGAGGGCAGCGGTAGAAGCAGATATTGTTTCCGGAGTTCCGGACTCCGGGCTCCTTGCAGCTGAGGGGTATGCCCTGGAGTCGGGTATACCCTTTGAGTTCGTCTTTCACAAGAACAGTTATATAGGAAGAAGCTTCATCAAGCCGACGGACGAAGAGAGAAAAGCGGCTGTCCGGATGAAGCTAAGCGTCCTTGGAAGCGTGGTCAGGGATAAGAGGATTGTGCTCATCGACGATTCAATAGTAAGAGGAACCACTATGAAGAGGATCGTCGAGATGCTAAGGGAGGAAGGAGCAAGAGAGGTCCATGTTCGAATAAGCTCACCGCCATTTTTGCACCCATGTTACTACGGTACAGACGTCCCCAGCACCAACGAGCTCATAGCCTCTGAGCACTCAACAGAGGAAGTGCGAAAGACTATAGGCGCAGACTCTCTCAGCTACCTTAATATAGAGGACTTCACCCGGATGACCGGCTCCCTTCCTCTGTGCAAGGCCTGCTTTGATGGGGATTATCCCGTTTAGTGTTACAATTCAGTTGCCAGCCAGCCAGAGCAGGCCGTCACAAGTGTAAGTCTGCCCGAGGTGATGCTTTCGCTCCGTGAAAAACGTAGCGGTACTAAGCGCCCAAAATACGTGCGCCTAGGATGATGCACTAGACTCGAAAATACCTCGTCAAGTGCACACCTATGGCTCGCACTAAGCTCGAAAATACCTCGCTAAGTGCTCTGCTCAAAGTGCCGACGTTTTTCAAGGCACCCCGGCTCAGCCTTTCACTTGTTCTGGCCTGCTCCGGCTGTCTGGCAACTGAATTGAAACCGTTTAGCAGATACAATTGCATAATTGTATACAAAAATACTTGACAGGTGATTAGGGGCAGTGTACAATCCTAAACATAAGACAAAGGCGTCTTAGAGAAATATTCTCTAAGGCGCCTTTTTGCTGTTTTGAAGAATTTCCGATGGAACACAGCTTTGTGAAAGTGTATCTGCGAAAGCCGTGATAAAGCTGTAAAGGCGCAGTGTGTGACACAATTTGTGGAACTGTGAAGGAAGATAATCAGGAGGAAAAGCCGGTATGTGCGCAATACTTACATACGCAAGAGCAGACCTTTCAAAGGAATACTTTGAAAAGATGCTTGAAAAGACAATTTCAAGAGGACCCGATATGTCGAGGAGCCTCAAAGTGAAGAGCGGATGGATGGGATTTAACAGGCTGTCTATCATGGGGCTCAGTGAGGCAGGAATGCAGCCCTTTACACTGAATGGAAACTCTGTTGTATGTAACGGCGAGCTCTACGGGTTCAAAGACCTGAAGAAATACCTTAAATCACTGGGGTATACATTTGTGAGCGACAGTGACTGCGAGATACTTCTTCCATTATATGAGAAGCTTGGAACAAAGATGTTCGGCTTTCTGGATGCGGAGTTTGCATGTGTGATCTATGATGCTAAGAAGAACAGCTTCATTGCTGCCAGAGATCCGATTGGAATAAGGCCGCTCTACTACGGCTATGACGGCGATGGCTGCATCGTCTTTGCGTCAGAGCCAAAGAATCTGGTCGGATGCTGCGAGAAGATAAAACCCTTCCCGCCCGGACATTACTACGAGGACGGAAAGTTCATCTGCTACAGGGATATGACCTGCGTGACAACGGTTTGTACTGACAGCCTTGAGAGAATAACAGAGAACATTCACGACAAGCTGTATGAGGGAATAAAAAAGAGACTGGATGCGGATGCACCGGTTGGATTCCTCTTATCCGGAGGACTTGATTCATCACTTGTCTGCGGAGTTGCTGCCAGTCTTCAGGATAAGCCGATAGAGACCTTCGCCATAGGAATGGACATAGATGCCATAGACCTTAAGTATGCGAGAGAGGTCGCGGATTACATTCACAGCAACCACCATGAGGTCATCATCACAAAGGACGACGTGATCGCTGCACTTGAGCCTGTGATACATGCGCTTGGAACCTTTGATATTACTACCATAAGGGCATCGATAGGAATGTATCTTCTGTGTAAATGGATCCGGGAGAACACGGACATTAGAGTAATACTCACCGGTGAGATATCAGATGAGCTGTTTGGATACAAGTACACAGATTTTGCCCCGTCAGCGCAGGCTTTCCAGGAGGAAGCACAAAAGAGGATCAGGGAGATCCATATGTATGATGTGCTCAGGGCGGACCGGTGCATAAGTGTAAACTCCCTCGAGGCAAGGGTTCCCTTCGGAGACCTGGACTTTGTGGATTACGTTATGAGTATTGACCCTGAAAAGAAGCTCAATACCTACGGGATAGGAAAATTTCTTTTGCGTAAGGCCTTTGAAAAGGATGAGTTCATACCAAGGTCAATCCTGATGAGGGAAAAGGCAGCCTTTTCAGATGCAGTGGGACATTCCCTGAGGGATGATCTCATGGAATATGCGGACAGCTGCTACACGGATGCAGAATGTGAGATCAGGAAAAAGAAATACAGCCATGCGAGACCTTTTACGAAGGAATCGCTTCTATATAGAGAGATATTTGAAAAGTATTATCCGGGACAGGCAGGTATGGTGGCTGATTTCTGGATGCCAAATAAGAGCTGGAAGGGCTGTGATGTGAACGATCCTTCGGCAAGAGTTCTTTCAAATTATGGCGCCAGCGCCTACTGATGGACTGATTATCAAAAATTGGAAGCTAATTATTAATTCGAAAAAAGGAGGAGAACAGTTATGATCGATGCAGGAAAACTTACAGAGGAATTCGGAAGTCTGGTATTCAATGACAAGGTTATGAGGGAGAGACTTCCAAAGGATATCTATAAAGCAGTACATAAGACAATTGAAAAGGGCACCCACCTTGAACTTGACGTTGCGAACTGTGTTGCAGCGACAATGAAGGAGTGGGCTATAGAAAACGGTGCGACACATTTCACTCACTGGTTCCAGCCCATGACAGGACTCACAGCTGAGAAGCACGACAGCTTTATCTCACCCCTTGATGACGGAAGGATCATCATGGAGTTTTCGGGAAAAGAGCTGGTAAAGGGAGAGCCGGACGCATCAAGCTTTCCATCAGGGGGACTTAGGGCAACCTTTGAGGCCAGGGGATATACCGCATGGGATCCATCATCCCCCGCGTTTATCAAGGATGGTTCACTTTACATTCCGACAGCCTTCTGCTCCTACGGCGGAGAGGCGCTGGATAAAAAGACCCCTCTTCTTCGTTCAATGGAGGCGCTGTCAAATGAGGCGGTAAAGATGCTTCACCTGCTTGGCTACGAGGATGTAAACAGGGTCAACACAACAATCGGCTCCGAGCAGGAATATTTCCTTATCGATAAGGATTTCTACAAACAGAGAAAGGACCTCCTCTTTACAGGCAGAACACTTATTGGTGCGCCTGCCACAAAGGGTCAGGAGATGGAGGACCACTACTTTGGAGTTATCAAGCCTAAGGTTTCTGCATACATGCATGACCTTGATGAAGAGCTCTGGAAGCTGGGAATTCCCGCAAAGACCAAGCACAACGAGGTTGCTCCTTCCCAGCATGAGCTGGCACCTGTATTTGAGACAGCCAATATTGCCGTGGACCACAACCAGCTCACCATGGAGGTCATGAAGAAGGTTGCCGACAAGCACAATTATGCATGCCTTCTTCACGAGAAGCCCTTCGAGGGAATCAACGGATCCGGAAAGCACAACAACTGGTCCATCTGTACCGATACCGGGATGAACCTTCTGGATCCCGGAAAGAACCCCGGAGAGAACATTCCTTTCCTCGTATTTCTCATGTCGGTTATTGCAGCTGTTGATGAGTATGCTCCAATACTCCGCCTTTCAGTTGCATCCGCAGGAAACGACCACAGACTCGGCGGAAACGAGGCACCTCCGGCAATCATCTCAATCTTTGTTGGAGATGAACTTGCAGAGGTATTGAAGGGAGTGGAAGAGGGTGCTGCCTACAAGAGCCAGGGCAAGGTTCAGATGGCCATGGGTGCTACGGTTCTTCCGCACTTTACAAAGGATAACACAGACAGGAACAGGACATCGCCCTTTGCTTTCACCGGAAACAAGTTCGAGTTCCGCATGCCGGGTTCATCAGTGTCGGTTGCAAATGCCAATATTGTCCTCAACACGGCTGTTGCTGAAGAAGTGGCAAAGCTCTACGAGAAGCTTTCTTCTTACAGCGGCGACGAGCTGAAGGAAAAGGTAATGGAGATCCTAAAGGAGACACTTGCAGAGCACAAGAGAGTTCTTTTCAACGGAAACGGTTATACCGACGAGTGGGTTGAAGAAGCGGCAAAGAGAGGTCTTCCGAACCTCAAGTCCCTTCCTGATGCAATGCCCTACTGGATATCTGACGAGTCCATAGAGCTCTTCACCAGACATGGTATCTTTACAAAGGAAGAGATACATTCAAGATATGAGATCCTTCTCGAGAACTACTCGAAGTCGATACACATCGAGGCTCTGACAATGCAGGAGATGGTGAGAAAAGACCTGACAGAAGGCATTATTGCCTATGAGAAGGATCTCTCCAAAGAAATCCTTCAAAAGAGAGAAGCAATCGAAGGAGCTGCCTGCACCCTGGAAACAGGTATCCTCAAATCCCTTGACGACGCCAGTGCCAAAATGTGTTCAGCTCTGAAGACACTTGCAGACGACACAAAGGAAGCTGAGAAAAAGGTCGAGGCTCTGGAGACTGCATCATACTATCAAAGCACAGTCCTAAAGGACATGGAAGAACTGAGAAAATACGCAGATGAAGCCGAGGCCCTGATCCCTGACAAATACCTTAGCTACCCGACCTACGGCCAGATGCTCTTCTCACTCAGATAAAAAATTATAGTTTTACCGGCTGAAGAACACTTACATTATTCATCGAAGACCTGTTTCAGCCGATGAGGCCGGCAGGATTTGCATATGCAACCGAAGTGGCCCTTGCTCGCTGGCAGCGGTACTAAGGCACTGTCCTTTAGTGCCTTAGTACCGCTGCCAGTGAGCAGGAGCGAAAGCGTGCCCAAGGTGCATATGCAAATCTTGCCGGCCGGACTAAATCATTCAAATTAAGAAAGGTACCCCCCTATGGAAGATTGGATGAAAGAACATGATGCCTGCGGTATAGGCGCAGTGATAAATATAAATGGAGTTCCGGACAACAAAGTCCTGGACGATGCACTCTCAATAGTTGAAAAGCTTGAGCACAGAGCAGGAAAAGATGCAACCGGCAAGGTCGGTGACGGTGTCGGTATCCTGGCTCAGATCTCACACGACTTTTTTTCAAAAGAAGCGGTAAGACTGGGGATCAGCCTGAAGGAAAAGGGAGATTACGGAATAGGCATGTTCTTTTTTCCTCAGGATGACATGAAGCGCATGTTTGCAAAGAGACTCCTGGAGGTGATCGCTGACAAGGAAAACCTGAAGGTTCTCGGCTGGAGAGAGACTCCGATACATCCCGAAATCCTCGGAGAGGTTGCCAGAAACTGCATGCCTCACATCTGCCAGTGCTTTATTGAAAGACCATCTGATGTTCCAAGGGGCATTGAATTTGACAGGCGTCTCTATGCTCTTCGCCGCGAATATGAAAAGTCATCAGAGGACACCTATATATGTTCGCTCTCATCGAGGACTATTGTCTACAAGGGAATGTTTCTCGTTGGGCAGCTTCGTAATTTCTATGAAGACCTCCTGTCCCCTGATTACAAAACTGCAATTGCCATGGTACACAGCAGATTCTCGACGAACACAACACCTTCCTGGCAGCGCGCCCATCCTTACAGGATGATCGCACACAACGGCGAGATAAATACCATCCGCGGAAACAGTGACAGAATGCTGGCCAGGGAGGAGACCATGTCATCGGAGGTTTTCGGTGATGACCTTGCCAAGGTCTATCCTGTCATTGCTTCGTCGGGTTCAGACTCTGCCATGCTGGACAACACACTTGAGTTTTTGTACATGAACGGCATGGACCTTCCGCTTGCGATGATGCTGACGATTCCTGAGCCCTGGAAGCACAATGACTTTATGGGAAAGGAGAAGAAGGACTTCTATCATTACTATGCCACAATGATGGAGCCATGGGACGGACCGGCAGCAGTTCTTTTCACAGACGGCGAAGTATTTGGCGCAACCCTGGACAGAAACGGACTGCGTCCTTCAAGATACTATGTGACCTCGGATGGAAGGCTGATCCTTTCATCTGAAGTTGGCGTGCTTGATATCCCGGAGGACAGGATCGCAAAGAAATCGCGTCTTTCTCCGGGGCATATGCTGCTTGTTGATACAAGGCAGAAAAGGATAATTTCCGACGAGGAGTGCAAGGAGAGGTATGCAAAGTCAAAGCCCTACGGAGAGTGGATAGACAGGCATCTTCTGCACCTTGGGTCACTGAATATACCTAATAAAAAGATACCGACAAACACCCAGGAGGTCAGAGATAAGCTCTACAAGGTCTTTGGCTACTCCTATGAGGATGTAAAGGAGCAGATCATGCCCATGGCGATGAACGGCGTTGAGTCGACGGTCTCGATGGGAACCGATGTGCCGCTGGCTTTTGTGTCGCAGCACCACCAGATGCTCTTTTGCTACTTCAAGCAGCTCTTTGCCCAGGTGACAAATCCACCTATCGATTCACTGAGGGAGAAGGTGGTCACGGATACAACCGTCTACATTGGTTCAGACGGTGATCTTCTCAGGGAGAAGGGCTCAAACTGCAGAGTTCTCGAAGTAAACAACCCGATACTTACGGGTGTCGACCTCATGAAGATAGAGGCACTCGACCAGCCGGGCTTTAAGGTGAAAAAGATATCGCTCCTCTATTACAAGAACACACCCGTGGACAGGGCGCTTGACCAGCTCAACATCTCGGTTGACAGGGCTGTTGCGGATGGCGTCAACATCATCATCCTCTCTGACAGGGGAGTTGATGAGAACCATATGCCTATACCGTCTCTTTTGGCAGTTTCGTCAGTGGAGCAGCACCTCGTAAGAACAAAGAGGCGCACAGTGGTTTCACTCATACTCGAGAGCGGCGAACCCAGAGACGTGCATCAGATAGCGACGCTGCTTGGCTTTGGTGCCAGAGCGATCAATCCGTATCTTGCACAGGAGTGTATTGCAGAACTCATAGATCTCGGGATCCTTGACAAGGACTATCACACTGCGATAGCTGACTACAACAAGGCTCTTCTGGGAGGCGTTGTAAAGATTGCAGCCAAGATGGGAATCTCGACTCTGCAGTCATATCAGTCAGCAAGGATATTTGAGGCGATAGGACTTTCTCAGGAGTTCGTCGACAAATACTTTACCGGGATCGTCAGCAGGGTTGGCGGGATCGGTATAAAGGAAATAGGAGAAGATGTAGAGTACAGGCACAACAGGGCATTTGATCCGTTGGGTCTTTCTGTCGATACGACCCTCGACTCTCAGGGTTTCCATTCGCTTCGAAGCGGAGAGGACAAGGAAGACCATATGTACAGCCCCAGGACTATCGTGACACTTCAGAGAGCTGTAAGGGAGGGTGATTACGAGAGGTTTAAGGAGTATGCCGCCATGGTGGATGATGAGGACAGACCTCACACACTTCGCGCCATGCTGGCATTTGTCCCTGCAAAAGAGCCGGTTCCTTTGGAGGAGGTTGAAAGCGAGGAGGAAATCGTTAAGCGCTTCCAGACGGGAGCAATGTCCTACGGCTCACTTTCAAAGGAGGCTCATGAGACTCTTGCGAAGGCCATGAACCGCCTTGGGGGAAAGAGCAATACAGGTGAGGGCGGTGAAGATGTGACTCGCTTTGGCACCGAGAGAAACAGCGCGGTAAAACAGGTCGCTTCAGGCAGGTTTGGAGTTACGAGCCAGTATCTGATGAGCGCCAAAGAGATACAGATAAAGATGGCACAGGGAGCAAAACCGGGTGAGGGAGGTCATCTTCCGGGTAAAAAGGTATATCCCTGGGTTGCCTCAACCAGGTTTTCAACACCCGGAGTGTCGCTTATATCTCCGCCGCCGCATCATGACATTTATTCAATAGAGGATCTTGCACAGCTCATATATGACCTTAAGAATGCCAACGACAAGGCGAGGATATCAGTGAAGCTGGTATCTGAAGCAGGAGTAGGGACGATTGCATCCGGTGTTGCCAAGGCCGGAGCCCAGGTGATACTGATCTCAGGCTACGACGGAGGAACGGGTGCTGCGCCTTCTTCATCGGTACATCATGCAGGTCTTCCCTGGGAGCTTGGTGTGAGTGAAGCACACAAGTCACTTCTTGACAACGGTCTAAGAAGCCGCGTTGTGCTTGAGACAGATGGAAAGCTTATGACAGGAAGGGATGTGGCAATAGCAGCCCTCCTTGGTGCGGAGGAATTCGGATTTGCAACAGCACCCCTTGTATGCATGGGCTGCATGATGATGAGGGTGTGTTCCAAGGATACCTGTCCTGTGGGAATCGCAACGCAGAATGAGGAGCTGAGAAAACGCTTTAAAGGAAGGCCTGAGCATGTCATGAACTTTATGCTCTTTGTGGCAAGGCAGCTGCGTGAGATCATGAGCGTTCTCGGATTCAGAAGGGTTGAGGAGATGGTCGGAAGAACCGACTGCCTGAAGATGAGAACCATAGAAAAGGCAAGATGCAGGGACACGGCTGATCTTTCCAAAATACTGGATCCCTCGTATGCAGGAGTTGAGAAGAGCCACTTTGAACCGGGTGATATATATGACTTTGGGCTGGAGAAGACCATCGATTCCAAAGTACTGATTCCTGAGTACGAGAAAGAAAAAGAAAAATTAAAGGCCGGCCTTATACATGCTTCAATGCCTGATACAAAGGAGCCGTCAATACGCATAAGTGCAAAGGTATCCAGTACCGACAGAAGCTTTGGCACACTCCTTGGCAGCAGGGTTACTGCTGATTTTGGCAACAGGCTCGCAGATGATTCGATCATAGTAAAAGCAGTGGGCGGCGGTGGACAGTCCTTTGGAGCATTCCTTCCCAAGGGAATAACATTAAAGCTCTACGGTGATGCAAACGACGGTTTTGGTAAGGGGCTCTCAGGAGGAAAGGTTATAGTAAGGCCTGCAGAGAATGCAGCCTACAAGGCACATGAAAACATCATCATAGGAAATGTGGCGCTTTATGGTGCAACATCAGGAAAAGCCTATGTATGCGGCATTGCCGGTGAGAGATTCTGTGTGAGAAACTCCGGAGCGTGTGCTGTATCCGAGGGCTGTGGAGACCACGGACTTGAGTACATGACCGGTGGAAGAGCAGTGATCCTCGGTATGACTGGTAAGAACTTTGCCGCGGGAATGAGCGGCGGCATAGCCTATGTCCTTGATCGGGAGCACACTCTTTATCTAAGGATGAACAAGGATATGGCTTCATTAAATGAGGTTACAGAGAAATATGACATTGCTGAGCTTCGGGGCATCATAGAGGACTATGTAAAGGAGACGGAATCCGAATTCGCCAGGGAGATATTGAGTAATTTTGAGCAGTACCTGCCTGATTTTAAAAAGATAGTTCCAAACGATTACCAAAGGATGCTGACTGCCATCGGCAAGTATGAGGAGCAGGGCATAGATTACGACAACGCTGTACTTGAGGCCTTTAAAGAGATCATATAGTGATAATCGACAAAAGCGGATAGGGCTTTTGGCGATGCCGCCATATCTGATCTATCAAATTGGGAGAGAAGAAATAATGGGAAAAGAGACAGGATTTCTTGAGTATAAAAGAAGAGAGAACGGTGATGTTCCGCCTCTTGAGAGGGTGAAGAGCTTCGGGGAGTTCCATACACCGCTGGATTCTTCGGCTCGAAGGAAGCAGGCTGCAAGGTGCATGAACTGCGGGGTTCCATTCTGCCAGTCGGCAATGAAGCTCTCCGGGATGGTCACCGGTTGTCCTCTTCACAACCTTATCCCTGAGTGGAATGATGAGATTTACAGAGGGCACGATGGGCATGCCTTTTCAAGGCTGCACAAAACAAGCAACTTCCCAGAGTTCACGGGAAGGGTGTGCCCGGCGCTGTGTGAGAAGGCCTGCATGTGCGGACAGGATGGCGATCCGGTGACGGTTCATGACAATGAGCTTTATCTGGTGGAGAGGGCGTATGCCGAAGGTTATATAAAGCCGGTTGTTCCGCCCATAAGGAGCGGGAAAAAGGTTGCTGTAGTAGGAAGCGGTCCGTCGGGACTTGCTGTAGCGGACGAACTGAACCACAGAGGACACAGCGTTGAGGTCTTTGAGAGGGACGAAGAGATCGGAGGCCTTCTCATGTTTGGGATTCCCAACATGAAGCTGGACAAAAGTGTCATAAAGCGAAGAAGAAAGCTGATGGAGGATGAGGGTGTTATTTTCCATACAGGCTGCAATGTCGGAGAGGATATAAGAGGGTCTGAACTTCTGAAGGACTTTGACGCGGTGGCACTGTGCTGCGGCGCAAAGAAGGCGCGACCTCTCCCTGCTGCTGAGCCCGGAAAAGTCAGGGGTGTTTACTATGCGGTAGATTTTCTGTCCGGTACAACCAGAGCTCTTTTGAAGGCTAAAGACAGGACTGTGGCAGCTCTTGAGGATGCCGGCGTATACATCGACGTTAAGGGTAAAAATGTGGTTGTTGTAGGCGGTGGAGACACCGGAAATGACTGCATAGGAACAGTATTAAGGCTTGGTGCGAAGAGCGTAACAGCCCTTGAGATGATGAAAAAGCCGCCTGTTCAAAGAATGGCAAACAATCCGTGGCCTGAGTGGCCGAAGATCCTGAAGACGGACTACGGGCATGAGGAGGCTATTGCGCTCTTTGGAGAAGATCCAAGGGTGTTTGAGACGACGGTTAAGAGTGTCCTTACAGACAAAAAGGGGCAGCTAAAACAGATAGAGACTGTGAAAGTAACATTTAAAGATGGTAAAATGTCTTTTGTGGAAGGAACAGAGAAGACCCTGAAGTGTGACATACTGCTTATTGCAGCAGGCTTTATCGGGTGTGAGGACTATGCAGCAGATGAGTTTTCGGCTGCAAGGAATCAACGCGGAGCTGTTATCACACAGGAAGATGGATACCGTATACCGGGGACAAAGCTCTTTTCCGCAGGAGATATGCACAGGGGGCAGTCACTTGTGGTATGGGCTATCGCCGAGGGCCGCGCCTGCGCCCGCGAAGTCGATGAGTTTCTGATGGGGTACACGAATTTGTGAAGAAGGTGCCTCAGTGAATGATCTATTTTGGTAAGGCAATAATGCACAGACACATCGGGGCTGCATAAATTATGTCATAGAAATATTCACAGATATTTAAGAGGAGAGAGTGTCAAAATGGCAACTATTAATAGGAACTATAAGAAGCTTCCGGGGAGTTATCTGTTTTCTACTATTGCTAAGAAGGTGGCTGAATATTCAGCGGCAAATCCTGAGGCTGACATAATACGGCTCGGGATTGGAGATGTCACGGAGCCTGTTGCGCCAGCCGTTATAAAGGCGCTTCACCTTGCCGTTGATGAGATGGGACAGAAGGAGAGCTTTAAAGGATATGCTCCGGACCTTGGATATGAGTTTCTGAGGGATGTCATAGCCAGGAAGGACTATGAGGCAAGGGGCTGCGGTATTTCAGCAGATGAGATCTTTGTCTCCGATGGAGCCAAGTCAGACTGTGGAAATATTCAGGAGATATTTTCTCTTGATAATAAGATCGCGGTATGTGATCCTGTTTATCCTGTGTATGTGGATTCGAATGTCATGGCAGGAAGAACCGGGGAATATGATGATGAGCTCCGGAGATTTAAGGGTGTGATCTACATGCCATGCACAAAGGAGAATGATTTTGCGCCGGAGCTTCCTGCAGAAGTGCCGGATCTTATCTATCTGTGTTTCCCGAACAATCCCACGGGAGCAGCAATGAAGAAGGAACGCCTTCAGGAGTGGGTGGACTATGCAAACAAAAACGGTTCCATAATACTCTATGATGCGGCCTACGAAGCCTTTATTTCTGAGGAGGGTGTTCCCCACAGCATATATGAATGTGAGGGAGCAAGGGGCTGTGCCATAGAGTTTAAGTCTTTTTCAAAGACAGCGGGCTTTACTGGACTTCGCCTCGGATATACCGTGATCCCAAAGGAGCTTGAGGCCGGCGGGGAAAAGCTCTGGCCGCTCTGGGCAAGAAGGCATGGGACGAAGTATAACGGCGCGCCCTACATCATTCAGAGAGCAGGCGAAGCTGTCTACTCGGATGAGGGAAGAGCCCAGGTAAAAGCCCAGATTGCATATTACATGGAAAATGCCGGGATAATCCTTGAGGGGCTTGGCAGCGCCGGCTTTGATGTCTCAGGTGGCATCAACGCTCCCTACATCTGGCTTAAGACAAAAGACAGCATGACCAGCTGGGAGTTCTTTGACTACCTTCTTGCAAAAGCCCGGATTGTCGGAACACCCGGCTCAGGCTTCGGCCCTCACGGAGAAGGCTACTTCCGTCTCACCGCCTTCGGCAGCCGTGAGAACACAATACGTGCTGTTGAACGCTTAAAGAAATTGTCGTAACTAAAAACATAAACATCAGATGAGCTGGCCGGATGGGATTTTGCCGTCCGGCTCATCAGATATTAAAGAGGATGCAAATATGTCGATCACAGTTGATGAAGTCATGAAGTTTATTGAGGAGGATGATGTTAAGTTTATCAGGCTTGCCTTCAGGGATGCATACGGAGTTCAGAAGAACATTTCTGTCATGCCCGGGGAGCTTAAAAAGGCTTTTGACGACGGAGCGCCCATAAACGCCAGGGAGATAGCGGGCTTTGGTGACTGCCCCTACGCATCGCTCTATTTAAAGCCTGATGCGGATACAATGTCCATACTTCCGTGGAGACCTGACAACGGAAGGGTTCTTCGTATGTTCTGCGGAGTGTATACTCCTGAGGGGGAGGAATATGAAGCTGACACCAGGGCAATCCTCAAAAATGCTGTGAGAAAGGCTAAGGAGGCAGGCATTGATTTTAAGTTCGGAACACAATCTGAGTTCTATCTCTTTACTCTGGACGAAAATGGAAACCCCACTTCAACTCCTTATGACAATGCAGGCTACATGGACATTGCACCTCTGGACCGGTGCGAGAATGTAAGGCGGGAAATAAGTCTCACCATTGAGAGAATGGGGCTTATACCTGAGCGGAGTCATCACGAGAAGGGACCGGGACAGAACGAGATCGATTTTCACTACGCAAAGCCCCTTAAAGCTGCCGATGAAATGATCACCTTCAAAATGGTCGTTGCAACGGTTGCCAACAGATATGGTCTGTACTCGGATTTTTCACCCGTGCCAATTCCCGGAAAGCCGGGAAATGGATATCATATCAATATTTATGCAACTGACAGGGACGGGAATGATGTTGCGAAATATGCAGCAGCAGGTATTCTCGAAAAGATAAGGGACATGACTGCCTTTTTAAATCCCAAGGAAGCATCTTATGCCAGACTTGGCAGCAGCTCTGCTCCTGATAAGGCGGACTGGGCAAGCGGAGGCTATTCAGAGCTTCTGCATATAGACACATACCGGGGAAAGACCCACGTGGAGCTTAGATCACCTGATGCTGAAAGCAACCCGTATCTTGTTTATGCCCTTCTGATTCATGCGGGATTATCGGGGATCGAAAGAAAGCTGGAGCTTCCCAGGGAAATGGATGAGGATGCAGCGCTTCTTCCAACTTCCAGGAAGGAAGCCGGCAAGATTGCAGGCCACAGTGAGTTTATTAAGAACATTATCCCGGAAGGAATCATCAGGGAATACACAGGATGCTGAGGAGGTACTATGCCTAAAAATGAAGGTATCAGACGATCCATTCTGATCGTGTCCTCCTCCGAGCGATTTGATGCCCTTGTGAAGAAGTCCCTTGCAGGCTTTATAACCATTGATGTGAGGAGAAGTGCATCAATAGCAAGGCGGTGCATACTCGAGAGGGATTATGATCTGATAGTTATAAACGCTCCCATGCCTGATGAGATGGGGGTGGAGTTTTCGCTGGATGCTGCTGAAAAAACAAACTCCTCAATACTGCTTGTAACCCCTGAGGACATCTATGATGATATCCTTGAAAAGGTTACGGATGCAGGCGTCCTCGTTATATCAAAGCCTGTTCCAAAAGGGAGGATGGACAAAGCTATCCGCTATATGATCTCGATTCAGAACAGGCTAAGAAAGCTGGCCATAAAGAACAGGTCTTTAGAGGAAAAGCTGGAGGAGCTGCGCCTTGTGAGCAGAGCCAAGATACTGCTCGTGGAAAAAAGAAGTATGACAGAAGACGAGGCTCACAGCTACATCGGCCGTCAGGCAATGAACAACGGGGTGTCAAGGAAGCATATCGCGGAGCTTCTTATTGAGGATCTGGAGTAAAGGTTACTATCAGTTTGAAAGACAGGTGTACCATCCCAATCATTTCTTTACTTATTTGCAACATCCTGTCGGCATATGCCGCGGTGTCATCAGTCGTCGATGCCCGCATCGGCTTCTTATTCCGTCTTGCAATAGACATCAATCCGGCACAAATAAGTTAAAGAATGATTGGGATGGCATATTATGAAACGGGGCGCTATGCGAAATATGCATGGTGTCCTCGTTTTTTTGAGTTATGAAACTCTAAAATTTCTATTAAATAATCCTGAAATGATACGAATTGACAAAAACAGGTTTGGATATGATGTATTGTATGATTTAATAAAAGATATAATATCATTAGCATAACTATAACTAACTAAAATTTTAGGCGAGGTGTAAAAGAATGCAAGAGCGAAGATCAATCAATCGAGTAGAGTTTTTGGCAAACAGTGTAATCGTTGACAAAGAATCACTTTCAAAGTATTTCGGGCAGGTCAAGAATATCAGCCCCTTGGGAATAGCCATAACAGTTGATAAGCGTGTTCCGAATATGATAGGCAGAGATGTGATTATCGTCGCTGAGACAATGATAATGTACGCCGAAGCGGTTCGTGAGGATCAGGAAATTGGCGAAAAGAAATCAATAGCATTCAAGGCAAGAAAATTTACCGCAGATGTTCTGCAGTATCTTTTCGATCGTATAGGCGATGAGGATGAAGAAAAACAATCTAAATGATGTGACGTATCAGATATGCTGTACATAGGGAAGGAGGGAAGTATATGAGTACGAATAAAGTTAAGAATAAGAAACTGCTATCCGCAATTATGCTGGGTATATCTTCAATGATGTTTCTCCAGACCCCTATTACGGCATATGCCAATGATCCGGGGAGTGAATCGGATAATGAAAATCAGCACTCACAGGAGTCAGATCAGACAGCAGGATCCAGTGATGATGATATTGTTGATGAAGCATTAAGCTATGACGCACAGACTATAGATGATGCTCTGGATCATGCCGAAGATATGGCTGATGCAGCAAACGAGGCTATAGGTGCACCTGAAGATAATGATACCAATGAGAATGCTGGAGAAGCTAACAGCGAAGCACAATCTGAAAGCGGTGCAGATGCAAGTGCCGGGACTTCGGAGGAAAACTCCGGGTCTGAAAATGGCGACAATTTGCCGGATGAAGGAAACGGGCAGGAATCCGGTTCACCTTCGGCTGAAGGCAACGGGCAGGAATCCGGCGCATCTTCGACTGATGGCAATGAGCCGGATGGCGGGACGGATGAAGAGCAGAATAACAGTGCTGCTTCGGAAGGCGGCGATAGCATAATACTTGAGGATACCGGCCTTGGGCCGGCTGTTCCTGAGGCGACGGAAGCAGCAAACATAATCCTTGAAGGTGATGCAGATAAGAATGTGGGGGCATTGAGTGTTGATGCAGCTCCGGATAATGCAGTGAATGAAATTGGCGATCTGATCGCTGCTGCAAAAGAAGTGGTCGAAGATACGGAAAAGCCTGTAGTTAATGGTACTGGTAATGAGAGTGCCAGCAACGAGGGCGGAGCCGGAGCCAATAATGCGGGCGGATCAGATGCCGGCAACGCGGATGGAGCTGATGCCGGCAATGCGGGCGGATCAGATGCCAGCAACGCGGGTGGTGCTGATGCCGGCAATGCGGGTGAAGACGGTACCAACAATGCGGACAATAACAATGACGGTGCCGGAAATACTACGTCATCAACATATACGGATCCGTCTGCTGTAAAGAGTCTTGCAAACAGTGCCGGGGATGTGGAAGCGGCAAAGAAGGCTCTTGAGGAAGCTGAGCAGGCAAATGAGGAAGCTGATGAGGCCTACAAAGAGGCTGCTAATGCATTCAAAGAGGCAACAGACTGCATTACTGATGATGGTGCAGTGCCGGGCCTTATTACATCTTCTGAGATTATTAGTGGGATAGTTAAAGAAGCAGATGAAGAGGCTTTAAGTTTTATCAATGAAATAGAGAATGCTGAGAATGTAGAGCAGATACGTCAGGCGGAGGAAAAATTCAGACAGGCAAAAGATAGCAGGAAGTCTGAATATGATGCTCAGCTGGAATGGAATCAATTACTGAGCGAAAAATATAACCAGGCAGTTACAGAACTTGAAGCCGCGCAGAAGAAGCTGGATGAAGCAGAGGTAAGATTTGGAGAGAAGCTTGGCACTGCCACAGACAAGGTTGATGCCGCGCAAAAAGAAGTAGCTGCAGCCAAGACGAAAGTAGATAATCTGGCGCTGGCGTTGGATACTGCGGATAAAGCAATCGACGAAGCAAAGAATAACGGTGAATATCAACTGACTGATACAAAAGGCGAAGACTGGAGCGGAAAGTTTGGTGTTGGAATTGATAAGTCAAGACAAGCCATGGATACCGTAATTGTAAATTATTATCTGCCGGAAGTATGTCAGCTTGATCTTGTCGAAGATGATGAACATAAGACCAGTATTGTCCATAAGGCATTCAGTGGCAGTAATGGTGAGTATGAAAAGAATTATACTGAAGTCACATATTATTACAAAGATGCGAATGGAACTATCCAGCAAGGTACTAAGTATTTCAACTGGGATTCAATAGCCAAAACTGATGTTGATCATCACAACTTATTAAAGAAGAATACAGCAGAGGCGGCTACCGGAATAGTAATGTATGAAAAGTCCGAGGGGGAAGTTAAGGGAACAGAAACAAAAGCCAAAGCTATGGAGGTGTTAAGCAGCAGCATAACAGAGGATAACTCAGATAATTATCTAAGGAATGGCAAGAGCATACTTCACAAGGATAACATAGTAAGATGTACAGAGCAGGGTATGCTGAGGCTATATTCTTTTGTGGATGAAAATGGCGAAGAGAAGAAAATTACTCAGTTCGAACTGTATGGGAAATATCCTGCAGTACCTAATGTAACTTACAATGATGAAGGCGACCTGACAAAAAAGATGACGACTGAGGTGACATCTGATGGTTCTATATTGTATACAGCACCGAATGGTTCCGTATATAAGAATCTGACAATGGTTACGCCTGCCCAGAATCAAAATGGATTATACAAGGATGCGAACTGTTTGATTCTTGGAGACAATGAAACCATATCGAATGTACTGAAAGGAGAGGGCGGTTATTCTTACGTAAAGACATATGTAGTTGATAAATACAATATTAGTGCTGGAAAAATTTAGGAACTGATAGACAGTAATAAAGCGCTGAATGATTTCATTAATGGCCTTAATGAAAACAATAATAACTCTGTAAAGAAAGTAAATGATCTAAAAGATCAGCTCGGCGCATACAGAGAAGAGGTAGAAGAGGCTCAGAAAGCAGTTGATAATGCATCTGAGAAGGTCGGAGTGTTTGCTGATGCGATAAGTGACATAGAAGAGAACTATGGCAGGTTCAAGAGGGACCGAATTGCTGTCAACGTTCTTGGGATAGATGATGTGGCTGTTCATTTTGGACTTGAAGTAGATGAAGAGAAGGCCAAAGAACTGAACGGTATGACAATGACTGAGCTTATTGATGAGCTTAATAAGCTTAAGAAGGAAGCCGATGCTCTTAAGGATGCAGCAATAGAAAGCTATAAAGATGTTCAGGCCAGGGAAAAAGAGGCGGAGGAGAAATTAGCCCAGGCTCTTCAAAAGCTACAGCCTGATACAGCACAAAACGGTAATGGCGCAGGCGAAGCGAGCGGCGGTACGACCGGAGGCGGAACGAGCGGCGGCACAACCGGAGGCGGCACAGGCGGAACGAGCGGCGGCACAACCGGAGGCAGCACAGGCGGAACGAGCGGTGGTACAACCGGCGGCACAGGCGGAACGAGTGGCGGTACAGCCGGAGGCGGATCAGGCACCGGCGGAGCAATTGTACAGAATACTATAACTCCATCAACGGGAACCGGCGGCTCGTTACAGACAACTCCTGCTTCAAATACAGGCACAGGTTCATCTGATGTGGCAACTAATGCTGCAAACGCTGCGGCATCACAGACAGCTGATGCGGCTGCTGCAACGGGCGATACAGCAGTACCGGCAACCGGCGAGGGAACGCCCGCAGCAGCTTCGGCAGCAGTGGCGGACGCAGGTGATGCAGGCGGCACAGATCTTGCTGCAGCAGATGATGTCCCGGCAGTACTTGGTGCACGTTCTGACAGGAATGGCACGACAGCACAGGGAGCGCGTTCTGACGTGAATGGTCAGGCAGTTCTGGGAGCAACGCGTTCACCATTGGATGGGCAGACTCTTCAGAATGGCAATATGCAGGATGGCACAGTAGTTTTCGCAGATATACCCGATGAGGGCGTTGCGTTGTCGAACGGATCGGATCTGAATAAGACTAAGGGCGACAAGACAGCTACTCCAAATAATCCTACTGTAAACATAAAGGATGATGGTGTGGCGCTTGCCAACAACATTCAGACAGCAGAAGATGCGCAGAAGGTCAGCTGGTGGTGGCTCCTGATAATTTTCCTTCTTGGTGCAACCGGCAAAAAATCGTACGACGAGCACATGAGGAGGAAAGAAGAGAACGAGAAGAAGGAAAGCTGATTGGCAGGTTATAACTTACTGATGGCAAAAGCGGAAAATGCAGGGTACAGTCCCTGCATTTTTCTTTTGAAAGGTTATTGCGCAACACTTTTGGTAAGTTATAGTATTATATATGACTTCATGTGGGCAAAGGGATGATTTGCTCACTGGAAACCATATTTTGTGAGCCCGAAAACACTTATGAAAAAGTGATTGCCAGGTGGAAACATGCATACACTTTTTTAAACGGCTTAGGCAGATAGGGGTAGCTATGAAGAACAAGCTTAGTCTTCTTTTTCCTGATAAAGAACTTGATTTCAAAAAGATTAGTGATATCACATTTCACGACATCGGTATGGATGCCATTGTAAAAAAACTGTCGAGGAAAGAAAATGAACAGACTTACATCTACAATGTGATGAAGCTGATGTCTGATGATGCCCGAAATGCCGGGTACAGAAGCGATGTCTTTAATGACATACTTGAAAACAAGAAAATGCGGGATGATATAACAGAGCTTTTTGACAGGATCAATTTTCTGAGAGATTATGGAAGCTTCAAGCATGACCGCGACCATGAGCCGGGAATATGGGACCTTCTCCACAGACTTGATGAGCTTAAGGATTATGTGGAGTGCATTGAGGCGCTTAACAACTGTTTATCAGGAGTAGAGCTTTTGTCAGATGGGATGCAAAGGCTTAGGGACTATGTGACAAAGCTTTATTCTGACAATGCTCTTGAGGATCTGAAGAAGGATATTTCGATGCTCCGGGCAAGCACCAGCAATTTAAAGAGCGTCACGGTGGGGATAAACCTGAATGAAAGGTTTGAAGCCGCAGGAATAGGATTGATATCGGTAAATGACAGGGCATTTACAAAATCTTCAATTGTGAGTAATTTTGTCGACAGGATATCAAAGAGCGACAACATTCACAAGGGAACAGACTGGAACGGTGAATACAGGTTTAATGAGTTTTCTGTAAGACAGACGCCAATGACTACAAATGATGTGGTAATCCCGGCGCTCAGCCCTATTGCGATGATGAGTGTGAGATATGTCCCTGAGGGGGATGACAGTGTCAGGGGCGTTACCAGCTATATGGATCAGATTACCAACAGGATGCTGAGCCAGACTGTCAGGCATCTCCGGGACATTCTCAACAGGTATACAATACTGACAATTACCGACATAACAGATCTTATGCCCGAGTTTATCTATTATATCAGATGGGCCGAATACATTGAGGGACTCATTGCGAGAGGCTTCAGGCTCTGCAAGCCGGTGGCGCTGGATGCTCCGATGCCGGATGGTAAGTCAATGTCAGCTAAGGGAATCTATAACCTTAAGCTGCTCGAGGAAAAGAGCGTGATGCCGTCAGACATAGTTGTGAATGACCTGTCTTTTTCCGAAGAACAGAATCTTTATGTGCTGACGGGAGCCAACAGAGGCGGGAAGACTACAATTACCCAGACTGTGGGACAGCTCTTTTTCATGGCACAGGCAGGGATATATGTGACAGGCGAAAGCTTTGAATATGTGCCGGTGGATCTGATATTTACGCACTTTCCGGCAGATGAGGACAAGACGCTGGACCTTGGGAGGCTGGGCGAGGAGTGCAAGAGATTTCGTCAGATTTACAGTGATGCTTCAAAAAACAGCCTTATTCTTCTCAATGAGACGTTCTCGACCACATCCTTCGAAGAGGGCTACTACATAGCAAAGGACTGCATTAAGGCAGTATTGAAAAAGGGGGCAAGAACTATTTACAACACCCATATGCATAAGCTGGCAGCGGACATTGACGAAATAAACAGTGATTCATCAGAAGCAAAGGCAGCATCTCTGATAGTTGTATCCGATGCGGGAAAGCGTTCCTACGAGGTAAGGGTGGCTCCGCCGGTAGGCATGTCCTATGCAGGAGACATCGCGGAAAAGTACGGAGTCACTTATGAACTTCTCACGAAACAGTAGAAGCAGGCTGTCGGCCGGGGCAACTGAATTACAGATTTTTTTAGATTTTTTTGCCAATTAAGCGATTCATTCGTATAAATATATTGTGAAAGAAAGACATGTACGAAAAATAGTAAAAGTGTTATCATTGTTTCCGAGGTGATTGAGATGAAATATAAAAGATTATTAGCAACAGTAATGACAGCAGTTATGGTATCAGCCATGGCAATTTCAACTGCAGCTGCAGGTGAGACAGATGTAAAAGATGCTGTAGTGCAGGAAGCTGTGGAAGCTAAGGCATCAGAAGAAACGAAAGCTGCCTCGGAAGTTACAGAAACCGATAAGACTCAGGAAGTTAAGACCGGAGCTTCACAGAGCGCTTCCGATACTGCTTCTGAAGGAGCACAGGAAGTTAAGACTGAAGCATCAGATTCTGTGGCTGAAGCCAAAGCAGAGAATGCAGATGCGGCAGCTGATACAAAATCTGAGGATGTGAAGGCTTCAAAAACCGAGGGGACTGATGCTGCAGTGCAGGAAGCAGCAGAGTCTGACAATGCATCTTCAAAAGCAACAGAAAGTGAAGCTAAAAGCCAGGAAGAAGCAGCCAAAGCAGAGGCTCAGGCAGGAAAGACTGCTGAGCAGGCAGGCGAAGGGAATACTTCAACTGATGAGCATGAGGCAAAGCTTGCTCTTCAGAATGACCCTGATCACGTTCACAAGTTTGAGTGGATTCCGGTGATGAACGAGTTCGAAGCGGCAGATGGCACAAACAAGTATATGTGTCCTGAGTGCGGAAAGGTATGGTTTTTGAGTCCGATGCCGGCCTATCTTGCATTTTCCGGCAGTACAGCCTACAAGATCAGGACAGCCCCACAGGGCGGTACGGTAAAGATTACAACATCGCACTTTATCAGCTTCAACAAAGAGGTTATGGAGGCGCTTAAGAACAGGCCTGATGTATCACTTTATGTAAGCTTCCTCGACCAGGAGTACAAGGGAAACCGTGTAAGCTTCACAATACCGGCAGGCACCGACGCGATGTCACTTCTTGACGAGAATGGATATGCAGGTTTCCTTTATATAGGTGGAAAGGTTGGCCTCAACATGGAAGTTCCAATGGAGACAGGTGTGGTGGATGATGCTGCAAATGACCAGGTAAAATCTGAACAGCCTGTTGAGGAAACAAAGAAAGAAGCAGAAACTCAGCAGAAGGAAGAGGCGGCAAACACAGCCGCAGAGACTCCTGCAGCAGAAAACGTGACAACAGCATCAGAGGAGGCGGCAGTTTCCACATCAGCCGGAACCGAAGTTGTTACAGCAGAGCAGCTTTAATGGTGATGTGAAGAATATCGTTTCTTTACAGCCGTGAATATTACTTTGAGTTGCCCGACAAAAGCTCGCCAGGCCGGCTCCGGCTGTGCATATTGCACAAGAGGCTGAGAGGCCCTATGAGCTCGTCCGTACTTAGGCACCGTATTTTGGTGCCTTAGTACCGCTACGAAGCGAAAGGAGCGAA
>JAILJR010000003.1 GCA_024694565.1 Butyrivibrio sp. | reverse complement strand
TTTTCTTATGTGAGGAACGCTGACCGTCTTTCTCCTGCTTTGTATAATTATCAACAACCTCAATGACCTGAACCTCCTGATGCGGCCGCAGCAATAAGTACAGGCCCACGATTAGCATGATCAGAAACGGAACAGTCACCCACAGTATAGTTTTCTTCATTGACCAATTACCATATATAGCTTAATTAACGGGCTAAGACCTGTTGCAGCTTAATTAACGGGCTAAGACCTGTTGTACTTATTGAGGTCCCCTCTTGTAGCTTGTCCCCAGGAGAGAATATCCGTCCTTCCCCTTTGCTTTCGTCTGGTAAAGGTACTGGTCTGACGCCTTATACAGAGCGTCATAAGTCGGATAGCTCCCGTCGTTTATTGCGCCTCCGATACTTACTGTAACATATTTCCCTGCCTTTTCGTCAAGTACTACTTTGTGGATCGCCTTGTTGAGAAGCTCCAGACGTTTGCGGCTTACCTCGAAGTCAACCATCCCTGCCGCGTAAATAATGAACTCGTCTCCTCCCATTCTCATCACAATATCCGTCTGCTTAAAGGATGACTGCAGGATTCCTGCAACCTGTTTCAGCACCTCATCACCCTTCTGATGACCGTACCGGTCATTGACCAGCTTGAAATCATCGATATCGATAATCAAAAATGTACCTGATTCCTGTTTGTCAATGCAATCTCGGATCATCTTTATACCGCCGGCCCGGTTATAGATCCCGGTCAGAGGATCATGCTCCGCAACGACCTGGGTAGACCGCCGCAAATGAAAAGACTTGATCCTGGAATGAGCATAATGGGAGATAAACACAGAAGCCAGGAAGGTTACAGACAAGATCCGGACAAAATTCCGGTCCCGGACAGAATCCTCTATCACAGTATGATTCCTGAACAGGGCAAATACACCGGCCAGTAAAACCATTGCCAGCAGGTGCCATGGCTTATCAAGGATCAGGGAAGGAAGCAGAATAAGCAGTATCAGATATAAAAAGGCGGCGTCTTCTGCCTTCGGCAGATATTCAATGATTCCAACCGGTACCAGCATCAGCAGCGTCACCAGTTCGACCTCGATCGTGATCCCGTCTTTCAATTCAGGCCAGTTCATGTAGCTGAATGCCAGAAAAAACAAAAATATACAGCACCCGATCAGGGCAACATATCTCACCCTGTCAAACACAATTTTATCCAGAACGATCAGCAGCAAGCTATTCAGTAAGCCGACCGTGAGTATCATCTTCAGCGCTTTTGAGTTCTCAACTCTTGCGACCTCCCGGTCAACTTCGATATTCATATACTCTTTGAATTGATTCCAGAGTCTCTTCACCATACGATCCCGCTTCCCAGATATGAACAATTTGCAGATAAATATGTACACTCTCTTTCATTGCATCTGAATAGGCACAAAAGGCCGTTTGCAGATACCTATTACTATATCATACAAGTGCATACAAATGGGCCGATATTACACAAAAAAATTCACCGCCGCAGCCTGATCTACTGTTCTTGTTCGGCTTTATGGTTCTTCCGCTGCATTGCCTTACATAATTGAACTCCTGCAGAGATCATTCCACAGGAGTTCTTCAACGGTAATCAGTCATTTAATTTTTCGAGAATATCATCCACGCTCAGGCCGGTCTTTTTAATGGCCTTCATCAGCTCCTTCTCCTGCTTTTTCTTCTCTTCCCTCTTAACTTTGGCCTCCGCAGCACGCTCCGATTTTTTCTTTGAATCGGTAAGATTCTTTAACTGCTGTCTCAGTTCAGCATTCGCTGCATCCAGAATATTGATCTTTTCCTGAAGCTGTTTTCTTGTCTCTGCATTTTTCTGAAGTTTTTTATTCAATACCTCTTCTTTTGTTGACCTGTGCCTTTTCCCTGCCATTATGACTCTCCCTCATGTATGTAAAAAACGTTTATGCATGCTTCACATGCGCTGCACATTATGACTACAGCTCTGTTATAACATAAGAATTTATATTTGTCTTTATTCCTGTGCCAAAACATATCTGTAAATGTTTTTTGCAAATAAAATGATATTTTGTATCTCACTTTAATCAGAAATGCGTGGCGCTGGTGTTGTATATTATTTCTCACCTGCCATTCTATTTTATTATATAATTTGACATTTGGCACCTGCACTGTTAGAATATAGGCAGAATTTTCTGATATTCACTTGCCCACCCACTAAAACAGTTGCTGTCAGCAATTTTGCAGCAGCTGTTTTTTCTGTGCCCGATTCTGCATTCCTGGAACGACCAAACGATTACCGGATGTCACAAGAAAGCGGCAGAAGAATATACAATGTGAATTTTCATGAGCTTTCTCCTGAAAGCACAGGCGCACACAAAAGGAAGCCTCCTGCCCCCTGAGGGACAAAAGGCTTCCTGCTCATATCAGACTACTTCTAAATGACATCTTTCCGGTTCAGGCTGCCGCCAGCTAACGTCTCTCCGGTTCAGGCTGCCGCCAGCTAACGTCTCTCCGGTTCAGGCTGCGAAACCCGGAGCCGTGTATCAGCCCTTACAAGCTTGCCCGATAAATGGCCAGCATTGCTTCTTCATTCAGCACTTTCGCCGACCCTGCCTCGCCGTCGACTCCGACAGCACATTTTTTCGCCATCAGGGCCAGCTCTTCATCCGTCGGGTCTATGCCCAGTTCACGGAGATTTGTCGGCATATGGATGCTCCGGAAAAAGTCTTCCAACGCCTCAATGCCGCGCAGTGCGATCTCTTCGTCACTTCCGGTATCTTCAACATCCATTACTTTCAATGCAAATTTCTTAAATCTTGGCAGGCAGTCCTTATACACATATCTGGCCCAGCTGCCCCAGACTGCTGCAAGTCCTGCACCATGCGCCACATCATAAAGGCCTCCCAGCTCATGCTCAAGCTTATGGGTCATCCAGTCTCCGCCGTCATTTCCGCACCCGGTCAAGCCATTATGCGAAAGGCTGCCTGCCCACATGACCTCAGCCCTTGCATCATAATTCCCGGGATCCTTACAAAGGATCACTGCATTCTTTTTCACAGTACGGAGAAGACCTTCCGCCAGCTCATCCGTGATCTCCATATTTCCGCCGTTTGTAAAATAAC
>JAILJR010000246.1 GCA_024694565.1 Butyrivibrio sp. | reverse complement strand
TCATTTTTCGCAAACTCCAATCTTTGTAATTTTGGGTACATCAAACATCCCTGAAAATGCATGTAAAGCCTTAAAGCATCTCTCTTCATCAGTACCCAGGCATATTGTATTCCCAGACCACTATTGGTCCCTTGGTATAAGTGTATGTGGCGATGTTGTACAGGGCGCACTCACCCGTCATCTCATCCGTAGCGCTGAAGACAAGATATATCTTTTCCCCATCATCACTTCCTTCGGGGAACCCTCCATCAAAACTGAGCTCAAACTTTTTGTTGTACTCGAACCATCTCATCGTATCGCCCTCGGGATAAGGGCTGAAATACTGGATCCCCTGCCGGGGATATCTTGTATCAAAAAAGTATTTTGGCGTAACTGAAATAGATGTCGGATCCTCAATGTTCTCCACATCACAAAGTGCATAGAGGCATTTCACATTTCCCGGCGTATTCTCGCCATCCGATGTGGGGAAGATTCTGACATCAGGGTAGAACCCCTGCCCGGGATAAAACGATGTGTTGTATAGACTATATGGAAGCTTAAACGGCAGGAACAGCCTCTTCTTCTCTCCGGTATGAGACTCTCCGGTCACCTCAAAATCAAAGCAGAGATTCTGTCCATCAGCTCCATAGCGGTTTGCATCTACCTTAAAACCGCTCTTCTCAGCCTCCTGTACATCAGAGCTGACGTATCTTACATCAGAAAGATCCCATCTGCCCGCAAACTCCCTCTTGGTCCACTCACCGCTGTTTTCATCATGCTCTTCTTCTACAGCTTCTGCCATTCCAACAGGAGGCTCATCAGGGTCGAGGGTCCAGGTATATTCAACGCATTTGCGGAACCCCAGCTGCCAGGTCTCTCCATCCATTACATCTACAACCACCCAGATCTTATCGCCTTCGGTAACGATGGATGGGAAATTTGCGACTGGATTGGCTGTGACCTCTTCACCGCCATCACTCTTCTTTGATCCGCCATGGGCATTTATGGTATTTTTTCCATAGCCCCTCATCTGCTGATAGCCAACCTTATTTGAATACTTTGGGGTAAAATACTCCCTCACGCTGATGCTCTGTCCAAATATGTCTCCACCGGGTTTAACATCGGCAAAATAGGCTGCCCCGTACATCTTGCCGGGAGCAGAGTCCTTTCTGGGATCATATTCAAAGCATACCGTAGGGTCACACTCTTCTCCGGCCTTGTAGCTATTGCTTATAAACAAGGCAAAGGCTGACATCCTCGCTTCGCCGCCATTACCTTCATAGTAAAAGACCCCATCATCGTAGTCGTAGTCATCATCGGTCTCTTTGGGAACTACCCTCACTGTAAGATCATCGTCTGAATATTCCGTCTTCTCTGAGAAGATCAGCTGTCTGTCCGTGCACTCCCAGTGTCCTGCAGGTGCCCCCTTTGCCAGGGCATAGTATCGCCCCTCATAATATGCTTCGTCCACAGGAGTCTCATCTTTCCAAAAGGTATAGGCCTCCTCTGGTATTTCTGCATATTTATCCGCATCTGATGAATTGTTGTTTGATATGTTTATACCAAGATTCTCCGGATGAACTTCGCAGGCACAAAGCGAAAACGTCAACACACCCGCAAGGGTCACTGCAATTATCCTTTTGTTCATATCATTCAGCCCACTCATCTGATGTTGCAAATTTGTTGTCTATGAAATCCCAGTAATTCTGGGAGTGAAGCGACTTGTCTTTTTTATAAAATGAACCTCCGTGAGTTGCCACGTCTATCTCGTCTTTTCCAATAAACGACACTACATCAAATATACTTCCATCCGGATAATAGATTACAAGTTCATTTGCGTCAGGATCCAGGGCAACTTTGCCAAGAACACCGTACCAGGTCGGAATTGACTCGTCACAGATCACACAATACGCAGTATCATCTGACTTTCTTTCAATATAGAAGGTGTCACGCTGTACATTGCCTGTTGATTCATCAGTGAATTCATATACCCAGTATCCTTCATATGCAGACCAGTCAGAAGCTGCCGCTGAACCGTTACTTTTGGTCTTAGATCCGGTCAGAACAGAAGTAATTGACTTGGGTTGTACTAGTGTGGGAGCTATCGCAGAATTGGGTATATACGGAGCCACTCCTGTCCTTGTCATGAAAATATTGCCAAGAGACTTTTCATTATCACCATAGAATACACCAAGGGCACACTGCCTGTTTCCACTCTGGTACATGTTGACTATAATAAACTCCTTAATCATGTCCCCGCTTGCAAACATATACCGGTTAATCGAGTCAGTATCCGGATCTGTTACAAGAAGGCTGTCTGTTGTAGTCCCACCATAATAGACCTCATCCGGTAACATGGTTGTGTCTAACTTGCCACCCTCACCGGTATTTCTGTCAACAAGCGTCTGATTATACCAGTCTGCCTTAAAAGTCACATTATTGTTTCCGTTATCAGTAATTTTTGCGTTGAATGTAGCATAAAAACAAAGCTTGTCTGTTGGTGTCCCAACAAGAAAAGCCTTCCAGTCACCCTTTGCATTATCAGAAATGGAGAGCTTCTGGGCGCCGGCGGGAACATTGAAAATGTTGTCAACACTCTGAACCCATTCAAAATCCTCTCCTCTTGGTCTGTCTGCTCCATCCGGATACTCAGGTGGAATTGCTTTCTGCCCCTGAGAGCCTTTATTAATAAACTCGCTTTCGGGAATCTCCGGCGGTCTCTCCTGCACCTGCGCCGATACTGAAAGCGGCTGCGAACATACTGCAATCATAGCCGCCGACATTCCTGCTACCATCATTCTCTTTAACATCATTTTCCCGTTCTTAAAAATTTTCATTGAATATTCCTCCTCTTTTTTATAAAAATGTCACTCCTTACGAGGATGACGTAAATGAACTCCCTAGACAATATGTAATGACCTCCAATGCTACCATTCCACGTTCATAAGACCGGTGAGAATTACTATAACAAGAATAATCACTCCGAAACTGATTCCTATATTCATAATTGCTCTTCCAAGGATCTTGATCAGAAATCCGAAAACAAGAAACAGCATTATAATTCCAAGCCATTCAATCATAATATATCCTCGTATTCACATCTTTTGAAAATGTCATAGCAGGCATATTGTTCAAAAGGTCTGAAACCGACTTCCTTAGTTTCATAATCTTCCTGTTTGCATCAGCCTCTTCCTTAAGACGCTCATTCTCCCGTTGGAGTCTCTCATATTCTCCTGATATTATCTTAGCTTCTCATTGTGTTCATCAGTTGATGACAACACCACAACCATAACTGCTGCAACCTTTGTCACCGGGTTTACTGCAATTCTCCATACCAGTATCTGCAAAGTTTTCCCGGAAGCGGCAACATCATCAATAATGACTCTTTTCCCATCTTCTGCGCACATCATAATTGAATTCAGCGAACGGTTTCCTGTTTTTTCTGCAAAGTCTGCAATATCAAATTCTGTTTTACCAACAAGGTCAGGGAAGTTTTCTTTTATATAGCCTTTAAAGGTTATATTAGCCCTTACAACATTCAGTTTGCCGTTTTTGCATTCCACCATGACCATTGGCCACGTATCAAAATAGTCAACATGCTGCTCGTCATCTCTTATAGAAAACGAAAGATTATAAAGATTAACTCTTCCCAGCTGGATATAATAGTCTGACTCTTCACTGTTCTCTATACCAATAAATTTTTCTTTTTTTATCCCTTCGATTATCTCTTCATATGGTATGGGCTTACTATAATAGTAGCCCTGAAGCATGGTGCACCCAATGTCCTTCAGGAAATCTGCCTGTCCTTTAGTTTCAACACCCTCCGCTACAGTATCAAGTCCCAAAGCCATAGCCATTCTGACAATCTCGGTCAGGACAATCCTTGTCTTTTCATTTTCTTCAAGCTGTCTTACCAAAAGCAGATCTATCTTTATAACATCAAAAGGAACCTTCTGGAGTATCATCGGTGATGAATAACCGCTTCCATAGTCGTCCATCCAGACTTCAAATCCCAATTCCTTAAACCTGTTTATCTCCCCAATCATATAGTCCAGATCATCTGCGACTATACTTTCTGTTATCTCTATGACAATCCTGTCCCTCGCTATGCCTGCATTATCTACCCTCTTTTTTACTTCTTCTACGATGTCGCAGGTATAAAAATCAGATCTGGACAGATTGACAGACACAGGTAAAATACTTATCCCGCGATTCGCCTGATCTTTCATTCTTCTTAAAACAGAGTCCAGCACAAAAAGATCCAGCTTATAGATTGTATTTGATTCCTCAAGGGCAGGGATAAAGACTGCCGGACTAATAAAGCCCCTTTCAGGGTCATTCCATCTTGCAAGAGCCTCTTCATGACATAACTGGCCATTTGCAGTCCTTACAACGGACTGATAAAACACCTTTATCCAGCCTTCTTCTACAGCTCTGTCGATATTTTCAATCAAATAATGTCTTTCTTCGACAGAAGTCATCATCTTCTGATCAAAGAGATACAGTTTGGAACTATAGTTATTCTTACCTGAATCACAGGCCATTTTTGCCCTGTCACACGCTCCGCTTATACTGATATTCTGATCTTCATAACGATACATACCTATACGAAGCGGCATCTTTTTTTCTGATTCCAGTCTGGAATTCTTTTCAAACAGTTTTTCTACAGCCTGGTATGCCTTTTCTTCATCTGTAAAAATGCAGAAATGATCCGCATTGAATCTGCTGCAATTTTCATGGGTAAAGAGATCTATTATATCCTCAGAAAATGATTTAAGAATCCTGTCCCCCTCTTCAAGGCCATACCTCTGGTTATACACTTTCATACCGTCAAAATCAGTAAACAGAATAACCGGAGTCTTACCGCTTTTACGTATCCTTTCACAGCCTGCATCTGCCAGTTCAAAAAAATAGGTCATGGAAGGAAGCCCTGTCAGATAATCATGCCCCGTCTTAATACCGATACTGCGCTCTGCCAACTGGTTTTTCAGGCTATTCAATAGTATATCTTTTTCATTTTTTCCATCATCGACAAAAGCACCCTGGTCTGTATACCAGACTAAGGCAAGCCTTGTACCATCTTCTTTATAGATATGCCTGCCATATGCGTGGATTATTCTATATTCCCCATCCCTTTTTGATCTGTATATCACATCATAGGCTCCGCCTTCAGTGGCAAAACGATACGCTGCATCTCCTAAAGATGACATATCATCAGGATGGGTATCACGATACATATTGTTATCCATCAGATCATA
>JAILJR010000233.1 GCA_024694565.1 Butyrivibrio sp. | reverse complement strand
GGAAATTAAGAAAATCAGTGCTGACCTGAATAATGGGAAATGTAAATTCGCAATAGCCATGATCGACCTGAATTTTCTGAAAAAGATGAATGATTCCTATGGACATGATAAAGGAAATCTTGCGATAAAAAAGCTCTGTATGCTTGTTTGTAATATCTTCAGCCATTCTCCGGTATTCAGGATCGGAGGAGATGAGTTTGTCATAATTCTTAAGAACAGGGATTATGACAATGCCAATGAACTTATATACAAATTCAATTCAGAAATTGAGATGATTTCACATGATGACAATCTTGAGCCATGGGATCGCATTTCTGCAGCGATAGGAGTTGCCTATTATGACAGTAAAACAGATAAGACCGTAGATGAAGTCTTTAAAAGGGCTGATGCGAACATGTATAAGAGAAAGCAGGAGATGAAAGCATTGAGGGAATAAGTCAGAAAAAACTGACATGTACAGAGGATGGATACCGTTAGCGCACGTTCCCTGGGTGCTTACGGTATCCGCATCAGAGCAGAATAAATCGAATATAAACAGCGTATACAGAGGAGGAATTGTATGGAAAACAGACCCGTTGGGAGAAAGAAAAATGTGACAGAAGGTGGATCAGGGGTCCACAGAAGAGGTGAGGGACTTGGAACAGGTCCGGTGATGGAAGGTGGAAGCATTAGCCAGGGATCGGGAGGAGGCAAAGGCCCCAATAGATCATCCGGTCACAGAAGCCCTCTCTTTATGATCATTGTTATTATTATTCTTGTACTTGGAGGAGGTGGCGGACTTTCGTCATTTTTCGGAAGTGGCGATACAGAGTATACTACCACCCAGAATACGTATAACACAGGTACACAGACCCAGACAACATCAGGTACCACAGGTTCAGGACAGAATACTCAGGCGACTTCGGCACAAAGTTCAGGGTCTGCTTCTGATATTCTCGGAACACTCCTTGGTGGCTATGGTTCATACTCAGGTGCTTCCTCGGGAAGCTCAGCTGGCTGGAGCGGTGATAAAAATACGGGACACCTTGACAGTTCCGTATCAGAAATGGCAAGACAAAAGCGCACTGTTATAAGAGGTGGCGGAAATGATGTATTTACAATAATGGTATATATGTGCGGTGCAGACCTGGAGTCAAGAAGTGCCATGGCAAGTAAGGACATTCAGGAAATGCTGGCAGCTGATATTGGTGACAATATTAACCTTATTGTATATACAGGTGGAAGTAAGTCCTGGCAGAATAATGTAATCTCAAGCAGTACAAACCAGATATATCAGATCAAAAACGGAAGACTGAATGTTATTAAGGCTGATGCCGGAAATGTTCCCATGACAAGGCCCGATACACTCTCAGGCTTCATAAAATGGGCAGGTAAAGAGTATCCGGCGAACAGGAATGCACTTATTTTATGGGATCACGGCGGCGGATCTACGGG
The DNA here is from genome assembly GCA_024694565.1 of Butyrivibrio sp. Lineage (GTDB taxonomy): Bacteria > Bacillota > Clostridia > Lachnospirales > Lachnospiraceae > Butyrivibrio. The sequence continues at coordinate 54,017 of JAILJR010000233.1, read as the reverse complement.
TGGATACGGTTATGACGAGAAGTTTACAACTGCAGGTTCGATGTCTCTTGGTGGTATAAACAGGGCACTTAAGGACGGAGGTGTCGATTTTGATTTTGTAGGATTTGATACCTGCCTTATGGCTACAGTTGAAAATGCTCTGGTGGTTTCAAATTATGCGGATTATCTTGTTGCATCTGAGGAGACTGAGCCCGGAATCGGCTGGTATTATACTGACTGGCTGAACGCACTTGGAAAGAACACCTCAATGGAGACAATCCAGATTGGAAAGAATATCATTGATTCATTTACTGATGCATGTGCAAGGAGCTGTCCGGGACAAAAGACAACCCTGTCATTGATCGATCTGTCTGAGCTTTCAGAAACTGTTCCAAAGGAGCTTCAAGAGTTTTCAAAAGCTACAACAGATATGATCAATAACAGCAATTATCAGACTGTATCGAGTGCCAGAAGCAGTACAAGGGAATTTGCTTCTTCATCAAGGATCGATCAGATTGACCTTGTGGACCTTGCCAACCGTATAGGAACCCCGGATGCAAAAGACCTGTCACAGGTGCTTCTTGGTGCCATTAAGTACAACAGGACCAGCGCAAATATGACAAATGCCTATGGTCTTTCTATCTATTTCCCGTATCAGAGGGCGTCTAAAGTAGACTCAATGGTAGACACCTATGAGGATATAGGAATGGACGAGGATTATGCCAAGTGTATCCAGAGCTTTGCTTCCATGGGAGTTGCAGGTCAGGTGGCTGCAGGAGGAACCGGAAGCCCACTGCCATCTTTGTTTGGTGAGCTTACAGGAACCGGCAGCAGTTCATCCTCATCACAAAGCTCTTCGGCAGAGGTGATAGCAGAGCTTCTTACAACCTTCCTTTCCAGTGATTTCAGCAGTATCACGGGCCTTGATTCGTCAAATACTTCTTTCCTTGGAAAGAGTCTGGATGTAGAAAAGGCATCAGAGTATATTGCAAATAATAAGCTTGATACATCTGCCCTTTTCTGGACAACCAATGCAGAGGGTGATGAGGTTATAAGCCTTACGCAGGATCAATGGAAGCTGGTACAGGATCTTGAGCTGAATATTTACTATGATGACGGCGAAGGATATGTAAATCTTGGATTTGATAATATTTTTGATTTTGATGAAGAAGGAAACCTAAAAGCTCAGAGCGACAAGACATGGATTTCCATAGATGGTCAGGTTGTGGCTTACCATGTTGAGGATGTTCAGGGTTCCGGTGACGAATATGTTATTACAGGAAGAGTTCCATGCTATATAAATGGAAGCAGGTCAAATCTCATACTGGTATTTGACAATGAAAATGAAAACGGATATGTTGCCGGTGCATGTAGCGATTACGTGGAAGGAGAAACTGAGACAATATCCAAAAATCTGACTGAATTGTCAAAGGGTGATACGATCGAATATGTATGTGACCTTTATGGGTATGACAGAAATTATAAGGATACCTATTATCTGGGAGATAGTGTTACACTTGATAAAGACATGAAGGATATGGTGATAAGCAACACAAAACTTGGTGACGGAAAAGTGTATATGACCTACAGGTTTACCGATATTTATGGAGAAAACTACTGGACCAATGCACTGGTATATTAACAGATTGCAAAAGAAGCAGCTCATTAAGGCTGCTTCTTTTTTGAGGAAAAATAAATTCAGATGAGTTTTTCAACACACTCAGCGACGTTTTCCATTTTCTCTGTGGGTTCAAAGCGTTTTACCACATTTCCGTCTCTGTCGATTACAAACTTTGTAAAGTTCCACTTTATATCCGGATTATTTTTATAATCCTTATCGATCTTCTTTAGCATGACACTCATAGCGAGTGCAGCAGGGCCTATTCCGAAGCCCTCAAAACCCTTCTGCTTTTTAAGAAAATCATAGAGTGGAAGCTGGTTCTCTCCATTGATCTCTGACTTCTTCATCTGAGGAAATTTGGTATTGTAGTGAAGCTGGCAGAACTCATGGATCTCTTCATCGGTACCGGGTGTCTGACCGGCAAACTGGTTGCAGGGAATGTCAAGAACCTCAAAGCCCTGATCATGGAACCTCTCATACATATCCTCGATATCCTTGTAATGAGGAGTGAAACCGCACCCGGTTGCTGTGTTGACAACGAGAACAACTTTACCTTTAAAGCTTTCCATTGAAACCTCATTGCCCTGTGCATCAGTTACAGAATAATCATAAAATCCCATTTCTTTTACCTCCATCTTTGGTCCTAAGCATTGCACACTAAGCATGTCCTTAGGAGTAGTCTAAAGTTTTATAAAGTTGTTGTTTTTCTGATCCTAAGAAATATCCGACATATGATTTCTCAGGATGGTTAAGAGTTTCTTTTCTTAGTCTGTAAATCTTCAAAGCTTTTTTAATGTTCCCTGCTTTGATTTAATGTAATTATATTGCGTACAATCTAAAATGTCAATATGTGTTGCAAAATTTTTTTCTTCCTTTTATCATTAAAGATAGATTAGTAACAACAGATTGGATGCTTACATATGGGTAATTACATTGTCTTTGATCTTGAGTGGAATCAGGGGGAGGCACCTGTTACGAGAAACGGGAAGACGCTTGCCTTTGAGATCGTTGAGATAGGAGCTGTTAAACTGAATGAAAAAAGGGAAAAGATAGGAGAGTTTTCACGTCTCATTAAGCCTCAGATACACAGGTACATGCACAGGATCACGGGCAAGCTCATACATCTTTCCATGGATGATCTCGGAAATGGTGAAATATTTCAGGTTGTGGCAGGAGAATTTTTGAGATGGTGCGGGGATGATCCGATGTTCTGCAGCTGGGGTCCTCTGGATCTGACTGAGTTTCAGAAAAATCTGGACTTTTTTGGTATGCCGCTTTTATCAGACAGACCTCTTGCATTTTATGATGTGCAGAAGCTCTACAGTCTTGCATATGACGATGGCAGATCAAGGAGAGCTTTGGAAACTGCAATAGAGGAGCTTGGAATAGAAAAGGATATTCCATTTCACAGAGCTCTGGCAGATGCTGAGTATACGGCGAAGGTTTTTTCAACCTTTAATGAAGATATATTAAAGCGTGTCTCTTTTGATACCTATGTGACACCGAAGACAAAAAAGCAGGAAATCAGGATAGTTTTTGATAATTATGAAAAATTCATATCCAGGGAGTTTTCCTGCAAGGAGGATATTTTAGAGAATCGCGAGATCATGAGCACAAAGTGCTATTTGTGTCACCGCAATATCAGGAAAAAGATAAAATGGTTTACTCCAAACGGAAAGCATTATTACTCCGTGGCGTTCTGTGAAAATCATGGATTTATGAAGGCTAAGGTCAGGATTAAAAAAGCTGAGGACGGCAACCAGTATGTGATAAAGACCTGCAGGTTTATCTCAAATGAGGATCTGGAGGAAATGATAAAAAAACAGCAGAAAGCTAAAAAAAGACAGAAGCCCTGAGCCTCTGTCTTTTTTGCAATAATCATTGAAGATATTTACCATGGATTTCGGGATTTGAATCTGGTTTTTTTAAAGTCCTTTTTTCTTCTGTTATAGCGTATCCTGTCGTTTCTTGTCGGAGCGGTTCTCTTAAGCTCAATGATCCAGGAGATCAAAAGTCCTCCGACTGTAAGAAGAAGTACAAGTCCTATGGCAAAGAGGATAATCAGCTTTATATTTATGTAGATTGTCCTTTTCTTTGCGATAGACTTCGGAGGCTGTGCCGTACCTTCGGATGTATAACAAACATAGGTCTTTCCTATGGGTTCACCACCAAAGGAATACGAGACACGGGCAACTGCATTGGGATGAAGGACTTTTTCTTCATCAGTGATATCATAGGAAATTTCGTAATCTGAGTCTTCAATCTCTGAGGTTTTGGGAAGGACTATATAGTTTCCCTTCTCAAGCTTTAGTATAGTTCCTGAACGACCAAATACATCATGGTCAGACTCAAAAAACAGAGAGTCATTCGGCATGTACCTCGTATCTGAATCCGACACGTTTACGAGAGAAAAATTGCTGAAGCCGTAGTCAAGAAGTGTGACGGTGTCAGTAAACTGAGCAGGAGATTCTTCCATAAAGACAACGCAGATCAGCCTCATGCCATTTCTTTCGGCTCCGGTTACAAGGGTCTCCCTGGCCAGATTGGTAAATCCGGTCTTTCCACCGATGACTCCATCACAGGTAATCTCTCCTGTAATCAGCTTGTGCTTATTATTAATATAGAAGTCATCGGGCTGGGTGTCAGTCGCAATAAAATGATATCTGGGTGTGTTGCCGACTTTCAGCATGGTTTCATTCGAAAAGAATGCCTTTGCAATAAGTGCAAGATCGTATGCGCTGGTGTAATGGTCGTCAGCCTGAAGTCCGTTGGTGTTGGCAAAGTGAGTATTTGTGCAGCCAAGCTCTTTGGCTTTATTGTTCATAAGGTCAACGAAGTCCGGAATTGATCCTGAAACATGCTCGGCAACAGCATTTGCCACCTCATTGGCACTGCCAACAAGAATACCGTATAATGCCTGTTCCAATGTTATTGACTGGCCTACATCCATACCAATGTTGGAGCCGCCCTTCGGAACTGAAAAAATGGCTTCGCTTGAAAAGGTGACCATGTCAGACAGATTGGAGTTTTCAGCTGCAAGGAGACAGGTAAGCATTTTCGTTGTGCTTGCCGGATAAAGCTCTTCATGAATATTTTTGGAATACAGGATTGTTCCGGTATTGGCTTCCATGACAATTGCAGCCTGTGCAGTTATCTCAGGTCCCTCAGGCCAGCCATATATTTCGTTGGACTGGATGGGGAGTGTCTTCCTTTGTGCAGCCTGCTGCTCGTAATCTGTTTCTGCATATGATATAAATGAACCAAATATGCTGCCACATAAAATAAACAACATGACGGCAATCAGAGCTGTTGATTTGATGTTGTTTTTTGTTCTAAAGCTCATAGTGTCTATATCCTGATCATTTGGTAACTATTCAGTGGTCAGTCAGGTCAGGACAACCAGCCGCAAATGTAAGTCTGCCCACTGAATTGCAACTCATAATTTTACTCAATATCAACATAATGATACAATACTTCCAAACTTGGGGCAAATGGTGTAAAATTCTTTTATAAGGATTTTGGGGCGGAAATTAAGATGCGATTACGTAATATTGCCGGATCCAGGGAAGTCATAGCAGATAGCAGCTTTGTGGTCAAGGATCCGGAGACAAAGAAGGGCCTCTGGAAGAAAGAGGTTTTTGGTAATGACAATGATATTCATATTGAGATAGGTATGGGTAAGGGCCGCTTTCTTATGGACATGGCTGCTCTTCATCCGGATATTAACTATGTCGGTATTGAGAAATATTCAAGTGTTCTTCTCAGGGCCATTCAGAAGCAGCAGCAGCTCCTTCTTCCAAACGTGTATTTTATCAGGATGGATGCAGAGGATATCGCAGAAGTATTTGCAAAGGATGAGGTATCGAGGATTTACCTGAATTTTTCCGATCCATGGCCCAAGGACAGACATGCCAAGAGACGTCTTCCTTCGAGGCAGTTTCTTGAAAGATATGACAGTTTTTTGATTCCGGATGGTCATATAGAGTTTAAAACAGACAACAGAGATCTTTTTAATTTTGCTCTTGAAGAGGTGGAACCTGCCGGATGGATGCTGGATGCAGTCACCTATGATCTGCACAATGATGAGAGGATGAATGCAGGAAACATCATGACCGAATATGAGGAGCGGTTTTCAGCAACAGGCAATCCAATATACAAGTACATAATAAGTAGAAAGGGGAGTAAATAATGGATTACACACTGAACAGTCAAAATTTTGAAGAGGAAGTTCTTAAGAGCAGCCTGCCGGTTCTGGTAGATTTTTCAGCAGATTGGTGTGGCCCCTGCAAGATGATGGCTCCTATGATCGATGAGTTCGCAGAGGAGTATGACGGAGAGCTCAAGGTTGGCAAGATAAATGTGGACCAGTCACCTGATATTGCACAGAAGTACAATGTTATGTCAATTCCGATGTTTGCGTTCTTTAAGAACGGGCAGGTAGTTGAGACAGCCGTAGGAGCGCTGAACAAATCTAAATTACAGGGAATAATCGACAAGGTGCTGGCTTAATAAGCCAGCACTTTAAACGTGTCAGACAAACAGATGTCACCGGAGAAATGTTTTTTCCGGACTCTGTACATTAAGGAGTATTGTCGTGGCGGATAAGATTACAAATTTTGAAGACTACGTAAGAAAAGAAGTCAGACATGAACATATAAATAAGCAGCCAAAGGAAAGTGAACCGGAGGACATTCCTGTATCCGAGAAGACCATGGAGATAGAGATAGAGGATCCCTTTCAGTTTCTTAATGAGCAGGAACGTGATGAGTATTTAAGGCAGCGGCATAAAGAGCCGGAGGCAAAACAAAGAACAGGCAAGGAACCCGGGACTAAATATGGAACTGAAGCAGGACATAAGCCTGTCTCTGAATCGCCTGTGCACAGTCCTGAGCACGTTGTCCGGCAGACTGACGTAAAACCTCCCAAAGAAGAGGACTTCGATGAGGATGATTACGAAGATGAGGAGTTCGAAGAGGAATACGGTGAGGAGTATTTCAGGGAAAGACCGGAACGCGAAAAAGACATCGTCACAAAGCGGAATGAAGATAAAGATATTTTAAAAAGGTCCGGCAATAAGAGAGCGGTTGCAGAGAAAAAAGATAAAGAGCTAAATGAAAGAAAGTCTGATGCCAAAAGAAGTATTTTTAAAAAAGCAGATGTCAAAGGGGCTGATAACAGAAAAACAGATGTTAATAGGAAGGACAGGAGTCAAAATGATGACGAAAGCGGTATAAACATGGATCTTGTGGTAAGAGTTGCTTCAATTCTTACCGGAATTGTTATACTGATCTTTATAGCCGGTCTTGTTAAAGTAAAGATACTTGACAGATTTATGGCACCTGACCCCGATGAAGTTCAGGTTGCGGTAGCTGCTATTCCTGAGGGATATACTGAAACGGCGGACACGGTTGTGGTTACGGCCCAGGCTCTTAATTTAAGGACAGTTCCAAGTACACAGAGTGATGAAACAATAGTCGAACAGGTATCAAAGGGAACCCAGCTACAGAGACTGGCTGTAAGTGATGATGGCCAGTGGGCTCTTCTTAAGTGGAATGAGCAGCAGGTTTACGGATATATGAAGTATATGGAAGTAAGCCAGTAACGTTTTTTTCCTTTTTAAATTAATGGCTTTCAGAGTGAACCCAGGAGAAGAATTTGTCCAGGCCTTCCGAGAGATTTTTGCTTGAGAGGCAGAATGACTCAATTTGCCTGATAACCTCATCGGCAGTAGTGTCTTTCATGAAGCCGGCAATGACCTCTGCCTCTTTCTTTTCAAGGGATCTGTAATCCATGTTGATAAGGAGAGTGTTATGAAAATCCGATATTGCACTGTAAACGGAAGGAAATTTTCTTTTTACAAGCATAAGCTCATCAAGTATCTGTTCACGACACTGAAGACAGAACAGAATATATGAGGATTCCATGATCTCAGGCGGCTCTATCTCATTCTCGTAGGAACCATCCAGATAGCTGTTTCTGGTAACATAGTATTCACAGATTTCCTGAACAAAGTCACCAATCCGGTCATTGTCATATAGTTTTTGAAGTTCATCAATTATTTTTTCGCTCATGAATATATTTTAACACGCCAGTGGAGTGTGTAAACATGGAAATTCCATAGGAGAAGGAAATGAAAATAGGAATTTTTGATTCAGGAATAGGCGGACTATCAGTTCTGCATGAGGCTTTTCATCTGCTTCCGGACCAGGAATACGTTTTTTACGCAGACACGGATCATGTTCCCTATGGCCTTAAAACTCCTGAGGAGATACGGGGTTATGCAAAAGAAATAGTTGAGTTTCTTATTGATAAGGGAGTGGATTCCGTCGTTGTTGCCTGTAATACTGCTACAAGCGTGGCAATAAAGTATCTCAGAAGTACATTTTCTATTCCTATTCTCGGTATGGAGCCTGCTGTCAAGCCGGCGGTGGAAGGAACCGAAAAGAAAAGGATCATGGTCATGGCAACACCTGTGACTATAAGGGAGGACAAGCTAAAGGACCTGCTTCACCGCGTTGATGAAAACCATCGTGTTGATCTTCTTGCCATGCCAAAGCTTGTTGAATTTGCTGAAGAAGAGGTCTATGAGAGCAAAGAAGTGTATTCATACCTTGAGGAGCAGTTTTCTGATTTTGATCTGTCAGAGTATTGTGCACTGGTTCTTGGCTGCACTCATTTTAACTACTTCAAGCCTGCCTACAGAAGGTTCTTTGATGAAAACACTCTGGTAATAGACGGAAACAACGGCACAATAAGGCATCTGGCTGATGTAATGGGACTTGAGCTTAGCAGGGATAATGAAATATATTCTGATCCGGAAAGGTACATTGAAACTTTGAACAGAACAAATTATTATTTCTCCGGAAGGCCGGTTAATTCGACAGATGAGCTTGATCGACTTAAAAGACTTCATAAACGTCTTGAGGAAGTAAGAAATAATTAGACTTGAAAAGCAGCATATAATGTATTATTATATTTATGTAACCACAAGATATAGTATTTCTTGTGGCTACAGTTTTCTTAATGGGTTATCAGGGGGATATTTAATGAAGATCATCAAGAGAAGTGGAAAAGAAGTTGCTTTTGACGGAAGCAAGATAATCGGTGCCATTGAAAAAGCAAACCACGAAGTAACTGAAGAAAAAAAGCTGACAGAGGGACAGATTCATGATATAGAGAGAGCGGTCGAGAAGCAGTGTGCTTCCCTCACAAGGGCAGCAAGTGTGGAAGAGATCCAGGATATGGTTGAGGATGGTCTGATGAGATCCGGCAAGTACGAGGTCGCCAGAAAATACATCACATATCGATATAAGCACGCTCTGGTCAGAAAATCGAATACGACAGATGAGCAGATAATGTCTCTCATCGAATGCAGCAACGAGGAGGTCAAGCAGGAAAATTCAAATAAGAATCCCACTGTCAACAGTGTACAGAGAGATTACATGGCAGGAGAGGTAAGCAAGGATATCACAAAGAGATTTCTTCTTCCCGATGATGTCGTAAAGGCACATGATGAGGGTCTTATCCATTTTCATGATGCCGACTATTTTGCCCAGCATATGCATAACTGCTGTCTGGTTAACCTCGAGGACATGCTCCAGAACGGAACTGTTATCTCCGAGACAATGATTGAGAGGCCAAAGAGCTTTTCAACGGCCTGCAACATAGCAACTCAGGCGATAGCACAGATAGCAAGCTCACAATATGGCGGGCAGAGCATCACTCTTTCGCATCTCGTACCCTTTGTGGATGTGAGCAGGCAGAAATTCCGCAAGGAAGTGGCCATGGAATTTGAGACCGCCGGAATGAAGATCAACAAGAAACAGGTTGATGAGATCGCCGAGATGAGAGTAAAAAAGGAAATAGAGAGAGGCTGTCAGGTCATTCAGTATCAGGTGATCACGCTTATGACTACAAATGGACAGGCCCCTTTCATCACAGTGTATATGTACCTGGATGAAGTTCCGGATGGACAGACCAGAGAAGACCTTGCTATGGTCATTGAGGAGATGCTCAAGCAGCGTATCACCGGAGTTAAAAATGAAAAGGGACAGTATATCACTCCTGCATTTCCAAAGCTTATCTATGTGCTTGATGAGGACAATATCACAGAGGATTCCAAATACTGGTATCTGACTGAGCTGGCTGCAAAGTGCACAGCAAAGAGACTTGTTCCGGACTATATATCTGCAAAGAAGATGAAGGAGCTTAAGAAGGGAGATGTATATCCCTGCATGGGATGCAGATCCTTCCTTACACCTGATAACGAAGCGAATGCTGAAGGTCTCTGCAACAGGGGCAACAAGGCACATGCACTCAACTACACTGAAGGATCACACAAGTATTACGGACGTTTCAACCAGGGTGTTGTTACTCTGAATCTGGTTGATGTAGCCTGTTCATCCGCTAAGGACGAGGACAGATTCTGGCAGATCCTTGACGAGAGGACAGAGCTTTGCTACAGAGCTCTCATGTGCAGGCACAAGAGACTTCTGGGAACTCCTTCTGATGTTGCTCCGATACTTTGGCAGAACGGGGCGCTTGCAAGACTGCAAAAGGGTGAGACCATCGATCCGCTGCTTTTTGGAAATTATTCTACAATCTCACTTGGATATGCAGGTCTGTGTGAATGTACTAAATATATGAAGGGTGTGTCACACACAGATCCGAGAGGAAGAGATTTTGCCCTTAAGGTAATGCAGTTCTTAAATGACAAATGTGCAAGATGGAGAGCACAAACAAATATTTCGTTCTCTCTGTATGGGACGCCGCTTGAGTCGACGACCTATAAATTTGCCAAAGCTCTTCAACAGAGATTTGGCATCATTCCGGAAGTAACTGACAAGAATTATATTACAAACAGTTACCATGTACATGTTACTGAGCAGATAGATGCATTTACAAAGCTCAAATTTGAAGCAGAGTTCCAGGCCCTTTCACCAGGGGGAGCGATAAGCTACGTGGAAGTGCCTGATATGAATAGCAACATTGAGGCTGTCATTTCAGTTATGAAGTACATTTACGACAACATCATGTATGCTGAACTCAATACAAAATCTGATTATTGCCAGTGCTGTGGTTATGATGGGGAGATAAAAATTGTTACAGACACTGACGGGAAACTGATATGGGAGTGCCCCAACTGTGGCAACCGCGATCAGAACAAGATGAATGTCGCAAGACGTACCTGCGGATACATCGGCACACAGTTCTGGAATCAGGGCAGGACACAGGAGATAAAAGAGAGAGTGCTTCATATGTCAAATCCCAAGCTGTAAAAGGTTTAAAACACAAAGGCAGATCAGAAAAGAAAGCAGACCCGTGTATAAGGTTTGCTGGGGGAAAAAATTCAGACCGGGGTTTCCCCGGTCTGAGTTTTTTATAACTTATTTTAAAAGGAACTGACAGAATGAATTACGGACAGATATACTTTAACGACGTAGCTAACGGAGCAGGCTGCAGAACAGCCCTGTTTGTAAGCGGCTGTACTCACCACTGCAGGGGATGCTTTAACGAGATGACCTGGGATTTTAACTACGGAGAACCATATACAAAGGAAGTAGAGGATGAGATAATTGAGTCTTTAAAGCCTTCTCACATTGCCGGACTTACTATCCTTGGAGGTGAGCCGATGGAGCCGGTAAATCAGAAGCAGATCAGATTACTTCTAAGAAGGATAAAGAATGAGGTTCCAAGGGCAACTGTCTGGATATATTCAGGGTATTTATGGGAGGAGCTGACGGATAAGGAAAACAAACGCTGTCACAGCGAGGATACGGATGAGATCCTCTCTCTTACAGATGTTCTGGTAGACGGGGAATTTATGCTGGAAAAAAAGAATCTGATGCTGAGATTCAGAGGCTCGGAAAACCAGAGAGTCATCGATGTTCAGGAATCATTAAAAAATAATGAAGTTGTTCTGTCAAAGTACAATGACAAAGACACCTCAAGAACCTGAATTTGCATAAAAAGCCATTTACAAAACAAGGATGAAGTGTAAAAAATGTAAAAAACAGAAATTGTTGTTCAGAATAATCAATATTTATTACAATGTAAGCACTTACACGAGATTATATTATCGGCTATTATAATGTCATAAATTGATTCAGAAATTTGAGAATCATAAATAAGCCGATTTACGTTCGCCATAACGTATTTCCTTTATAAAACCTCTAAACATGAAAGGGAGAGCTCTACTGACAGTAGAGCTTTTTCTTTTGCTATGTGCGCCAAGTATCATTTTCCAGGCCGGGCAGTGAATCTGATTGTAACATTTCTTTTTAACTGAAGGGAGATATCTTGACATTGGAAAAAAAGAAAAATACAATTTTAACATATGTAGAAAAAAAGCCAGATATTCTGGTGATCACTAAGGAGTAATTCCATGGCAGAGAAAAAAAAGCTCGTAGCAGAAATAACCTCAATGGATGAGGACTTTACACAGTGGTACACAGATGTGTGTATCAAGGCTGATCTTGTCAGCTATTCAAATATCAAGGGCTGCATGGTTATAAAGCCGGCAGGATATGCTATCTGGGAGCTGATCCAGAAGCATCTTGATGCAAGGTTCAAACAGACCGGAGTTCAGAACGCATATCTTCCTATGTTTATCCCCGAGTCTCTTCTTCAGAAGGAGAAGGACCATGTTGAAGGCTTTGCACCGGAGGTTGCGTGGGTTACACACGGAGGGTTGGAGCCGCTTACTGAGAGATACTGTGTTCGTCCCACATCAGAAACTCTCTTCTGTGATTATTATAAGGGTGAGATCCACTCCTACAAGGATCTTCCTCAGGTACTCAACCAGTGGTGCTCTGTTGTGCGCTGGGAAAAGGAGACAAGACCGTTTTTAAGAAGCAGGGAGTTTTTGTGGCAGGAGGGTCATACTGCCCATGCGACAATGGAGGAAGCACAGGAGCGTACACAGCAGATGCTGAATGTCTACGCTGATTTCCTTGAAAATGACATGGCAATCCCTGTGATAAAGGGACAGAAGACAGAAAAGGAAAAGTTTGCAGGTGCTGAGGCAACCTATACCGTTGAGGCGCTGATGCACGATGGAAGAGCTCTTCAGAGTGCAACAAGCCATAACTTCGGCGACGGATTTGCAAAGGCTTTCGGAATACAGTATGCCGGGAAAGACAATCAGCTTCACTATGTATGTCAGACATCCTGGGGACTTACTACGAGAACAATCGGAGCTATGATAATGGTACATGGTGACAATTCCGGACTTGTTGTTCCGCCAAAGATTGCACCTGTACAGGTAGTTGTGATACCTATCCAGCAGAAAAAGGAAGGCGTTCTTGATGCGGCCAGAGCAATTGAAAAGAGTCTCAAGGATTTCAGGGTAAAGACTGACGACACAGACAGGACCCCAGGATTTAAGTTTGCCGAGCAGGAGATGAGGGGTATTCCTGTGCGCATAGAGATTGGACCTAAGGATCTGGAGGCAGGCAAGTGCGTTCTTGTAAGAAGAGATACCAGGGAAAAGACAGAGTGCGCAATTGACGAAGTACCAAAAAAGGTAGGGCTGTTGCTTGATCAGATTCAGAAGGATATGTTTGACAGGGCAAAGAAGCATCTTGAGGAGCACACCTTTGCAGCACACAATAAGGAAGAGTTTGCTGATGCTTTCAAAGAGACAAAGGGCTTCGTAAAAGCCATGTGGTGCGGCTGTCAGGAGTGTGAGGACAAGGTCAAGGAAGAGTTCTCAGCAACCAGCAGGTGTATTCCATTTGAGCAGGAGAAGCTTTCTGATACATGTGTGATGTGCGGAAAGCCTGCAACAAAGATGGTTTATTGGGGAAGAGCTTACTGATTTGATCAGTGTTTTCTCAGAAATAATATAAATCCGTTGAAGGATTGGCTTAAGTTAAAGCTTATCCTGCAACGGATTTTTTTATCGGCGTGTCATATGAGCGTAACGCATGTTTTTGTAGTTGTACATTCTCTGGTCAGCCAGCATGAAGACCGAGTGGGTATCACGCTCTTTTGTCTCAGACCGGAAGGCATAGCCATAGGATACACTGTGGTTTATTTCCTGATCCTCGTCGTCAAGCTGCAGAAGTCTTTTATCAAGATCGGAAAGCAGCCTGTCGAGTTTCTCCTTTTCAATGGAGGATATGTGTATGATGAATTCATCTCCGCCCACTCTGCAGCAGACACCTACATCCTTAAAGGTCTCTGCAAGAGCCTCTGAGAAGGACTTAAGAAGTCTGTCTCCTGCCGGATGACCTGAATTGTCATTGACCTCTTTAAGACCGTTGAGATCAAGGCTGACAAGGCAGAAATCATAATCACTCTTGTCGAATTCCGACATTTTTTCATCTGAGCTGACGCGGTTTGGAAGACCTGTCAGGTTGTCTATGTATGCTATCTTGGTAAGGGCAGCGTACTCCTTCTTTTGCGCAAAGGTGTGTGTCATATATACGAAATAGTTAAGGAGCTGAGTGATAACAAATACCATTGACCCGCTGGGAATTATAACACCCAGAAGAAAGCTCTGTCTGTAATCCGTAACTATCATCGAAATTGCTATAAAGGCATAGACTATGAGTGATAGCGTCAGAAGTGTGACGCCTATCATAAGTATCCTGGTTGAAGAATTTCTTGGACGGTTCTTTATATCAACATAGTCATAAACAAACAAAAGAATAAGACCAAATCCTGATATAAAATAAAATGGCTTAAGAAAATGGTTTATATGAACAACGTTCAGGAAATGAAGCAGCATAAAAAGAATAGAAAAAGCAAGTGTTGCAAGTCCCATTATCATTATGATCTTGTTGTCACTTCTCTTGTGAAGGTCATACACTATCAAATAGATAAGAGGAGTCATAAGGAACATGGAGCAGTATTCAATTGTTGAAGTTATGGCAGGATCGATTATGTAGTCGAGAGTATTGTACGCTGTCAGAATCCAGCTGCCAAGCACGATAGTCAAAAAGGAGCAGTAAACCTGGGTAGACACTCCGGAGGTTCGTATAAAAAACAGTGTCGATACAAACAGAAAAACCACGCCGAATACTATCAGAAAAGCGCCTGTGATAAAGGGATACATAGCCGAATGCAAAAGATGCCTGTACAGGTCGTCATAGTTGCCAAGCATGGGAGTTATGAGATCTGCTCTTGTACCGTTCTCAGTTACATAGAGCTTTATGGAAAGCCTTTTTCCACCGTAGTCTCTTGGCATGGGAATAAAGCTGTAGCCAATGCCTGTAAATTCCTGGCGGTTGCCGGGATCATGATGATTGCTGAAAATAGTTTTGTTATCAAGACATACATCATAGGTACAGAACTGTGACTTGAAAAACAGGTAAGGGAAGGGCACATCAAGGTCCTTAAGCGTTTCTGTCTGATAAAGAGTGATCATGTCTCCACGGTCAAAGGTTTTGCCAAGCTGCCGGCTCATGGATTCGAGGTTGGTATTGAGGTAATTCTGGTTGTGGTAAATTACGGTCCAGCCTCTTTCCATGTGAATAATGGAATGTTCAGGCACAAAGGCAAAGAATTTTACGGAAATAATGAAGGTAATAACAACCAGTACCGAGGCTGATCCAAGAAAGGTCATGAACTTACGCATTCCTCATCACCTCCTTATCCCTATTTTGCTGGTGCTCTTTTTTCATTTCGTACATACGGCTGTCAGCCAGCATATATACTTCCTGGGCAAGTCCGCTGGGAACCTCGTGGCTGTAGGCATAACCGTATGAAGCACTGTACTGGAAGGACTGTTCCTTTCGGTTCCAGTCGTTTATCATTGAGTAAAACTCATGGATTCTTCTGGTTACATTTAAAGCCCTGTCCTCAGTAAGGACGATCATGAATTCATCACCGCCCATTCTGCCGACAAGATTGGCATCTATAAAACAGTCAGAAAGTATGGTTGCAAAGCCTGAGAGAAGTCTGTCTCCCTCTCTGTGCCCAAGAGTGTCATTAACATATTTAAGTTTATTAAGATCCATGCTGATTATTGTATAGGTGCTATGCTCCTGTGACAGCATCTCCATGACCTGCTCGCAGCGGGCTCTGTTTGCAAGGCCTGTGAGCGGGTCTGTATAGGCAAGAGAGGTGATCCTGCTCTGCATTGATTCTAGATTGGAATTATATATTATATGCAAAAGGTAACTGAGAAGAAGACTGGCCAGCAGAATAATTGATCCTGCCAGGAAAAAGTTAATGTCAGAATATGCATCGCCGCGGCCATTTACATATTTGTTAAGGTAATACTTTATAATATCTACAAGTGAAAGCAAAACAAAGCAGATGAGGCCGATAGCAAAGGCGTTGTCTGAAGTTATGGAATGCTTTTTATTTTCTTTAAAGCCTTTAATATAGTCATAAGATATTACAAATATGGAAAGCGTGCTCTCAATTATCGCAACTACATAAAGGAGAGGGGCATAATCGCTGATTGTGACCTTGCCAAAGACAGTGGTTATAAATACCAGAAAGAACATGCACAGGTTAATTGAAAATAAAACCTTGAACAGCTTTTTAAGCTTTCCGTTGTAAACAGCCGAAAGATATCCCAAGATAGCTGTTGGGATGTTATATAGTGAAGAATACTCACATATTGAATTCAGATAAACGTTGCCGCACAAAAGATCTACAATGCAATAGTAGGAATATGTATAAAGACCCAGAAGCATGGAAATAAGTCCACTGAAGAACAGTCTGAAGTCGTTGCTGTGATAGATGATCATGTAAGGTGACAGGACCATCAGAGTAAGACCCATGGTTATCAAAAATGCACCAAGGATAATGTTATGGTGAAGATGCAAAACATTTGCTTTGAAGAGGTTATGTCTGCTTGAAACTATAACGGGGGAAAGACCGGAGAAAGAATCTTTTTTTGTTCCTCTGAGGATAATGAGAAGCTCCTTTCCCTCGTAGTCACGTCCAAGCGGAAAAAAGTTTGCATGATGTGGAACAGTCTTGCCGCTGTCGTAATAATTGCGGCCAAAGCTGTAAACCAGCTCATTTGCTACATAAACATCTATTATTGAGTGTATTGTGTAAAGTGAACCGCATGGATATTCAAGGTCAAAATCGGGAAGAGTGGTTTTTAAGGTTACGGTATCACCTTCATCAACGATACCAACCCCTGAGTTCAACAGGGTGTCGGAGGGTAAAATCTTATTGTTATAGGAAATAATCCAGTTTCTGTTGAGATTATAGATATCCTCCACAGGATCAAACAGATTGCCTGCAGAAATCAGGACAACAAAAATACAGATCAGAAAAATAATTATTGCAATTAGCTTGTAATAACGCTGGTGGGTCCAAAATTTCATGTAAATATCCTCACAAATTCCTCTTTTGCCCGCAAGAGTTCATACTAAGTATATTACCTTATTTAAAAAATGCCTAGTCATGGCATTCACAAAACAAGGGCTTTAGGCTATTATGAAGGTATGAATATTAACATTCCGCAGAATACAAAATGCATACTGGATACTATCCATAAGGCAGGCTTTGAGGCATATATTGTCGGAGGCTGTGTAAGAGATGCCCTCATCGGAAGAATCCCTAAGGACTGGGACATCACCACAAATGCGCTTGTAGCAGATATTAAAAAACTCTTCAAAAGGACAATAGATACCGGAATTGAGCATGGAACGGTTACTGTCATGATGGGCAAGGATGGCTTTGAGGTAACCACCTATCGCATTGACGGAAAATATGAGGACTTGCGTCACCCAAGTGAGGTCACTTTCACCGGGGATCTTCTGGAAGACCTGAAGAGGCGTGATTTTACAATTAACGCCATGGCTTACAATGAAGAAGAGGGTCTGATCGACAGGTTTGATGGAGAAAAAGACCTAAGGGATGGCATAATAAGGTGCGTCGGAAATCCGATGGAGAGGTTTTCCGAAGATGCCCTCAGGATCATGAGAGCTGTGAGATTTGCTTCTCAGCTTGATATGGAGATAGATGAGCCGACCAGGGAGGCAATGAAGATACTTGCACCGACGCTAAAAAAGATCAGTGCAGAGAGGATGCAGACAGAGCTGATAAAGCTTCTTTTGTCTGACAATCCGCAGAAGTTAAGAGACTGTTATGAATTGGGGATAACGGCTGTTGTTCTTCCGGAGTTTGACCGCTGCATGGAGACCGGGCAGAACAATCGACACCATATGTACAATGTAGGCGAGCATATTATTAAGGCTCTTGAAAATATCCGTTCCGACAGGGTACTTCGACTTACGATGCTGTTTCATGACATAGGAAAGCCAAAGACCTTAAGTGTCGATGAAAGTGGCATCAGCCATTTTTACGGCCACGCAAAGGTCAGCTGTGATATGGCAAGGGACATTTTAAGGCGACTTAAATTTGACAGGGAAACAATGGACAGGGTCTGCAATCTTGTCAGATATCATGACGACAGATATCCTCCGGAACCATCTTGCATAAGAAGGGCTATCAACATTGTCGGAGAGAAGGATTTTCCGCTCTTGTTTGAGATCAGATATGCAGATACCATGGCGCAGAGCATGTATAAAAGGCAGGAGAAGCTGTCACTTATAGAAGATACGAGGAAGATTTATGACAGGATAATTAAGGACAAGGATTGCGTCAGCCTTAAAAATCTTGCAGTAAACGGAACAGACCTCATAGCTATGGGAATTAAACCGGGGAAGGAACTGGGTGATATTTTACAGAGGATGCTTCTTGATGTGCTTGATGATCCAAAGAAAAACAACAGAGAGTATCTTCTTGATCCAGAGAGACTAAATGTCAGATATAAGAAAGACTCTTAACAGAGGTGAGGAATGAAAAAAGGCGGGAAATATTTTGGAGCAGGGGCAGCTTTTCTTGCTGTATGCTTCATCGCGATCATGTCTTTTGGTATTTCGTCCAGTGCAGGCGAACAAGGGGAAAAGATCACAATTTCAATGATCGGCAAGTATGACTCAGCAGACACGGCGGCCATAAGGTCAGTTGATATTGAAAATAAGCTGCTGAGACTTAGAAATCACAACACCGGAAAGACCTACACATTAAATTATGACAACACCAGCATGATGTATGATGTCAGGGGGACGGTGCTCTCTGCTTCACTCCTTGAGCCCGGTCAGATTGTTGATGTTACTTTTTTAAAGAGCTCAAAGCATATCACGACACTCAATGTATCAGGTAATGCCTGGACTATTGAAAGCACAAGAGAGCATGATCTTGTGAGGGGAGACGGGTCAGCCAGAGTCAAGGATGAGACCTACAGGATTGATGACAGGACTCTTGTCATGGCGGATGGAGAGCTGGCGCTTGCTGAGGATATACTGGCAACAGACAGTGTTACTGTGAGCGGGATCGGTAAAGAGATATACAGCGTTGTAGTGACAGGCGGACACGGATATGTAAGTCTTTCATCGGATATGGTTGATGATCAGTCACTGGTAGGGGCCTGGCTTGAGCTTGATAATGAGGTGATCCACAAGATATCTCCAAACATGCTTCTAAGTGCGCCGGAGGGTGAATACAACCTTCAGATTCTTGGAAACGGCGCTAATTACCAGTCAGAGATCAATATAAGCCGCAATGAAGAAACGGTAATAGATACAAGCAATATTAAGGTTGAGAAGCCAAGTGAAGGAATCGTTACATTTCAGATCATACCTGAATATGCTGAGGTATTCGTGGATGGTGAGAGAGTTCTTTCATCAATCCAGCAGTCCTTCAGATACGGGTATCACAACCTGAAGGTAATGGCAGACGGCTATGTTACCCAGGACAAATACTTAAAGATCGGATCGCCAAGTTCAGTGATAAATATTGAACTTGAGCCCCTGGAAGACAGCTCAGAATCCTCCATGTCAACATCAGGTATTTCTCTGGATATTACATATATCCCCACCGGGAGCTCGGAATATACTTCTACTTCGGCTTCCTTTGAAGATACAACTTCAGCTGCATCTTCATCATCTTCTTCGAAAAAAAAGAGCTCGACTAGTGCCTCTTCATATAAGAGAAACAGGATAATAGAAGACTGCAGGATTTATTTTGACAGTCCGGAGGATGCAGAGCTTTATTTTGACGGGGCATACATCGGAATAGTTCCGGTAAGTGTCTCAAAGATATCCGGGATTCATGAGGTAATTCTAAAAAGAGACGGATATGAGACCAAGAGCTACCGTATAAGCATAGATACCGAAGAGACGGATGAGACATATACTTTCCCGGAGCTTTTGTATTCAGACGATCTGATTACAAAGGATATTACAGAGAACTCATCAGGGCTTTCAGAAACCGAACTGGTGCTGCTTCTTGAGAGTGCGTACGGAATATCTCCCGAGAGTCTTTTTGATGAGGAGACAGGGGAGTTAATGTTTACTGAAAAAGAGCTTTTACAGATTCTGGAAACGCTTCAGGAAGCCTCGACTGAGAGCATTTCCGAGGAGGCGTCTGAGGACCTGTCATTGACTGACGAAGAGATTTCTTCATTACTTGAGAGCCTCTCCGGAGCATCAGCAAGTTCTGAGGAGGAGCAGGATTTATTAAAACAGATTTTGGATGCAGCAGCTTTAGCATCTTCGTCAGAATAAGGAAGCTGATACACTCAGAGCGCGTACACGGATGCTTACGGTATCAGCTGACGGCCAAAATAAGTCATATATAAACAAGCGTTTATAGAGGAGTGGAACAATGAGACTTGATAAATATCTTAAGGTGACGAGACTGATTAAGAGAAGGACTGTAGCAAATGAGGCCTGCGATGCAGGAAGGGTCCAGATCAACGGTCGGCCAGCCAAGGCATCTGCAGATGTAAAGGTTGGGGACAAAATAAGTATCAGTTTTGGAAACAAGCTGGTTGATGTGGAGGTTCTTGACATTAAGGAGACTGTTCACAAGGAAGAAGCTGACAGTCTGTACAGATATATTTGACAGCGCAAAAAAAACTGTATTACAATAATTATAGGAGTGTTGTGAGAAAATCTATTTATATGGTGGGGTAATTTATGGCTACTAGAGCTCGTTATCAACGGCGTCGCTCTCAAAACAGAGCAGGTATTATCATGGCCAGCGTTGTTGTTCTCATCCTTGTGACGGTTGTGTCAATAAAAGGATTCGGACTTTTGGGCAAGGCCAGAGAATATCATGACAGAGAGGCTGCATTACAGGAGCAGATAGAATATGAGGTAAAGAGAAGCGACGAGATTGCAGAGTTTGAGAGATATACTCAGACGCGTAAGTATATTGAGGACACTGCCAAGGAAAAGCTGGGGCTCGTCTATCCGGGAGAGATCATCTTCAGAAATACGGATAATTAACTGGTTGGATTCTTATAGCGCAGACAACGATACGAGCTTCGTATGGGTCTGCGCTTTTTACATTACTATGTCTGATCTGTCGGTATAGGGAATGGATAAGTTTACAGGAAAGGTTCTGAATTATATAAGAAAAAATGACATGGTAGTCGAAAGAGCAACTGTCATTGTGGGTTTTTCCGGTGGTGCGGATTCAACAGCACTATTAAACGTGCTGAATGATCTTAAAGGTCTTTTGAAGATAAAACTGATGGCTGTCCATGTAAACCACTGCATCAGGAAAGAAGCAAAGGATGATGAGGCTTTTGCCATAGATTTCTGTGGAAGCAGAGGCATTGCCGTAAAGAGCTTTCTGATCGAT
This sequence comes from Butyrivibrio sp., assembly GCA_024694565.1. GTDB lineage: Bacteria > Bacillota > Clostridia > Lachnospirales > Lachnospiraceae > Butyrivibrio. The sequence continues at coordinate 32,788 of JAILJR010000233.1, read as the reverse complement.
GTACCAAAAATGGCGAAAGAAAGAGGGCTTACAGAAGAGGAAGCTGGAAGGCTGGCTCGTTACAAGGCCTTTGAAGAAGTGGCTGGGCAGGTTAAGGAAAGCAGGATTGCCGTTGCCCATCATCAGAATGATGTGGCGGAGACTCTCATCATGAATCTCTCAAGAGGGTCAGGTGTCAGGGGCGCGGGTGCGATTAGACCTGTGAGAGGCAATATCATTCGTCCCCTTCTTTGCGTAAGCCGCACTGAGATTGAGGAGTACTTAAGAAAAAGAGATATCTCCTTTTGTACAGATGCCACTAACCTTGAGAATGATCATACCAGGAATGTGGTAAGGAATCTGATCCTGCCGGAGCTTGAAAGAGATGTAAACAAAAGAGCTGTTGCTAATCTGTCAAGGGCGGCAGCATCCTTTGAAAGGGCTGATGCGTTTATCAGACAGCTTTCCGGGGAAGTATATGACAATATTGTCGTTAAGACTGATGAAGGATTATCCATTAAGACAGAGGATATTTTAAGAGAGCCCGAGGTTGTGAGGGAAAACCTGATACTTCGTTGCTTTGAGGAGCTTGTCCCTGCGAGGAAGGATATATCTTTTGCCCATGTAGATGCAGTTCTGTCTCTGATCCAAAGTACGGATGGAGAGGCCTTCGCCGATCTTCCGCAGAATCTTGTGGCTATAAGAAGCTATGAAAACCTCTTTATTGGAAAGAGAGAGCGCAGTAAACATATATCAGAGGTAATTGCTCCGAAAATCGTGCCGGGTGAGGAAACGGAAATCCGTATTGAGCATCTCGGCACGGTAAAATTGACTGTTTTGCAATATGATGGCAAAAAGGAAGTGCCTGAGGATACATATACTAAATGGTTTGATTATGATAGAATACAAGAAGTTGTATTAAGAGTCAGAAGGGCCGGAGATTTTATAACAATTGAACAAAACGGTGCCCTTGTCAGAAAAAAGCTGTCGAAATTCATGACAGATTCAAAGATTCCGAATTCAAGGCGGGATGAAATGTATTTGCTTGCAGATGGCAGTGAGATACTCTGGATTCCGGGGTATCGAATCAGCGCCGCATACAAGATCAGTGAAAACACCAGGAATATTTTAACTGTAAAAATAAAACGGTAATACGGAGGTAATTATAATGGCTGAGAGTGTACGCAGGTTATTGTCTGAAGAGGAAGTGGACAAAAGAATCAAAGAGCTTGGAGTGATGATCAGCAGGGATTATGCAGGAAAGTCGGTGCATCTTGTCTGCATCCTGAAGGGAGCTGTATTCTTCATGTGCGAGCTGGCAAAGAGGATCACAGTTCCGGTTACAATGGACTTTATGTCTGCTTCGAGCTATGGAAGTGCAACCAAATCAAGCGGTGTTGTTAAGATCGTGAAGGATCTGGATGAACCGTTAAAAGACAGAGATGTCATAATAGTAGAGGATATTGTTGATTCCGGAAGGACACTGGCCTATCTTGGCAAGATGCTTTATGACAGGGGACCATCAAGTATCAGGATATGTACTCTTTTGGATAAACCTGAGAGAAGGGTTACTGATGTAAAGGTGGACTATGTTGGCTTTGAGATCCCTGATGAGTTTGTGGTAGGCTATGGTCTTGATTATGACCAGCGCTACAGAAATCTTCCGTTTATAGGGGTTGTAGAGTTTAGTTAAACAGAATGCTGGTATTGTTGAAAGGGGAAAGAAATAAAATTGAACCGCTCAAAGAATTTTAATTCGATTTTTATTTTTGTGATCATTCTATTGATTGCAGTGGTCATCCTTGAGTATGGAAGAGGCTTCACAGAGAAAGGTGGTACGAGCTACTCAAGGAGTAACCTTGAGAGCGATGTTTCCAGGGGAAGAGTCAGGTTTGCAGTGATAATGCCAAATGCTGAGACTCCTACGGGATCTGTAAGGGTGAGCTTTAACGACAACAGTGACGATGTGGTTTTCTACTCAACTGACGTGACATCCATTGAGACACTGCTTGCTGACAATGGAATAAACGCAGAGGTAAGGGACATACCTGCAGAAAATATCCTTATTAGCGGGATAATTCCTATCATAGTCGGAGTGATAGTGATGGTGTTTGTCTTTTCGCTCTTTTCTAATGCCCAGAATGCCAATTCCGGCAACAGCAGGATGATGAACTTCGGAAAGAGCAGAGCCAGGATGTCAACCGGGGAGGACAACAAGATAACCCTTGGTGATGTGGCAGGACTTAAGGAGGAAAAGGAGCAGCTTGCGGAAATCATTGAGTTTCTTAAGGACCCGGAAAAGTTTACAAAGGTAGGCGCCAGAATACCCAAAGGAGTGCTTCTCGAGGGAGCACCGGGAACTGGTAAGACCCTTCTTGCCAGAGCGGTCGCCGGGGAAGCAAAGGTTCCGTTTTTCTCAATATCGGGATCAGACTTTGTAGAGATGTTTGTCGGTGTCGGTGCTTCAAGAGTCAGGGATCTCTTTGCCGAGGCAAAGAAGAACTCACCATGCATAGTCTTTATAGATGAGATAGATGCAGTGGCCAGACGGCGTGGAACCGGTATGGGCGGCGGACATGATGAGAGAGAACAGACCCTCAACCAGATGCTTGTAGAGATGGACGGCTTTGGTGTCAATGAAGGCATAATTGTAATGGCGGCGACCAACAGAGTAGATATTCTTGATCCTGCCATACTTCGTCCGGGAAGATTTGACAGAAAGATTACTGTATCAAGACCGGATGTCGGAGGACGTGAAGAGATACTGAAGGTTCATGCCCGCAACAAGCCCCTTGCAGAGGATGTCAATATCAGGCAGGTAGCTCAGACTACCGCAGGCTTTACCGGAGCGGATCTTGAGAACCTCCTTAACGAGTCTGCTATAAATGCAGCTGTTGACAACAGACAGTTTATCAAGCAGGACGACATTAACAGGGCATTTATCCAGGTCGGAATAGGAACAGAAAAGCACAGCAGGATAATCTCCGACAAGGAGAAGAAGATCACTGCCTATCATGAGACGGGCCATGCGATTTTATTCCATGTACTTCCGGATGTGGGACCTGTTCATACAATCTCCATCATACCTACAGGACTGGGGGCAGCAGGATACACTATGCCACTTCCTGAAAACGATGACATGTTCATGACAAAGCGCAGGATGCTTCAGGATATCATGGTATCCCTCGGGGGAAGGATTGCAGAGGAGATAGTATTCGGCGATATCACCACCGGCGCTTCAAGTGACATAAGGAAGGCTACACAGGAAGCAAGAAGTATGGTGACAAAATACGGGATGTCAGACAGCATCGGTGTTGTTAATTACGATGACAATGAGGAGGATGTTTTTATTGGCTATGACATCTCCCATACCAAGAAGCACTCAGAGCTGGTGGCAGGTGAGATCGACAAGGAAGTAAAATCTATCATAGACAGGTGCTACAAAAAGGCCACGGAGATAATCCTTCAGTACGAGGATGTGCTTCACAAGAGTGCAGCGCTGCTCGTAGAGAAGGAAAAGATCGGCAGAGAAGAGTTTGAGAAGCTCTTTGAGGGTCATGAACCCGGCATGAATCTTGAGATAGAAATATAATTGTGCAATATATACAAAAAACAACAGCTGTTTTTGACATATTTGTGAAGTATTGGTCTTTACGTGGGTTTGAGGGGATGCTAGTATAATATGCGTAACCCCCAATACATTATATAGTTTTTTGCTATACCCCATAAGAAAGAAATACCTTCTCTAAAAAGACAGCACTGTGCTGTCTTTTTTGCTTAATGGGCAATCATAAAGACAATTCAAAGGAAAAAACATGAACCAAGCTGCATTCTTTCACGACATGACTCTGGATTACCTAAGACCATCGGAACCTGATATCGGACGAATTACCGACTTCAGATTCAGATGTGCACAGTCGGAAGCCTGCGAAATAAAGCTGGTATATGGGTCTGAGCAAAGGAAGATGGAACTGTCCGAGACGGACAACGGATTTGATTATTATGATATATCGGTAAATATTGGAAGGGACCCTTTCAGATACCACTTTGAGATAAAGGGGAACGACGGAAGCTTTTGGTACTTTGACAAGAGAGGTGCTGTGAATGACCTGAGGCAGAGCATGGAATTTATGGTTATTCCTGGCTTTTCTACTCCATCATGGGCCAAGGGTGCCGTGATGTACCAGATTTTTGTGGACAGATTTTTTAACGGGGACAGGACCAATGACCCAATGACGAGCGAGTATTCGTACAACGACAGGCCCTGCAAAAGAGTTGAGGACTGGGAGCAATATCCTGATCCGACATCGGATTTTTGTGAGTTCTACGGGGGTGATCTGCAGGGAGTATTGGACAAGCTCGATTATCTTGAGGATCTTGGTATCGAAGCTATCTATTTTAATCCAATTTTTGTCTCCCCTTCTTCACACAAATATGATATTCAGGATTATGATCATATTGACCCTCATTTTGGGAAGATTGTCACTGACAAGGGAGATGTTCTGCCCCAATATGAGAAAGACAACAAGAAGGCAAGCAAGTACATTGACAGAGTCACTCAGAAAGAGAATCTTGAGGCAAGCGATGCACTCTTTGCCAGGGTTGTAGAGGAGGCACACAAAAGAAATATAAAGGTCATCCTTGACGGAGTTTTCAATCATTGCGGGTCCTTTAACAAGTGGATTGACAAAGAGAGAATATATGAGGATGCTCCTGGTTATCCAAAGGGAGCATATGTTTCCGGCAGCAGCCCTTACAGGAACTATTTTTCTTTTTCACAGGACAACTGGCCATACAATAAAAGCTATGACGGATGGTGGGGATTTGATACGCTTCCTAAGCTTAATTACGAGGGATCAAAGGAGCTTGAGGACTACATCATCGGCATAGGAAAAAAATGGGTGTCGGAACCCTATAATGCAGATGGCTGGAGGCTGGATGTAGCCGCGGATCTCGGACATTCACCACAGTACAATCACAAATTCTGGAAGCGGTTCAGAGAGGAAGTCAAGATGGCAAACCCTGAGGCAATAATCCTTGCTGAGCACTATGGCAGCGCGAAGGACTGGCTGATGGGAGATGAGTGGGATACGGTCATGAATTATGATGCTTTCATGGAACCACTCACCTGGTTTTTAACCGGAATGGATAAACACAGCGATGAGTTTAAGCCTATTAAGGTTGGGAATGCAAGAGAGTTTTTTGACACAATGAAGTATGTCGGGGGAGAGAACTTTACGATGTCGTCGCTCTATACAGCGATGAATGAGCTCTCTAACCATGACCACTCAAGATTCCTTACCCGTACCAGCCAGAAGGTGGGACGCTCAAGTACGATGATGTCCACCTCAGCCAACACCGGGATCAAAAAGTTTCAGATGAGGCAGGCTGTCATTATTCAGATGACATGGCCGGGTGCTCCTACGATTTATTACGGGGATGAGGCAGGAGTGTGCGGCTTTACAGATCCGGACAACAGGCGTACCTATCCATGGGGAAAAGAAGACCGGCAGATGGTGGATTTTCACCGGGAGATGATCAAGATACACAAAAGCTGCCCTGAGCTTAAGACCGGTTCAATACGAGAACTGTATGCAGAGAACAACATTCTGGTTTACGGCAGATTTAACAGAACAGCTGCGGTTGTTGTTGCTATTAATAACAACAGCTTTGAGGTGACAAGGGACATTGAGGTCTGGCCCATGGGTATTCCAAGGGATGCAAGCTTTTCGCAGCTTCTTGTATCGGACGGAAGCGGATTTTCAACCTCGAACACCCATAAGACGGTAAAGAATGGTATATTGAGCCTTACAATGTCCAGAAATACCGGATATGTACTCAGGTTTGACAGCTTTGGGGCAGTTACGGATGAAGAATTCTGGTCAGATAACTTCTTTAAGTTTGATTAAACGGCGCAACAAGTATATAATGGTTTTAATTAACATCAATTATCTACGAAAAGGGGAGAAAAACAAATGTTAGTATCCGCAAAAGACATGCTTGTAAAAGCAAAAGAAGGCCACTATGCAGTTGGTCAGTTCAACATCAACAACCTTGAGTGGACAAAGTCTATTCTTCTTACAGCAGAAGAGCTTAAGTCCCCTGTTATCCTCGGTGTTTCTGAGGGCGCAGGCAAGTACATGACAGGTTTTGGAACAGTTGCAGCTATGGTTAAGGCTATGGATGAGAGCCTTGGAATCACTGTTCCTGTAGCACTTCATCTCGATCATGGCACATATGATGGATGTTATAAGTGCATCAAGGCTGGTTTCACATCAATCATGTTTGATGGCTCACATTATGATATCGAGGAGAACGTTGCCAAGACTTCAGAGCTTGTTAATGTATCACATCAGCTCGGTATTTCAATCGAGGCAGAGGTTGGCTCAATCGGCGGCGAGGAAGACGGAGTCGTTGGAATGGGCGAGTGTGCTGATCCCGATGAGTGCAAGAGAATTGCAGATCTCGGCGTAGACATGCTTGCAGCCGGTATCGGCAATATCCATGGCAAATATCCTGAGGGATGGCCGGGACTTCGTTTTGATGTTCTTGATGCAATCCAGCAGAAGACAGGTGTAATGCCTCTTGTTCTTCATGGCGGCACAGGAATTCCTGCAGACATGATCAAAAAGGCTATCACACTTGGCGTATCCAAGATCAATGTTAATACAGAGTGCCAGCTTTCATTTGCTGATGCAACAAGAAAATATATCGAAGCAGGCAAGGATCTTGAAGGCAAGGGATTTGACCCACGTAAGCTTCTTGCACCCGGCGCTGAGGCTATTAAGGCTACAGTTAAGGAGAAGATGGAGCTTTTCGGATCAGTTGGAAAGGCTTGATACTAAAAGAGAGAATTATAGAGGGGGTAGAGCCTGCAGGCTTTACCCTCTTTTATTTAAACTAAATCCGGGGGAAGAGATGAACAACGAACTTACTAAAAAGGATATTGAGGACATGGAAAAGGAGATCGAACACAGGAAGGTTGTGGTCAGAAAAGAGCTCCTTGAGCATGTAAAGGAGGCAAGGGCACACGGGGATCTGTCGGAAAACTTTGAGTACTACGCAGCAAAAAAGGCAAAGAATCAGAACGAGAGTCGTATAAGATTCCTTGAAAGAATGATAAAGACCGCGCGAATAATCGATGACAAAGCGCAGGAGGATGAGGTCGGGATGAACAAGACTGTCACCTTCAGGATTGAAGAGGACGGAAGCGAAGAGACCTACAAGATTGTGACAACAATGCGGAAAAATTCGCTTAAAGGTCTTATCAGCATAGAATCTCCTCTTGGGAAACAATTGCTTGGACATAGAGTGGGAGACCGTGTTACTATAAAAGTAAGTGACGAATACAGCTACGATGTAACGATAACTAAAATTGTAAATACCGGCCTTACAGAGGATGACAAGATCAGGGACTTCTGATATCTGAAGGACGGAGGAAACGGAGGAAATATGCGCGTTTTTCAGCCAATTGATCCTGCCCAGCTTGATGAGGGTGCCTTTAATTTCAGTGGGAAAAGCATGCTGATTACAGCAGCTAATGAAAGCAAGGCCAACACCATGACAGCTTCGTGGGGAGGAGTGGGCTATCTTTGGAACAGGAGGGTAGTTTTTATTTTCGTCAGAGGCAGCAGATATACCAGAGAATTTCTTGATTCATCTGACGAGTTTTCCTTAAGTTTCTTTAATAATTCAGATAAGTTCAGAGGAGCACTGAAATACCTGGGTGCTGTTTCCGGAAGAGATGAGGATAAAATAGCAAATGCCAGGTTAAATGTGGGATACGATGAAGGTATACCATACATTGAAGAGGCCGATAACATAATAACCTGCAAGGTGCTTTACAGGCAGGAGTTTGAAAAACAGGGATTCATCGATTTGGATATCATCGATGATGTTTATAAGGATGATGATTACCACATCATGTATGTAGGTGAGATAAAGAAGGTAATGATCAGATAAGGTAACTTTCCGAACGATTATAGGAAATCGTTCAGAAATCTGCCCTTTGCAGATACGGATTTCTTATGCGATTTTCTGTTATGTGACAGGTCCGGACCAGGAGTTTTTCTCCGGAAGCGGGCCTGTCTTTTGCACATTAATGACAGGAGTATGCCTATGAACAGGTCCATAAAAGCCAAGCGTGGAAAAAGCATCAAGAGCAATTTGACAAAAACCTTTGCAGTTCTGATTGTTGTTCCAATTATCATACTTGGCGCTTATGCCTATGTTGTTTCAAGGAATAATCTTATTGAGCAGACCAGGATAACCATGATTGGTAATGCTGAGGTTATTTCCAACGGAATAGAAAACAATGTTGAGAGGGAGACTGATGTCGTAACCTTCTTTTCCTATGAGGCGCCATTAAAAAAGGCATTGGAGAAAGCTAAAGAGGATCCGGACACATTCAGAGAAGTATTAAAGGATGAAATCGAACCAATGATCTGGTATTATCTTGGCACTGACCCCAATATCAGGTCAATAACCATTTATTCGGATCTTGTCAGTGAAGACAGCTACGGGGACTTTTTTAAAAGGCCTTCCACAGATCTGGAAAAGGAATGGTATGCTTTTTCCTGTGACGAATATGAAGTCAATTGGATGGTAGATGGCGAAGGGGGAGTCTATGTCATAAAAGCTATACTTGACCAGGCTACCTCATCAAAGCGCATAGGTATGGTAGTCCTTCAGGTTGATAAGGAAAGCTTCTTTTCTGTGGTAAATAAGAGCAGTTATCTCAACAACGGTCTTGTCATATTGGATTATAATGGGAATGTTATTGAGCACCAAATAATTGAAAATAAGGCCCTTGATGATACGATAGTCGAGCACATCAGGGTAGCAGGTGTTGAGGGCTTTGTTGAACAGGCACCTTATTTTATAGCTGCTGCAGACTATATCAACAATGGATGGAGACTCTACTATTATGTGGACAGGGACAAGATAGTAGCAGATGTGTACAGGATCCTTGGGTCTGTTGTAATAATAGCAGGAGTCATATCTGTTATTGCACTCATACTAAGCAACAAATTTGCACGAAGTATGAGCGGAAGGCTTAGCAAGATAAATTACATGGCAAATGAAATAAAGAGCGGGCACTTTAATGTACAGAACAACGATCTGAGTGAGGATGAGATCGGGCAACTGTCAGAATCCGTAAAAGAAATGGCGGATACATTGAATGAGATGGTGAACGAGATTGAGCGGATGAACCAGGAAAAGCTCATGATCAAGGAAAATGATATCCATTACAGGGAGTGGCTCTTTGATTTTGTCGTAGAGAAGAACAATGATATTCTTGCAGTTATAAATGAAGGCAGCTACTCACCGGTGTTCCTTACAGCAAATGCGGAGGCAGTTTTGGGTCTGCCCATGGAAGACCTTAAGGCTGATATCAGGGATATTGCCAAAGCCCAGAGGGACAATGATGAAAACCGGCTTGATGATGCCATATTCTACATCATGGAGAATGGTGGTGAGGTTGCGCTTGACGAGATTAAGATGGAGAACAAGCGCACGAATGAACATCTGTATTACCGGGGAGTCATTGTCTGTACAATAGATGACGGTGGAAAGCGGATTGCCATAGCTCTTTATGACCGTACACAGGAAATCAGAAGAAACCATCAGCTGCAGGAGGCATTGAATGCGGCAGAGACAGCCAACAAAGCAAAGACAAGCTTTCTGGCAAATATGTCCCACGATTTCCGCACACCTATGAATGCGATTACGGGCTTTAATCTTCTGATAGACAAGCATGCGGATGAACCTGAAAAGGTAAAGGAATATACCCACAAAATATCACTTGCTTCTTCGAATCTTCTTTCTCTGCTCAATGATGTTCTGGACATGAGTAAGATTGAAAGCGGCAAGACCACACTTGATATCAAGGAGATGGCAATAGGTCTTCTTCTTGAGGAAATAAACTCTGTTATAAGCTTCCAGGCCAAGTCCAAGAATCAGGAGTATGTCGTAAAGCTTGAGGACATGGAGCATGACATGTTCATGGGTGACAAGAAGAGGATCAATGAGATTCTTATGAATATCCTCGGCAACGCCGTGAAGTATACTCCTGAGGGCGGCAGAATCGAGTTTACGATAAAAGAGTCAAGGTCTTCTTCCGAAGGCTTCAACAATGTGACCTTTACCATAAGTGACAATGGTATCGGCATGAAGCCAGAGTACAAGGATAAGATATTTGATGCCTTCTCAAGAGAGGAGAAGGGGGCAACCAAGACCATTCAGGGTACAGGCCTTGGAATGGCAATAACAAAGAGTCTCGTTGAGCTTATGGGAGGAACCATAAGAGTAGAAACCAAGGAGGGCGAGGGAAGTACTTTCATAGTGAATCTTCGCCTTAAGGTTGTTGAGACTACACAGTTTGATTTCTGGAAGGCTCATGGTATTGAGAGGCTGCTCTATATTGACTCCTATCAGGATGAGACTGATAAGATATACAATTCACTTGCAAATGAGAATCTTGAGGTTATAAGGGCTAAGACTGATTCAGAGGCACTGAGCATAATTGATGAGTGTGAAGAAAAGGGTAAGAGCATCGACATCATCCTGGTGGACGAAATGGTCGGCGACCGGAAGGCAGCAGAGGTTGTCAGGCTGATCAGATCAAGGAATATGCGAAACAATGTCCTTATCATCGTGATGGCATATGACTTTGGTGGAATAGAGGACGAAGTGAGAGCTGCCGGTACCAACGATCTTATGCAGAAGCCTTTCTTTATATCAACCTTCAAACAGCTTCTTGAGGATCTCTCGATCAGAGCCGGCAAGGATCAGCAGGAGGAAGAAAAGACACCAATAAAGGGAATGAAGTTCCTTGCTGCAGAGGATAATGATATCAACGCTGACATTCTGACAGAGCTTATGAATATGGAAGGTGCAACGGTTACAAGGGCTGTAAACGGTCAGGAGGTCGTCGATATGTTCAAGGCAGCAAATGAGGGTGACTATGACATGATACTCATGGATATTCAGATGCCTGTAATGAACGGATATGAGGCGGCAGCAGCTATCAGAGCCCTTGGTACGGACTGGTCGCAGAAGATTCCGATCATTGCCATGACTGCCAATGCATATGCGGATGATGTGCAGCAGGCTTTTGATGCCGGTATGAATGCACATGTGACAAAGCCGATAGATATAAGGATTGTGGAAAAGACCATTATGGAGTTCAAAAAATAATAAGAGAGGAGAGTTTTCATGAGAGGATTTAAAAAGGTTACCGATGATATTTTCTGGATCGGGGGAAGCGACAAGCGTCTTGAACGCTTTGAGAATATTTTCCCGATTCCGGAGGGAGTATCTTATAACAGCTATTTTATCGATGATGACAAGACAGCAGTATTTGATACGGCAGATATTTCCGTCGCAGACCAGTATCTTGAGAATTTAAAGGAGGTTCTTGCGGGAAGAAAGCTTGATTATCTCATAGTACTTCACATGGAGCCGGACCACTGCAGTCTGATTGATAAGGTGACAGCTCTTTTCCCGGATGTGACAGTAGTTGGCGGAAAGCAGACATTTACATTTATGGGACAGTTTTTCCCTGAGTCAGCAGAATATAAAAAGCTGGAGGTTAAAGAGGGGGATGAGCTGTCTACCGGAAAGCATACCTTCCGCTTCGTGGCAGCGCCAATGGTGCACTGGCCTGAAGTTCTGCTAGCCTATGATATGACATCAAAGGCCCTCTTCTCGGCAGATGCCTTCGGTACTTTTGGAGCACTGGACGGAGGTCTTTTTGCCGATGAATATGATTTTGAGAAGGACTTCATGGACTCTGCAAGGAGGTATTACTCAAACATAGTCGGAAAATACGGTCCACAGGTTCAGGCGGTGCTCAAAAAGGCAGCAGGCCTCGATATTGCAATGATTCTTCCGCTTCACGGACCTGTCTGGAGAAAGGATATAGGAGTTTTTCTCGACAAATATAATAAATGGAGCACCTATACAGCAGAGTCAGATGGTGTTATAGTTATATACGGTAGTCTCTATGGTCATACGGCAAGTGCTGCATACGCAGTGGCATCTTCCCTGAGGGATAAGGGAGTAAGTGACGTAAGGGTATATGATGCATCCGGAAGTGATGTGTCCTATCTTATCAGTGAAGTCTGGAGAGTGAGAAGGATAGTAGTAATGTGTCCAACCTACAACAACGGAATTTATCCACCGGTTGAAGGCTTCCTGAATGATATGGTAGCTCTTGGCGTTCAGAACAGGGTATTTGCTCTTGCACAGAATGGAACATGGGCTCCGGCTTCAGGAAAGCTTATGCGTGAGAAGCTGTCACTTCTTAAGAACGTACAGGTCCTGGAGGATATGTTAACAATAAAGAGTGCTCTCCACTCAAAGGATATGGAGGCACTGAATAATTTCACTGATGCTGTTGTTAATGCATGAGTGAAAAGGGTGGAGGTTAGTAGTGAAGAAAGTAAGTTTAAGCAGAAGAATTTTTGCAGGGGTTATGGCTGCACTGACCATAGCTGCTGCCGGGAAGAGTGCGGGTATCATCCCTGAAAACAGAGGAACTGTAGTTGAGGCAGCAGGAAGAGTTGTCAGTATTAATTCCTGTCAGATTCAGGGCAACAATGTTGTTGTGAACGTTTCAGCAAGCTCTGTACCGGGATCAGATGACGGACAGTATTATCTTTATGCTGATGAGGTTTATCAGGACGGAACAACAGGAAATATAGTTGCACAGGCTCCGGTCGGCGCCAGCGCCACATTCACATTCCCGCTTGGATATTACGGCGAGGGATCGAATCTTAGTAAGAAGTTTCTGGTTGCAGTTAAGAGCGGCGGTTCAATGAACCAGGTAAGTGATGAGCATTACATCACTAATCCGGAGGCAATAGCAACAAAGACAGCAGGAAGAAATGACCACGGTATGAAGGGAATCCTTCCCAATGATGCAGATGCGGCAACCTTCAAGGATCTTGGAGTTGCCCAGATGGTTTACAACCTTTATATGGGTGATATTGTAGGACCATCATCGAACCCTGCTCAGCCAACTACCGAGTTTTCCTACAACGGAAAGTCATATCAGTTTAATACTGCAGCACTTGCTCAGTACGACGGATTTGTAAACTGGTGCAGGATCAATAATTTCCAGCTCACAATGACAATCCTTAACAATAAGACAGAGGCAGGAGCAGATCTTATTCATCCACAGTCCAGGGATTCTCACAAGTGTCCCGGATATGCAATGAATACAAAAGAGGATGGCGGAACGCAGCACCTCAAGGCAATTGCATCATTCCTTGCCCAGAGATATTCAGGTGCCAACGGAGTTGTTGACAACTGGGTTATCGGTAATGAGGTCAATGCAAGAACTGAGTGGTACTACATGAACTCAACAAACCTTGAGCTCAATGTAAGCGAGTATGTGAAGGCCTTCAGAATTTTCTACAATGAGATCAAGGCTGTAAATGGAAATGCAAGGATTTATACATCTTTTGACCAGGAGTGGAACAGAAAGTCAAATCCGGGATGTTTTTTATCAAAGCAGTACCTCGACAGATTCAATTACTACATCAACCGTGAGGGTAACATCAACTGGGCGCTTTCATTCCATCCATACAATGCACCGCTGTTTGATCCATATGCCTGGAAGCAGCAGAGAGAATATGTAAGCCAGTCTCTTACAACTCCTTATATTACAATGGAGAACATTTATCTGCTTACCGATTACATGTGTCAGGCATCATTCCTTGCTCCGGGTGGTGGTGTAAGGCCTATCGCACTTACTGAGATTGGATACACCTCAAGCTTTGGTGAAGATGCTCAGGCAGCTTCTATAACTTATGCATATACGATGGCTGAAAACAATCCGTACATCTGTGCTTTCATTCTCTTCAGGGAGACTGATGATGCACATGAGATGGAGAGCCACATTGCACAGGGACTTAAGAACCTTGACGGAAGCAAGAAGATGTCCTATGACTTCTACAAGAACCTTGGAACAGGTAATGCTCAGGCTTACAAGGATAAGGCGTCAGCTATTATCGGACAGAGTGTGGACAGCCTTGTAACTAACAGAACCTTCATGACAAGAGGCGGATGGTTCCTGAACGACTGATAATAGCATAAAAGTTTTTTTCTGCGGCATTCTCATTTTGGGAATGCCGCTTTCTTTTGTTATAAAAATCATTTAGAATAGTAATGGCTATTGCACTTAATAGTTACTAATACGAAAGTAATAAAATGGAGAACTCTATTATGGGACTGGACAAAGAACTTGAGACACTTCAAAAGATAACCAATTCAGAGAGAAATCTGCTTGGCGGGTTATATGGGGACTTTTTCTCCATGCCTTCAGGTAAAGCTTCATCAGGAAACAGAACAGGTCAGGGGACAGGGGCTTTCAATGAGCAGGAATCAGGCGCTGCCAAGGCACAAGGCACTGAGCAAAAAAATGCTGTGAGGGATGCACATAACGCACTGCGTGAAGCCAAGGCTCTTTTTGCAGCAGATAATAATCTGAAAAAGCCGGAGCCGGAGAAACCAAAGGAGCCGGAGGAAGATCCAATGGAGGCCCTCGATAAGCTTATAGGGCTCAAGACCATAAAGGAAGATGTCAAGGAGCTTACCGCCTTTGTCAAGGTACAGAAGGCCAGACAGGATCAGGGACTTAAGTCTGTTCCGGTATCGCTCCATCTTGTATTTACAGGCAATCCCGGAACAGGTAAGACCACTGTTGCAAGGATAATAGCTCAGATCTACAAGCAGATTGGAGTCTTATCAAAAGGTCAGCTTGTAGAGGTTGACCGCTCAGGGCTTGTTGCCGGATATGTGGGTCAGACTGCTATTAAAACTCAGGAGCAGATCACCAAAGCCAAAGGCGGAGTTCTTTTCATTGACGAGGCCTATGCACTTGCACAGAAGGATGACGCATTCGGCCAGGAGGCAATAGATACCATTCTGAAGGCTATGGAAGACAACAGGGATGACTTTGTTGTCATAGTTGCCGGTTATACTCAGCCAATGAAAAAGTTCATAGAAAGTAACCCCGGTCTTAAGTCAAGGTTTAATAAGTACATAGAGTTCCCTGACTATGATATAGATGAACTCGAGGCTATATTTGATCTGAACTGTAAAAAGTACGACTACAAAGTTGACGAGGATGTAAAGCATCAGATAAGGGCAATGATAACAGCCAGAAAGATGGAAAATATCGAAAACTTTGCCAATGCAAGAGAAGTTCGCAATCTCTTTGAAGAGATAATCACAAACCAGGCAAGGCGTATCTCTGAAATGGAGAATCCAAGCAGTGAGGACATGATGACCATCACATTGGAGGATCTGGTGGATACAGTGGGAAAGCCAAAGGAACCGGAAGAAGGTGAGAAAGAAGAGCAAGCCGACATTCAATCAAAGGAGCCGGAAATACATGAAGCAGCTGCTCCTACTGTAGAGGATGGGGATTATGCCATGGCAGATACACCTAAAAAAGATGCAGGAGAGGAAATTACACTGCCTTTTGCTGAGAAGGGCAACTCATAAAATTTTATAAAAGGCGGCCACATCAAACTGTATTTGATGGGCCGCTTTTATTTTGGTTTGATATCAGACCGGAGGATGAGATTCATATAGCCGGGCAGCACTCTCGCCTCTCGGATTTACCGGATCAGGCTCCGGGCCTGAACCATGTCCAGTACAGTTTTTAAGATGTGCCTTTGAAACGATAACGATTCCTCTTGTCCACCGAAGTCGCTGCCTCCACATGTTATATATGAAATATGTGGAAAAAAGGTAGAAAAGGGCACAAAAAAGTCGGGGCGACAGGATTCGAACCTGCGACCTCGGCGTCCCGAACGCCGCGCTCTACCAAACTGAGCCACGCCCCGATAAAAGTTATCGACCAAACTATTATATGTGAAAAAAGCATCTTTCGCAAGTGGAAAGTTTACGATATAATTTTAAAGTAGAATTTTTGAGCACAATTGATTTAAACGAGGAAGATAGATGTTATCAAAAGAAGAGATTTATATAGAGTACAGAGATAAAGTATTTGGTTACGTAAAAAACCATGTAAATTCAATAGAAGACGCTGAAGACATAACAAGTGAGATATTCATTAAGATTTATAGCAAACTTGATACCTATGATGATTCAAAGGCAAGCTTATCAACTTGGATTTATTCAATGACAAGCAACACTGTTATTGATTTTTACAGAACGAATCATATCCATTCTGAAATACCTGAGGATCTTACCAATGAAAGTACTATTGAGGATGAGGTTTTAAACAGCGAGTCACTGGAAGCATTGGCTATTGCCCTTGAGAATCTGCCACAGGAGCTTCGGGATATAATTGTCCTTCGATATTATAAAGGGCTTACACTTCAGGAAATTGCAGAAAAAATGCATCTTTCCTATGGCGTTACAAAGTTAAGACACAGAGAGGCCTTGGGAAAACTTAGAGAAAAATTATGACTTTTTTTGCCATGATGATAGCTGCTTCGTATAAATAATTGTAAAGAAAATAGCACAGTACGGCAAATGGAGGTTTGTTATGGAAAGTAAATTAGCAAGAATGTTTGATTATCAGAAGTATGAGTCAAATTCAAGACTTGATAGAATAATCAGAGATGTTGAGTCAAGATATTCAGACGGAATGGAAGTAATGTCTGATGATGAACTTGGGATGCTAAATGCAGCAGGCACTACAGAGATCATGAATATAAGAAATGAAAAGTGAAGCCGGGGCGCTTCACTTTTTTTGCTGTTATTGAGATATATTTGCGCGTTTGCTATACTTTTTATAACTATTTTGAACACAGCAGATAAGTCAGCTATATAATGGTATTTTCAGAGGAGAATGTATATGAAAAAGTTAACGGCGCTTACTATGGCGACGCTTATGGCAATTGCGCTCGTATCCTGTGGTTCGACAAGGAGTGCGGATGAAGGTCGGACAGAGCTTACTTCGACGGATAATTCAATCTATGAGAAGATCGGAGCAGATGATACATCAGCAGAGGCCGGGGGAATGGAAGAAGAAGTAAAAAAGGAAACAGTAAAAGAACGCGGGACGACGTTAAAACCAAAGGAAGCGGGAGCAGCAGATACGGATTCTCTGATAAAGGTTACCTTTCCTGACTGGAGGGGATACACAGATAATACTCTGGCAATGAACAGCATATACAGCTTTGCCGGCTTTGAGAGACAGGGGAAGCTGTATTTTAAGACTGCTGCCGAAACTGCTGGTTTTGATATGTACATAAACGGAAGAGCAGTTGATGTCACGGAGGTTTCACCGGGTAGTCTATGGATGGTGGATTTTTCTGACTGCGCTAAAAATGGCGAAAACTCGGTGCAGGTTACCAATGTCAGTCCATCAGAAGCTTCTGAGGCGGTTACAGTTTATATTCCCTATCCTGAGGTAATCGATGGGACTTTGGATGAAGTCGGGATTCATCCCGAAACTCTTACACTTATCTCAGATCTCATTGAGTCAGACATTGAAAATGGCTTTAGCAGCGCACAGCTGGCAGTTATCAAAAATGGGATGCTGGTTTACGAAAATGCATGGGGGCTGACAAATTCATTTCTTCCCGACGGCTCTCCATGTACGGACAGCCCGCAGGTCACAACAGACACTTTGTATGATCTTGCATCTGTAACAAAAATGTTTTCGGTGAATTATGCACTGCAGAAGCTTTTGACGGATGGCGAGGTGGACCTTGATGCAAAGATCACAGATTTTCTCGGAGATGAATTTGTAGAAAAGACAATTGAGGTGCCAATTGACACAAAGGGAGAGAAGAAAGAACCAGGAGTTCCTGCAGATCTTCAAACGATTAAAAAATGGAAGTCAGAGCTTACAATTCGTGAGCTTTTAATGCATCAGGGGGGATTCCCGGCGGATCCAAAATACTGTGCTCCAAAGCTGTATAAGGAAAATCTGTTACCCGGAGAAGATTATCCTGATAATCCTCTGTTTGCAGGAAATGAGCCTGATGTGAAGACAAGACTTGCAACAATTGATATGATATGCAAGACACCTTTGGACTATGAGCCCGGCACTAAGACGGTGTATTCTGACGTCGACTACATGATCCTTGGTCTTGTAGTAGAAAGAATAACGGGGGATGATCTTGATCACTGGCTTAAGAAAACATTTTATGAGCCTATGGGACTTACGCATATCACATACAATCCTCTTCAGAACGGCTTTGATAAAGATGACTGCGCTGCAACGGAGTTGAATGGAAATACAAGAGACGGACTTCTTGATTTTAAAGGCTACAGGACGGGGACTATCCAGGGAGAGGTCCATGATGAGAAAGCATTTTACTGTATGGGAGGCGTCTCAGGGCATGCAGGACTTTTTTCAAATGCTACGGATCTTGCAAAGCTTGCCAATGTCATGCTCAGTGGCGGCTATGGTGAAAACAGATTCTTTTCTCATAATGCGATCGACTTATTTACTGCGCCAAAGGCAATTGATGCTGCTAACTGGGGGCTTGGCTGGTGGAGGCAGGGTGATGGTCAGAGAGTCTGGTATTTTGGAACCCAGGCAGGCTCAGGCACCTTTGGACATCAGGGATGGACGGGTACTCTGGCGATGATAGATCCTGACAGGCAGCTGGTAGTTGTATATCTGACAAATAAAATAAACACCAGGATAACTGACAAGCAGGCGGATGCCAATAAGTTTAACGGAGGATGGTACACAGCAAGCACGCTTGGGTTTGTACCGCAGATATTGTCCATAGGAATGGATAGTGATGAGGATGTCTCAAATGAGCTGCAGGACCTTACAAGAGATATGGTAATTGAGGCGCGTAAGCTTATTCCCGATGGGGTATCCTTAGAGAGTGATCACCCTGCTGTGAAAAATTATCAGAGCAAGCTTGCGCTGAGTGAAAAGTACAAATGATAAAAACCCCCGGATTTGGGGGTTTTTTATCAGTACAATATACAACTATAGTATTTTTTTGACCTTAAAGAAGGTGAGGCTTCCGACCACGATGATAATGCTGAGTATTATGATGACAGGATAACCGAATCTCCAGTCAAGCTCGGGCATGTATTTAAAGTTCATTCCATACCAGCCGACGATCAGAGTAAGCGGCATGAAGATGGTGGTAACCACTGTGAGGACTGTCATTATGCGGTTCTGTTTGACGTCAAGCTGAGACTGATAAAGATCGTTGAGCTGGATTGTGTAGTCGCGAAGATGCGTTGCAGCATCATAAAGCCGGTCGACTCTGCTTGAAAACATGTGAAAATACCTGATATTTTCTTCAGTAAAAAAGCCGTTCTCATTTTCTTCAAGCTCCTGACCGAGGTCCTGAAGCTGCTCATAGTGAATGCGCAGATCCCTGATATCGCCGCGAATTTCGTTGTTGCGCTCTATGTGAGCCTGCTCAGCATCATCCATGATCTCCTTTTCAATTCCGTCCAGCTCTCGTTCGTATTTTTGCATTATCTGAAGATCATTGTGGATTATCAGCTCCAAAAAGTCGTAAATGAAGCGCTCCAAAGAGGGCTTGCGCCATTTTTTGTACTTCTGGATGCGCTTAACAAGTTTGGCTGCACTTTTTCCTTTATCAATAAAAACTATACCGGCCTCGTCCAGTGCAAAGGAAAAGCTTTCCGGTGTATCTGTGCCGGCTGACTGTGTCGGAATACAGAAGGTTCCTGTAAGCGAGTCATAGTTTACCTCGGCCTTGGTTGTTAGGATAACGTCATTGTTCATTTCAAGATCAATGCCCATATCGAAGTTTTCGCATTGTTCCAGCCATTTCTCAGGAGTAAGTATGGCTACATAGGGTGATCCTGAATCGTGACACTGCTCAGCGCTGCATTCTTCAAGGGTATTCCTGATCAAATAGTACATTTTTTCCTCCATCAGATATCATCTACAATACTTTCTTTTATAATAGCACCTCATATAGCTGAGAGAAAGTTACAACCGGATTGTAATGTCAGCAAAAATTACCTGAATTGTTGATTACAATAAGGGTAGTTATGTATAATTATGTGGACAGTATTTTGCGGCAAAATGTTTGAACAGGGTTTAAGTCAGATATTAACCGGTGTTTATAGAGGAGAGGAGAATTTTATGAAGCAGATACAGTTTTCGTTTAAGGATCGAAATGAACTGGATATTGGACTTACAGATCTTCGTACATACTTTGATACTCATACGTGCTATGGAATGTTCATTCATATTTATACTGAGATAATTGATAAAGAAAAGATCGAGAAAACTCTTAAGCGGATAGATGAAGTACTTCCGGAGGCGGATTATGTAGGATGCTCATCCAACGGAAATATTCTAAATGGTGATTTTTCAGGTGATTCTTTTGCGCTCACCTGTACTTTTACGGAATATGAGTCGACGAGAGTCAAGGTTCTTCAATACCCCATGACGGAGGAAAGCCAGGAAGAAGTATCAGAAAGCCTTGTCAAAGCCGTGGAGGATAATCCCTGGGTAAAAGGTGTGGAGTTCCTCATTACAATACGAGGGATGTCGCTTACAGGCCTGTGCGAAGGTCTTTCTAAGGTGCGAAAAGATGTCCAGATATTTGGCGGAGGAGCCTTTGGTGCAGACATAAACAATGATGGGGTAATAGTATTTTCGAAGGAAGGCGGCGTCAGGGAAAAGAGTATTGTCTTTATTCTTATGGGAGGGGAAGACCTGCATATTACATCCACACATGTCTGTGGGTGGAAGCCACTTGGATCGTTTCTGCGGGTAACCTCAGCCGAGGGTCCTGTAATGAAGGAGCTTAACGGGCATCCGGCATATGAGACGTATTATAAGTATCTTTACATTCAGAATGATGAAAACTTCTTTTATCATACGCTTGAATTTCCCTTCCTATACAGGGATAAGGGAATTGATATCATGAGAGCTCCTACGGCATGCACACCGGAGGGCTATCTGGTAATGACATCTGATATCCGTCAGGATTCGAACGCCAGGCTTGCCTATGGTGATCCCTGGACAATTCTGGAATCCACTAGAGAGAAAGCTACAGCGCTGTCAGGCTTTACTCCGGATAGTATTCTGGTCTTTTCCTGTGCCGGAAGAAGAACATTTTGGGGAAATGAAGGCGTTGGTAAGGAAACAGAGTATTATCAACAGCTGGCACCTACATCAGGTTTTTATACATCAAGCGAATTTTTAAGACATAAGGAATATGTGATACAGCACAATGTGACTCAGGTGATTGCTGCCTTCCGCGAGGGAGAGGCCAAAAGCATTGAAACACCTTCTTTTGCCACATCGGACAAGGCATTTACCGGTAAGGTTCCGATTTTGAGCAGAATGGCTGCATTTATCAAGACGACCATGGAGGAGCTTGAGGATGCAAACAAAAGATACAGCAGAATGGCCATCACTGATGGACTTACAGGTCTTTTAAACAGGGCAGAGATCCAGCGGCTTATCATTGAGTCCGTGGATGACCCTCTTGTTGAAGAAACATATCTGATAATGATGGATCTTGACAATTTCAAGCGTGTAAATGATCAGTATGGTCACAAGGAAGGCGATAATGTACTTATAAGACTTTCCGGAATGATGAGGGAGACCATGGTCGATCTGGATGACAACTGCTTCTGCGGAAGATGGGGAGGAGAGGAATTCATGGTTCTGATAAACTCTACTTATGAGAAGCAGGTTCTTAAGCATGCGGAACGTATCCGCGAGACCATGGAGAAGATACGCTTTGAAAAAGCAGGCAGAGTCACGGTGAGTATTGGTGTGGTCAGGGTCAGACCCGAGGAAACTGCTGACCAGGCATGCTCAAGAGTAGATGCAGCTCTTTATGAGGCAAAGAATACCGGTAAGAACAAAGTAGTAGTAAGCTTTTGATAATAAGAAAAGGGTGCTTACGATATCAGCATCCGACGGTAATAGTCAGATTTAAACCGGAGATTACAGAGGAGGAAGATTATGCAGATTGAAAACAAATTTATTACAATCGGAGAGATAATGCTAAGGCTGACACCGCCCAATTATGAGAAGATACGTGTGACAACGAACTTCCAGGCAAGCTACGGAGGGAGTGAAGCAAATATCGCTCTTTCACTTGCCAATCTGGGAGTTGACAGCACCTTCTTTTCCGTTGTTCCTGGCAACTCACTTGGGAAAAGTGCAATAAGGATGCTGAGAAGTAATGATGTTCACTGCTCTCCGGTTATTATGAGTACTCCGGAGGAAACTCCTACATACCGACTGGGTACATATTATCTGGAGACAGGCTATGGAATCCGCCCCAGTAAGGTAACATATGACAGAAAGCACAGTGCCATAACTGAGTACGACTTTTCGCAGGTTGATCTTAGGAAGCTTCTTTCGGGATACACATGGCTTCATATGAGCGGTATCACACCGGCCCTTTCAAAGAGCTGTGCGAAGCTGACACTTGAGTCGATGAAGATTGCCAAGGAGCTTGGACTGACGGTGAGCTTCGACGGCAATTTCAGGTCAACACTATGGACCTGGGAAGAAGCAAGGGATTTCTGCACACAGTGTCTGCCGTATGTTGATGTGCTTCTTGGGATAGAGCCCTATCATCTGTGGAAGGATGAGGAGGATCATTCCAAGGGAGATGTCAAGGACGGGATACCACTGCAGCCGGAGCTGGAACAGCAGGATGCCATTAACCGTGAGTTTGTAAAAAGATATCCGGGAATCCGCTGCATTGCAAGACATGTGCGCTATGCCCACAGCGGCAGCGAAAACTCACTCAAGGCATATCTGTGGTATGATGGAAAGACATATGAAAGCAGACTGTTTACATTTACAATACTCGACCGTGTCGGTGGAGGAGATGCTTTCGCAAGCGGGCTGATATATGCTATGATGCATGATTTTGCTCCCGATGAAATGGCAGGCTTCGCAGTTGCCAGCAGTGTAATAAAACACACCATACGTGGTGACGGCAACATAACAGATGATGTTGGAAGCATACGTAATCTTATGAACATGAATTATGATATAAAGAGGTAAGATGATCATTCGTGCTCTGCAATATAGGGCAGGCTTTTGTATTTTCCTGCAATACTGATCCATGAGCTTTTTCTTACTTCGTTTATATGGCAGAAATTTTTCTGCAATAGTATCACCCTCATGGGTGGAATAATTATCCAAAGTGCCGCCATGGAAAGGTTCAAGGCGGCGCTTTACATTTATATGCTTGATGCCAGAAGCCTTTCGTATCCGCATCAGACCGGACACGTCTGATATAAGCATTTTCAGATGAGGAGAAACTTACATTAATGGGTGAAAAGAATAATTCTATCCGCAGGGGAGGATTAAGGAGCAGAATTTTTAAGCTTTGTATCATGCTCGTTATTACCGCAATCTGTTGCTATGCAACCCTGGGTATCCTGAACCTCAATACGCTTCTTAATATGGCAAATGAGACCGGTAAGGAGCAGGCTGTAAATATCAAGGAATACTCTGAAAACTCCATGATGGCTCTGACAAAGGACAATATGGAGAATCTGGCTTTTCAGGCTGCGGATAATACAGACTGGGAAATCTGGTCTATGACACATGAGACTATGATCCTGGCGAATCAGGTAAAGGCTGTATTGGAAAATCCTGATGCTTATGAAGAACATGAAATCGAAGCACCCAGAATGGAAAACGGAGGAAGTCTGGCGCTTCAGCTTTTGATCGCAGACAGCACGGACCCTGCGCCAAAGGATATGGCGATAGCACGAAAGCTGGCAGGGATCGGACCTTCAATGGAAGAGATGATCCGGAACAACGGATATGACACACTGGATTTGTATATTGCACTTCCGAACGGAATCTGCGTTGCCATGGATACGCACTCTGACCGAAAATTTGAAGCTGACTGAACGCTTCGGCATTATGACCCGAGGGAGCGTCCATGGTGGATAGGTGCAGCTGCGACGAAAAAGCCATACTTTGCACCCGCAGTATACAGCGAGATTCTGGAAATGCTGTCAAGAGATATCCGCGAATCCGGAAACGAAGAGCTGAATGCAGTAGTGGACAAGGCGCTGTCCGGCGCGATCGGATTCTCAGAAATATCACTGGATGGAGAGACTTACTGCGTAGCCTATGCACCTATGGAAACAGTGCACTGGACTCAGATACTGTTTGTCAGCAAGTCAGAATTAGAGAAGCCGACGGAGACATTACTGTCACAAATGGATGAGATAACGGAAAGGGCGCTTGATCAGTATGCAGAGCAGTTTCGCAAATCAATAGTCTTTACAGCCATCATAATGATATTTCTCATTGCCAATGCTGTTGTGGTTGCATTCATGTTTTCTGACAGATTAACCGGGCCTATCAACAATATGACTCAAAAGGTAGGAGAGATTTCAAAAGATAATTTCGTTTTTGAGATGGAGGATTCCTTCCGCACGGGAGACGAGATTGAGGTGCTCGCAAGGACCTTTGGAGAGCTCTCAGACAGGACAAGAGGTTATATCAAGGAGATCATGGAGATGACTGCGCAGCAGGAGCGTGCTGCCACGGAGCTTGACCTTGCAGCAAGAATACAGGCCAATATGCTTCCAAGAGAGTTTCCGTTATTTCCGGACCGGACTGAGTTTGATCTTTTCGCATCCATGGATCCGGCAAAAATAGTGGGCGGTGATTTCTATGATGCATTTCTTATAGATGATGATCACCTGGGGCTTGTTATGGCAGATGTTTCAGATAAAGGTGTGCCGGCTGCTCTTTTCATGGTGGTTTCCAGGACAACTTTAAAGAACAGGGCACTTATGGGCGGTGCGCCCGCTGAAATTATAAGTGACGTTAACAGAAGCCTTTGCCAGGGCAACTCGGAAAATATGTTTGTCACAGTATGGTTTGCAATCATGGACCTGAATACCGGCGAGGTGACTGAATGCAATGCCGGACACGAGGACCCTGTTATCAAAAGAAAAGAAGGTGAATTTGAGATCGTCAGACGAGAGCATGGGTTTGTGCTGGGGGCATTGAGCAGGATGGACTACGAGGAAGACTCTTTTGTCCTGGATGAAGGTGACATCCTGTTCTTGTACACTGACGGCCTTCCTGAAGCGACAGACGCAAGCGACGAAAAAATGGGAACCGAGAGGATGCTTGAAGCACTTAACAGGCACAGAAATAATATCACAGAAGATGAAGCTCGAGGAAAGAATGTATAGTCGGGAGCTTAGCGCCGGAGCATATGCTGAAAATGATCTCATTCTTGAAAACAGGGCTCTGAAGATGCAGCTAGAAAATGCGGAGTTCTGGGCAGAGGTTGATGTCACCTACGTTGAGAGGGAAAAAGCTTCTATACAGTCCGCTATAACCAGAAATAAGGCAGCTCTTTTGTATAACGACAAAAGAAACAGTAAAGACAGCCCGGAGATGACAAATATTAAGAATTCACTGCTTGAGCTGGATGGTCTTCTTCGCGGCAGGTATGACAGGGACAATCTTCCGCAGATTCTCAGTGCCTATGAAAAGACCGATGAGTATATGCAGTATTACATAGATAACAAGAATCCGTTTTTCGCCGACGGAAAAAGGAGAAAGAACAGGGTTATTGACCTGCAGGCTGAGTTAAAAGAGGAAAAGAAAAGGCTCGTAAAGCTGGAGAAGGCATATAACAAAGAGGAAGGCGGTATAGAGAGCTTTCTTGATCTTTTGGAGGGCCGCAGTATATCTGCTGACATGGATCCTGTACAGGAAGAAATCTATAGCCAGAAGAGAAAGCTCATGTCCATAAAGAGGGAGAACAGCAAAGAGGACGAGCAGGAGATGCTCGATATAAAAAATGCCTACAGGGAACTGGGCAATCTTTTAAGGGGAGTACTTGCAGGGGATGACAATACCTATAACCAGCAGCTCGATACTGTAAGAGAGAGGTATCAGGCACTTATTGACAGCTGCAATACCTTCCTTACCGGGAACAGGGGAAAAACGGAAAATGACAGGATGAGGGCCTTCGAGATAAGTAAGCTGCGTAAGACCTTTGAGCTGGAAGCTGAGCTTATAGGACCATTATCACTTTCATTAAAGGATCAAAGGAATGCGGGCAGGGACGTCACCTGGCTTGACGCATGGTATGAGGTCAGGCAGCAGGCAGATGCTATAGAAAAGACAAAGCCCGCATTTGCTGAATATATGAAAGGAAAAACAGATGCCCTTTCTTTCCTTTCTTTTTTTGTTGCCCTTAACAATATGGAGCGCACCGGTGTCGAGAAGCACAATATCTTTTTACAGCATATTATCTTTCCATGGGCGGAAGAAAATCTTGGAAATGAACTTTTGGATAACTGCATAGCCTTATCCCACGACCTCAATCTGCAGATAGTTAAGGTCTTTAATGAACAGTTTCAGCAGCCGGTACCGGCGAAATTTTTGAAAAATCCGGATGATGACCCTTATGATGCGGACCTTAGGAAAGCATATACCAATCTGGTACTGAGGGCTCACCCGCTGTACAGCCTTCATGATGCGTTTAATGCATTTATCGGGCCAATGACTGTAAATTACTTAAGTTATTACAGGAACCTTAAGGCAGGAAAAGAGATACAGGATATCGGGGACTATCGAGTCCTTGTCAAAGACAGACTGATGGAGGATTATGATGAGGATACACGTCTTTGGGACGAGGATGGCAGCGAAATATTTGCGGGCATTTCAGATCTTATGGGGAAAGAGAAATTAAACACAGAGGAGGTAAATAAGCTCGCGGGAGAAATAGATGAGCTTGCCTTTGAAGAGTCGAAGAAGACTGCGGCTTTGTTTGTTTCAAAAGAGTATTTTGACTACAGCAGCCAGAAGGAGCAGGAGCTTAAGGAAAGCGTCAGCGCGCAGATCCCAAAGTTTGACCTTAAATTTGAGAGACTATTTGATAAGTCGGAAGCACCTGCTATAAAGAAATCAGTAAGAAGCCTTGGGTTTGATGATTTTGTAAGGATTATCGGGAGCAGTGATGCCGGTGCCGTTGTCTTTGAAAACGGAGAATTTAAGACTGTGTCGGATGATACTTTGACAAGGGAGAACCGGGAGCTGCGAACCGCTTTTATGGAGGCCTGCCTTAAGAAGCTTTCGTTTGCTGCAGATGCGGTAGAGCAGAAGAAGCTGGAGAAGACGCTTTCCCTTAACAACGGTTCTGTCTTAAGTACGCCGCTGCCTGTTAAGACTATCAGAGAGATAATTTCAGAGATCCATGAAGAGCAGTCAGAAGTGGCCAGAGTGATTGAAGAAAACAAGGATGTAGAGAATCTTAAGAGTGATGAGTCCGGTATTGTAAAACAGAGACTGCGCCTTGCACTTGCAGCCAATGACTGTATCGGGCTGCGATTTGATTTTTTTGCTCTGATGAGTCCTTCCGAATCAACAAAAAAGGCTCTTGCCGATGAGATAAATAAGATCCTGACTGATGCACAGAGCATCGGAATGGAGAATACACCGCTTTCACCTGAGCAGATTGGGATGCTGGTGAGGGGAAATGTATCAAGGATTAAGGATGAGATCTTTACTGCACTGACAGGAATCTGTGCACTTGCCGGAAATCTGGAGAAGGATAAGCTGCCGGATCACGGCAAGCTCATACATGACAATAAACTGATGACAAGGGTATCTGCTCTTAAGCTATCCAAAGTAGAGAATCTTCCGCAGGATTTTGACCCGATAGCTGTTTTGCAGAAGGAGAGGGAGCAGTCAGAAGAAAGGAGAAGAGAGCGCGTAGCGAAGAAAAAAGAGACGTTTGATAAAGAGGGGATTGGTGCTGCTTTAAAGGATATGAACAGGCTTGGCGCTGATATGAGCAGCATAGTTAAGGTGCTCCTTGCAGAGAAGTTCCCTTCGGAGCTTATAAAGAACGACAAGGAGAGCTCATCAGTGGAGAATCTGCTCTCAATACTTAAGGGCTTCAAACAGGGAGAAATACAGGTCAAGGACTTTACCATAAGAGGTAACCAGAAGGGACGCCTTGTGCAGCGTGAAAACGGAAGTCTTGAGTTTATATCAAAAGGAGTGCACATTCCGATTCCCTTTACGGCACAGGTGATAGCAGACAGGATAGAGACGGATATGGCAGCCAACGTCTCTAAATATGGTTCGAAAAGGTTAAGGCAGTAATCGACGGACTTGTGACTGAATCAGAGGATTCAGGTATTACCACCAGGTCAAGAAATATCTGTCTTAAGGCTCTTTTTTCCGCCGGAAATATTCCTTCAGCTTTCTTTAACAATGTGAGCCTTTCTCTTCTTAAAATCTATGCCGGTGAACTTCTTTCCGACAATATAACTGCAGAGCAGATTAAGCAGCAGGTTATGGAGCTTGAGAACAAGCAGGCAATAAACGGGGAGGAGGCGCTCAGTCTCCTTAAGCAGATGGAAGCACGCCGTCAGGATGTTGCTCAGAAGGTACAGTTTATCTCTCATGACAATGTGGTAAATGAGCAGAAGGATGATGGCTGGGCAGAAGATGAGAGGAAGGTAAAAAACCTTCTGGCTGATATGATCTACTCCGAGGACACCTGGACTTACGACGAGACGCTGGAAACGGGCGACCGCATGCAAAAGATGATGATAAAAAACATCGATGCATGGATTCTTTTGTTCAGGGATAATACGCTTCTGGACAGAACCCTTGATAAGATGCCTCTTCCGGGGAGCAACAGCGGACAAGGGAAGGAGGGAGCCTATGGGCAGGAGAAAGAGGATCTTTCCATCAAGGGGCAGATCAGGAAGAAGTTCAGAGCTATCTTAACTCTGGAACAGGTCATGTCCAGAGTTGCGCAAATTGGTGATGACCCGCAGGCAATGAAAATATTCTTTATAAAGCTCTTTGAAACAGAAATGTTTAAGAATGCGTTTTCTTCGGTGGAGGAAGGCATAACAGAGGCAGTAAATGAGTGCGTTAAGAGCATTCAGGAGCAGATAGCAAATCTTTCTGCCAGGATATTTACTGCTTCAAGTGAGGTTCTAAAGGATCCGTCAGAGCTTCCCGATCCAAATGAAAAGTGAATAGGGCCCTATGAGAGGGATAAGCGCAAAAAGGCCGTAGAAAAGGCTTCAGCTATACGAAGCTCCGGTGCAATAGTACAAAATAATGACCAGAAGGATGGGGATGAACTGAAATCCCTTGGCCAGTATCTCGGAGGCTTCCTTAAGAGGGCAGGACCTCTTTTGCAGAAGATGCTTCAGGGACTTCCGGACACCATGATACCTCCGGAAATACAGGGAGCCATAAATGACATGAAATCCAATCTTGCGCCCATTCCAAAGGAAATTGTTAAGGCCCAGCTCGTAGCCATGGTAGAGAGGTCAAAGGGCAAGATAACAAAGATCGAGGTCTCAAGGTCTCTTGGTGCTGCATCCGTTGGGCAGGCATTTCTCTGCAAAATGTACGGCAAGGGGCTGCCAAAGGATGGAGAAGAGGTTGTTGTAAAGCTCCTTCGTCCTGATGTCAGAAACCGCATGATGCGTGAGAAGGAGGTAATGCTAAAGTGGGCGGATCAGGTGGATAGTAATCATGGACAGAGGAATACATATCTCGGCCAGCTGTCCCGCATAGAAGAGGAGCTTGATCTTACAATCGAAGCAGCCAACATCGAAAAGGGCAGGATTTATGATAAGATGTACAAAACGGTTAAGGCTGTTAAGGTCAATCCAAATGTGGAGCCTACGGTTAACTCACTGGTTCTTACCAAAGCAAGCGGGACCACTGTGGACAAATATCTTGATGAGGTTAAGGCTGAGCGGTTTGAGACCATATCAAAGTTCCATCGCATATTAAACATAGATAGAAAGCAGGTTGTTGATATGATAGGCGAGGGCGAAGATAAGCGATGTGGTCTGGAACTTACTTCTGAAAATGCCCATATGCTGCTTGATGCAAGGAAAAAAATGGCAAAGCTTCTGGAAAGGCTTCAGAAGCGCAAGCGCTACCTTATGGAGCTGTCGGAAATATGGGTAAGCGAGGGAATATACGGAGAAGGCTATTATCATGGAGATCTGCATGCAGGCAATATTATGTTTGACGACAATGGGCTTACGGTAATAGATTTCGGAAATGCCACGAAGCTGAGCAGCACACAGCAGGAGCATGTTACGAGAATGATGCTGGCCGCAGCTGCAGGGGATATGGGAATGTTCAGACATGGCTTCCACAAGCTTCTTGAAAACACACCGGAGAGTATTTATCAGGACAAAAGAGAAGCTCTTGGAAGGGTGTTTGAGGAAGTATTCTCCCTTGGTAATAAGTCGAGTGCAGGATACCGTGTTGCGGTAGCTCTTTTAAAGGCACAGGAACTTGGAATTGAGCTTCCTGCAGCGATAAACAACTTCTCAAGCGGACAGATAAGACTCCAGAACAGTATTGATTCCATGAATCAGCAGATAAGGTCGGTGAGAAATGAACTGATGGATCTTGACACAATATCTTACCAGATCATTGCGGTAGATCCTGTGGCCAAGATCTATGGTAATCAGCACTTCAAATTTCCGGAAGAAGTCAAGAAGGAAAAAGTTCGCCTCATGAAAGAGCTGCGTGATTCACTGGTGTTTGCAAGGCTTGATTTTATCGAAAAGCTGAAAGGAAGCTCCAGGGCAGAACAGGAGGACTTTGAAAAAGAATATCTTAAGGGCTACAAGCTATCCAGGGAGGCTGCTGATACAATCGAAAGAAATCTTGATACTCTTCCTGATCTCAGAGTAGAAGCAAAAGATGCCAGGATTTTTGAGAATAGAATATATGCGATGGACATGTCGCTCAACAGGCTGTTTATGGATTTAAGGAAATATTTTCCGGCAAAGGTTATCAATGGAATAAGATTCGAGCTACTTGATACAATGAAGGTATCATATGCTCATCCGGAGAATGATGTTAAGGCGAGAGAGCTTGTGGAAAAGATCAGAGCTCTTGGCAATATTGTAAATGACTATGAAAAAATAAGGGCAGAACAGAAAAAGGAAAGCCCGGATGATGCTCTTCTTGATCAGATGATCGATAGCTTTGCGGCTAAATATGAAAAGGATTTTGAGCACAACTGCACCAGGATGGGTGCTTTGGAAGATTCCAGAGTATTTCTCAATGATTCCTCGGACTATACAAAAAATGCAGTTGCAACTGAACTGCAAATGTGGTTTGACGATAAAAAGAATTTTGGTGAAGCTCTGAAAAAGACATTTGAGGAGTTCAGGGCTTCGAAGGAAAAGGGTGAACCTGCAGAAGTTATTTTGCAGAAAGAAGATGCCTTTATAGATATTTACAGAAAAGCTGTGATCGTCCACCTTAATGAAATGATCTCAGAGTGCAGCAAAGAGGTTCCCAGTGAACCCATTGAGGATTTCTGCGATGTAATGGGAAGTGTTATCGAATCCAATCTTGATGCGACATTGTCGAGACTTAGCTTCTTCAAGGCGTTCATGCTAAAGAGAAAAATAGAAGCATAAAAGAAGGGCGGGAATAAAAATGCTGGATATAAGAAAAGAAAGAAACGGAAGCGAACTGGTAGTTTACCTTAAGGGTGAGCTTGACACCGGAACAGCGCCTAAGCTGCTTAAGGATCTTGAGGGAGAATATGCGGGAGTGAAAAAGCTGGTGTTTGAGGCTTCGGAGCTGACATATATTTCAAGTGCGGGCCTTCGTGCGATCTTAACTGCCATGCAGTCACTGGATGATGAGGATGCACCCGGTGCTATCAGAAATGTGACAGAAGCTGTCGGGGATATTTTACGTGCAACGGGATTTGATAAGGTACTTGATTTTGAGTAAGGAACAACAGGTTTTAAGGTGATTGGAGATACGAAGTGCTGATTGTCAGGTTGAGTGAAGAGAATGCATATGACTATGAGGAGTATCTTGGAACCGACCTCTGCCAGGAGCTTGAGAGAAAGTTCTACAGAGGGATAGTGGCAATTGACGATGAATCGGGTGAACCGGCCGGTGGCATT
Organism: Butyrivibrio sp.; assembly: GCA_024694565.1. Taxonomy (GTDB): domain Bacteria; phylum Bacillota; class Clostridia; order Lachnospirales; family Lachnospiraceae; genus Butyrivibrio. The sequence continues at coordinate 904 of JAILJR010000233.1, read as the reverse complement.
GTTTATGAGCTTCATAATCTGGAGACAGAGGATAAGGATACTGTCAGTCGCATTGAGTGGTTCCGGGAAGACGTGGAAGGTGCAGGAAAAGAGATCCTGGATGCATACACTGAAATGATCCGCAAAGAAGGTGCTGTACAATCCCTGTTTGCAATTCCTGTTGACAGACAGCGCCCGGAGAGGCGGATTCTAAAGGCAGCCGGCTTTACCTCAAAGCTTTATGAGGGCGATGACATCTTCGTTACCATGGAGCAGATGGAAAAAATGCCCATCATGAAGAAAAGATAGATACAAGCAGGGTTGTTGCATTGGAGGAGCTGACTGCAAGGCAGTTCAGAAAGACAATTCAGAAGTGTATTGATTTTGGCAGGAAGGGGCTTCTGGAGGATATTGATTACCTTTCCATGAAGTGGTATGATACAGCGATTTCTTCCTGTGTCCTAAGTAACGGTGATATAATGGGGCTTTTGCTGTTCAAAAGACATGCCTTAGGCATGATCTCGTTAAAGCTTATAGCAGGATTTGGCCAGGGTGCCCAGCTGAATATTGCTGCCATGATGAAGGCATCAGTCATCAGAGCGTCAGAGGAGTATTCGCCTGAGACCAAAGTTGTTCTGCGACGTCATACTGATGCAACTATTCTTTTGACAGAGAAGCTCTTCCCTACAACAATAGGATATCCTGTTTACCGTGGTGAGAGAGCAGAAGGATGACCGGTTTATGAGTAATGTAATTGAAAGAGAACTGGAACTGGAAGCCCGCGCAGGGTGGGAGGCCTTGGCATATTCATGGCAAAGCATGTTATGGATGAGATCTGCTATGAGTATAGAGACTTAAGGAACATCCTCACAATGAAAAAGCACTGGGATTAAACAAAATAAAAGACCTCAGAACAAAGCTGAGG
>JAILJR010000219.1 GCA_024694565.1 Butyrivibrio sp. | reverse complement strand
TATCTGGAGCTTGGCTTTATGCCTGAAAAGCTGGCAAGCGGTACCCAGACAGTCTTTTACTGGAAGGGGAATACAACACCGCCAAAGGATTACAAAAAGTGGACGGACATGGTGGTCGCACTTCTAACTCATCTGAAGAGCCGCTATGGTGATGTGGTGACAACCTGGCCCATAGAAGTCTGGAACGAGCCCAATCTTCCGGGCTTCTGGTATAACGCTGATATGGAGGAATATTTCAGGCTGTTCAAGGAGACCTTCCTTGCAATAAAAGACTTTGATAGTCAATTCAAGGTGGGTGGTCCGGCGATCTGCGGTGTGAAGGATGCTGAGTGGACTGAAGCTTTTCTTGAGTTCTGCAGGAAAGAGGGCATAAAGCCCGATCGTGTCACGAGGCACCACTACACAGTCGAGTTTCCTGACCGGATCGGTCACTACGACTATTCCCGTTTCATGGACCCGGAAGCAGGTTACGAGAATCTCAGGACAACCCGTGACATAGTAGATTCATTTGAAGAGTTTAAGGGCCTTCCGATTCACCTGACTGAGTTCAACACTTCATATACTCCAAAGGGTGTGATCCACGACACAAATATAAATGCAGCCTTCCTGGCAGGGCAGCTCTCGAGGCTTGGAGATGTCAACGAAGCCTATTCCTACTGGACCTTCGGCGATGTGTTCGAGGAACAGGGCGTTCCCGAATCCCTCTTCCACGGAGGCTTCGGACTGGTAGCTGCCGGAAACATCCCCAAGCCCACGTTCTGGACCTTCTATTTTTATAAGCAGCTGAAGCTCTTTGGCCAAAACTGTATCCACAGAGATGACACCTCGGTGATAGTCAGGGGCGACAGGGGCTTTGCCGGAATCCTATGGAACGTCGGTGAGAATGATGAGGACAGAGAATATACGATAAGAATAGGAGATTATGCAGCAAAGGGCACAACAGATGAAAAAGAATACGCGCTCATTGTAAAAACTGTAGATGAGACCTGCTGCAACCCGCTAAAGCTCTGGCATGATCTGGGCGAGCCTGCCTACCCGACCGGGGCAGAAACCGACCTTATCCGCAGCGCCTCATATCCTCTTACCACAAGCTCTGTAGTCAGCGCAGCAGGCGGAGACCTCAATCTTTCTTTCACAGTGAGAAAGCATGGCGTAGTATATTTTGAGCTCACAGAAAGACATTTTACCCCGGACAGAGGATATGACTACGACAAGGTTGTTTCATTCCACTGACGGCAATGCGCAGCCCCGCCCCGTCTGCCAACCGAATCGTAGGGTGTACAGAGATAACTGCTAAAAATGTTATGCGAAGCTGCGCCCCGTCTGCGAACCGAATTACCACGCATATGGCCACTTGTTCCTCGATGCTTTTTAAAGTTAGCAATAATTGATAAGTAAATGGCAATTTGTGTGATGAGGATTGGGCACATTGTATGTATAATTATAAAAAAGATATTAGGCCAAAAGTCACCAGGCTGCCCCCGGAGCAGCATTATGACTTTTGACCCTGACATTAAACGTATTTCAGAGGTGATATCATGAGCAGTAAAACACTTAGATTGCCAAAACTAATATCTGACGGTATGGTCATCCAGAGAAGAAAGAGCATCCATGTATGGGGCTGGAATGAGCCCGGGAGCGAAGTTGCTGCCACAATCTGCGAGGTTACGGCTTCAGGTATTACAGATGAGACAGGCCGTTTTGATCTTTACCTTCCTGCAAGAGAGAGCGGAGGCCCCTACGAACTCATAGTAAGGGATGACCGCGGCAATGAAGAGATCATAAGAGATGTCTTCATCGGCCTTGTATGGTTCTGCACAGGACAGTCAAACATGGAGCTTCCTGTTGCCAGGGTAAAGGACAGATATCCATTTTTTAATGATATAGAAGAAAACACTCAGGTCAGGACCTTTAAGATCGTTGAGGATTCAGATTTTTGTACGCCTCTGGAGGAGCTTGGGAGTGGAAGCTGGTCGCATGTATCTAAGGATACGATCATGAATTTTTCAGCAACCGGGTACTTTTTTGCGCAGAACCTTCAGAAGATCACAGGCCTGACGGTGGGATTTATCAACGCCTCCCTCGGCGGCTCAAGAATATCCTCATGGCTTGGAAGAGATATGCTTCAGGGCTACGATGAGCTTCTTGCTGAAGCGGACAGATACGCTGATGAAGCTTTCCGCAAGTCAGTGATGAATGACAATGCAACCTATCCTCAGCGCTGGAGAGATGAGCTTGATAAAAATGACAAGGGCCTTTCTCTTGGCTGGAAGGACCCGCAGTTTGATGACAGCTCATGGAAGAGCATGAACATCCCCGTGATGTTTGATGACACGCCCCTCAAGGGCTTTATCGGAGCTGTATGGTTCCGGAGGAAATTTGATCTTCCGGATGAGCTTGCGGGAAAGCCTGCAAGGCTGTTTTTGGGAACACTTGTTGACAGGGATGAAGTCTTTGTGAACGGTGTGAAGGTTGGAGGAATTGAGTATCAGTATCCGCCAAGGAAATATGACATCCCGGAAGGGCTTACCGTGAAGGAAGGAAACACGATAGTAATAAGGCTCTGTGTTGAAACCGGACTTGGAAGGATCACACCGGGCAAGGATTACATGATATTCAATGAAAAGGCTGCGACCAGACTTGAGGGTGACTGGAGGTATGAGATTGGTGCCGTGTGCGGAGCTATACCTCCGACAGACTTTATCAACTGGAAGCCGACCGGTCTTTACAATGCAATGACAGCTCCGTGCCACAATTATCCTGTCGATGGCATAATCTGGTATCAGGGCGAGTCCAACACACATGAGCCTTACGATTATGTGGACCTGTCGAGGAGAATGATAAGCGGCTACAGAAAGAAGTGGAACGAGGAGAATCTTCCCTACATCTTTGTGCAGCTTCCGAATTTTGTAATAGATGTGGAAAGCGTTTCGGACCCATGGCCGCAGTTCAGACTGGATCAGAAGAAGCTTTTGGATGATCCCAATGTAGGAATGGCTGTCACCATGGATGCAGGAGAGGACAATGACCTTCATCCTACAATGAAGGAGCCTATCGGACAGAGGCTGGCAGTGTATGCTGCAAGGCTGAAATACGGTTATGGCGGAGAGTATACGGGACCTGAAATCCAAAGCGCCGTGATCCTTGAGGATGATGAAACGGCTCAGGCTTCGGAAAAGGAAGCTGCTTCAATAGAGCTTACCTTTACTCACTGCGCAGGACTTTGCTCAAGGGCGCTTGATAAAGGCGAGGAGATAAAGGACTTTGAGATCGTTGATGCAGATGGGAAAATAACAAATGCCCGGGCCTTTATCCAGGGAGAAAAGATAATACTTAGGACCAAAGTCGGGGCAGATAAGATAATGGGAATCAGATATCTGGTTTCCTATACATATAAAGGAGCAATGATATATAACAGCGCAGGTTTTCCGATGGGACCTTTTGAAATCGGAAAAGACTATTTTGCTGCACGATGAGCATTCTTTGCAGCCTTGTCAGTTGGTTGTTTGACCCTGTCGGCGCCCTTCAGATAGAGCTTTCTGTACTCGGTTGGTGAGCAACCGTTTGTGTCCTTGAAGACTCTGTTAAAGGTAGAAAGGCTGAAGAAACCGGACTGCAGAGCCACATCCATGACGGTGAGCCCGGTATCGCTCAAAAGCTCCTGGGCAAGAAGGATGCGGCGCTTGGTTATGTACTGGTAGCAGGATATGCCCATACAGGATTTAAACAGTCTCTCAAAGTGGAATTTGGAGAAGCCTGCCATTTCAGCTAGCATGTCGACAGACATATCCTCGCCTCTGTGGGCGTCTATATAGTTGGTGACATTGACGAGCTTTTCAATGTTCTTTGGCTGAAGATCCTTGTTGTCTGAGACAACCGTAGCATCTGAAAGGTGCATGCTGCCGATCTGGGACAGGATGAGGGTCACAAGAGAGTAGACCGATATCTGCAGGAATTCGTCGCTCTCTCCGTACAGTCTCTCAATTTCCCAGAAATAGTCCTGAAGGCGCGCAGCCTGAACCGGGAACTGGCTCTTTTTTACATGTACATAGGGAGGGAGCGTCTTGAGGAGAGGCACGAGCAGAGATACCTGGGAGTAGGAGGTTATATCAAAGAGGAGTATCATCTTTTCGCCAACCTGATCGGTGCTCATGTATTCATGAAGGGTGCCCGGGGCAATGAGCATTAGATCGCCGGGGGCGCAGTTTACCACTGCGGTTGTGTCATTGTGAAACTTGATACAGAACGAGCCGGACAGAGGCATGATCAGCTCCGGCTCATTGTGCCAGTGTAGGGGATACGCTTCTAAGGTGTTGTGATAGAGCAGAACTCCCTTGAGGGTGTCATAATAAATATCTTCTCTCGCCTGATCGTTGATATCCTGAATCATGATTAACACTTCCTTATTTTTTATTTGGTAAAGAATTTTCGAGCGAAAAAAGAAAATCGTTCTATAATCTGCCTTTAGCAGAAAACTAATTAGTATTTTACCATTTTTAATATCAGCAGTGCAAATTTTTAATAATGAAAGGGGTTACAAGGTATGGAAGTAAATAATTGGACACAGCTATGGCTCTCATATCAGAAGGTGTATGAAGGCCATGGTACCTGGGGGATTGGTTACAGCGGCTTTGATGCAGAGAACAGGATCGTGGAGAGTGCGGTCTACGAATTCAGGACTGCGATGGAAGGTCTTACCGGGGAGAACGTTGTCATCACAGACTCAGAAGGCAATGTAAAGAATGACCGTATCCTTTCGCTTGTAAAGGATGAGAGTATCCCTAAAGAGGGGTACAGGGTAGAGAGCGGAGAATATGGCGCTACGGTAAAGGCACCAGATGAGAATGGTCTTTTGTACGGTATATTTGCTCTTATAAGAAATGTTGCCTGTGGTAAGAAGCCTGGGGAGATAAAGGAAGAGCTTTCACCCTCAAATCCCCTGAGAATGATGAATCACTGGGACAACATGGACGGCAGCATCGAGAGAGGATATTCGGGGAATTCCTTCTTTTTTGATAAGGACAGCATAATTATCAGCAGAAGGACCAGAGATTACGCCAGATTTATGGCCAGTGTAGGCATCAACGGCGTTGTCATCAACAACGTAAATGTTAAGGATGCTGCAAGCTACCTTATTACAGACAGGTATTTTGACAAGGTAAAGGCACTTTCCGAGATATTTGCAGATTACGGCATTAAGCTTTATCTCTCGCTCAACTTTGCATCACCCATTGAGCTTGGCGGAATGTCAATCTGTGATCCCATGTCAAAAGAGGTCATTGACTGGTGGAAGGGCAAGATGAGCGAGATCCACTTAAAGGTTCCTGAGCTTGGCGGCTTCCTTGTAAAGGCTGACTCTGAGGGAAGACCAGGCCCCTTCACCTACGGAAGGACCCAGGCAGATGGAGCCAACATGCTGGCGGATATCATTGATCAGTATGGCTGGATAATTATCTGGAGATGCTTTGTCTACAACTGCACTCAGGACTGGAGAGACAAAAAGACAGACAGGGCAAGGGCTGGTTACGATTACTTCAAGGATCAGGACGGCGATTACCACGACAATGTCATCCTTCAGATAAAGAACGGTCCCATGGATTTCCAGATCAGAGAAGCGGTTTCACCACTCCTTGGCGGTCTTACCAGGACCAATCAGATGCTGGAAGTGCAGATTGCACAGGAATATACGGGACATCAGATAGATCTTTGCTATCTCATTCCTCTTTTCAAGGAGGTACTCGACTTCCATACATACTGCAGGGAGGGGTGCGATACTGTTGCAGACGTAGTGAGCACAAGGACCTTTGGAAACAGACTCGGCGGTATGGCGGCTGTTATCAATACCGGAAATGATTACAACTGGACCGGCAATGACCTGGCTGCTGCAAATACCTATGGCTTCGGAAGGCTGGCTTTTGATACGTCCCTCTCTTCAGAGCAGATAGCAAGAGAGTGGATCCGCATGACCTATCAGCTTGAGTCTGATAAAGAGGATATACTTACGGATATGCTCCTTAGGTCAAGAGAAATCTATGAGAAATATACCTCCTTCCTTGGAATTGGCTGGATGGTAACTCCTCATGACCACTACGGCCCAAGTATTGACGGCTACGAGTACTCAAGATGGGGCACCTACCACAGGGCAGACCACCTGGGAATTGGCGTTGACAGGACAGACAAGGGCACAGGCTACGCGCAGCAGTATTATAAAGAGAATGCGCAGATGTACAATGATCCAAAGACCTGTCCGGAAGAGCTCCTGCTTTTCTTCCACCACATACCTTACACTTATAAGCTTAAGAGCGGAAAGACCCTGATCCAGTACATCTACGACAGTCACTTCGAGGGACTTAAGGAGGCACAGGAGCTGGCACAGAGCTGGGAGAGGCTTAAGCCCGTGATTCCGGCTGAAAGCCATGAGAGGGTATCAAAGAGATTTGAGCTGCAGCTTGTAAATGCACGTGAGTGGTGTGATCAGGTCAACTCATATTTTTACAGAAAGAGCGGAATACCTGATGAGAAGGGCAGAGAGATCTTCTGACCTGCGCAGCATCTGTTCATCTTTAATGATATAAACGGTTTTCCTTCCGGACTGAGACAAGTCAGTTGTAGCATCTGTTGCAGACTTTGATTCTGTTTGGGAGAGCAGCATGTCAGATTACCTCTCATCAGGCGGTCCGGTATGATTACTGTTTTTCTGAAGAAAAACAATGATCCTTAAAAATGGGGGGTTACGCTTTTGTGTGGCTCCCATTTTTTGATAAAAATGTGGCAAGAATTGATAAGATTATAGAACTTTAATAATTGTATTATAGAAATACGGAAGTG
>JAILJR010000192.1 GCA_024694565.1 Butyrivibrio sp. | reverse complement strand
CACTGAACACCAGGAGCGCATACTTTCGAAAGCCCCTCGGCACAATGTTAAATATGATGAGACATAGAACAATAAACAGAATTGTTGTAAACTGAATGACCATTTTTAAGTTCTCCTGAAATCTTTTGATGGCGTTTGGACAGAAATCGGTATGTATAAACTATCGTTTCAATGAAGGTCATATCGCTTGATGTGTTAATGACTTCATAATTATTGACTAATACCAATTTATTATGCTGCTTACATACGAGCCTATGTAGTCAAAGGCATGTATCCATCTGATTGTGACCTATATATAGATAAAGACATACATCCATCTGAATCTCGATTCTAACATAAAGATGGCTTAGGTAAAAGAGTAAGTGCTTCAAAAAGAGATGATACGAGTATCAGATCTTGTGATTTTGTATGTTCAATCTGTCTTTCCATACATACAAAAATGAGTTTTTCTCAAAAAAAGGCATCGAGATCTTTCGGAGTACATCTTTATTTTGGATTGTACCAAAAAGAGATATCTGTATTTGGCTTTTCTTCAAAAAAAGTTGCCATACACTGATGGTAATGTCGGAAAGTAAAGATGACAACAGCGTTTCGGCACAATAGGGATGGCGTCCGGCTTTAGAATGTTGATCTTAATCAATTATAAAAATCATTGGCTGGCAACTGAATTGTAACCGTAGCTTTATATGAAGATGAGCCACCTGATTGCTTAATTGTAACAATAAAAAGAATATGCTATAGTTTTAAAGAATAATCCGGCATGCAAAGGAAAATGCATTTAAATATGAACAGAGACTTTTCCAAGACCAGAAGAGGGCGTTCGGTGCACAGGATGACTCTTCTGATAGATGAGCTGTCAATTATGGCAGCTTTTGTTTCGGCATTTATAATCAGGTATCAGGCCATTGTCAACTATGTTAACTGGTTTGAGTACAGCTACGGCATATATGTGAGTATGATCGTGACTGCGCTGCTCTTCCAGATCATAGTTTTCTTTGCTTACGACTACCGGGGACCCAATGTGGTTGCAATGGATCCGGTGGACAATCTTATACGGCTGGTAAAGAGCCGCATCATTCTGACGATTCTGTTCATTCTTTATCTCTTTACCACACAGAAGTCAGTTCTGGCCTCCAGAATAGTAGTGGGGCTGTTTCTGCTGCTCAGTGTTGTCTATGGCTACATTTTCAGGATGCTCTACAGAAGAAGATATTTAAAGAAGTGGGGCGTCCCTGAGGCGATGAAGAGCTATCGCATCACTTTTCCCGTGGGCGACATGGATCTTATTGCCAGAGAGATAAGGGAGGGAAATTACGACTGTGCTCTCCTTATTAAAGGCGATACTCCGGCGGACGAGATCAAAAGGGTGACAAGGGAGCTGGAAAGGAGGGACATCAGGACCTTCACGACTCTCCACAGCCTTGGCTATGAGGTGAGAAGCGGCATAGTTACCGATGTGGAATTCTATGCGACCATACCGGCATATGTCAGGACTGAGCGCTTTGATCTGTTCGGTCTTAAATACTGCATTGCAAGAACCGAAGAGGCAGTGATGCATGTCTGTGACCACCTTGAGGAGCTGAAAGGAAAATATGTCTGCTTCTCCAACGTCCACACGACAGTGATGGCCAAGGATGATCCGTCTTACAAGGATATATTGAACGGTGCAGCTCTTCTGTTTCCCGACGGAACTCCGATTGCAAGACTTGAAAGCCTTCGTGGGAACCCGGGGGCAGAGAGGGTAGCAGGCCCCGACTTTATGGAGAATATGTTCAGGGATACAATGGACGGTAAAATATCCCATTATTTCTACGGCTCATCTGAAAAGACTCTTGAGAAGCTTAAAGAGAATCTGTCCAAAAAATATCCCGGCATGGATATAAGAGGCTTCTATTCCCCGCCTTTCAGGGAGCTTTCAAAGGAAGAGGACGAAGCTGACATTAAACGCATCAACGATTCCGGCGCCGACATAGTCTGGATAGGCCTTGGCGCACCCAAGCAGGAAAAATGGATGAAGGCTCACCGGGACAGAGTGAACGCGGTAATGATGGGCGTCGGAGCCGGCTTTGACTTCCACGCCGGAACCATCCAGAGAGCCCCAATCTGGCTTCAGAAGATCGGCCTTGAATGGCTCTACCGCCTGATAAAAGACCCCGTCCGCCTATATAAGCGTTACATAGTGACTAATTTAAAATTCATATGGTACCTTATCCGTGGATAAAGCCAGCTCTGCCATAGTCGGAAACCATAACCGTCCCACCTCCAATTAGTAGTTGTACTTTTATTTATTTGTGATAGAATCAGATAATTATGATAAAAAAACATCCTTATTTAACTGAACTTGTTGTGTTTTTTGTGGCGCTGGCTATTGCTGTCGCCTCCTTTTATAGTGCCGTCCGCTACAAAAACGTCGGAAGCGGCGGAGGAATGGACAACTTCTATGCTGCCAAAGTTCCTATAGACGTGATAATTTACGGAAGCTCACATGCAGCCTGTACGGTAAATAACGGACTTCTGTGGGAGGAGAATGGCATCGCGAGCTACACCCTTTCCGCAGGCGGTCAGCAGGTCGACGGAACCTACTACTTTATACAGGAGTCAATTGCAAATAATAAGCCCAAGGTGGCTCTGGTCGAGACATATCTGTTCGGAAGAAGTGAGTTTGCGCTGGATGCCGTGTACAGATCTTCCCTCACATCAAAGTTTTCGACGCGCTTTGTATCCTACGTCTTTGAGCTTGCCAGGAACTTCGGCATAGGCAGGGAGCAGGTTGAGGAGCTTCTCTTCAGGCTCCCTATTGTACATTCCAGATACAGGGAGCTCACACGAAGCGACTTTATTAATGAAGAACCCTACATAAGGGGCTACCGCGGCGATGACACGGTTTTCCCCGTTGAAGTTCCTGTAATGACAACGGAGCGCGCAGAGCTATCAGATTATGACCTCGGTTACATCGACAGGATCATAAAGACATGCAAAGACAATGGCGTTTCACTTGTCTTTTTTAATGCGCCCTGCACGATGGACGAGGAGAATATGGCCCGCCAGAACAGCGTAAGGGATTATGTTGAGGAGCAGGGCTACCCTTATCTTGCCTTCAATCATGAGTATGAGAAGTATGGGATTGACTTTGAGAATGACCTTCGTGACACTGACCATCTCAACGATGTTGGCTCCAACAAGGTAACAGCTGCCCTCAGGGATTACATTGTGGAAAACTTTGATATTCCGGACAGAAGGTCACAGGAAGGGTACGAGAACTGGGATCTCCAGGTGAAGTATCTTGCGGACAGAGGTGATATGTACAGATTAAGGCAGATCACTGAGACAAGTGACTACCTGGATGCGGTTTCCGAATACGGGGACAGGTATACAACTATTGTAGTTCTTGACGGAAATTATGATGCCCTCGGCGAGGGGACCTTTGCAGATGAGCTTGCTCCCCTGGGGATAGATGATGCTGCCTATGAGAGGGGCGGTGCTTTTGTTGTGGAAAACGGACAGGTTGTCGCATCTTCCGACAACAAGGATGTCTATGCCCTCCATATGGATATGGGAGAGAGGGCTGAGCTGAATATCTACAAGACCGCAAAGGATGAGTTCTGCCATACCATCCTTGCTGACAGGGACTATTCATCAGGGGTTAACGGTCTGACCGTCATTGTATATGACAAGTCGCTGCGCCGCGGAATTGATGGGATTTACACTGATGTTTATCTGGGAACGCAGGCAGAGCACGTTTCCTTTGATGAGTGATAGAAGGGATTTTTGAGAAGTGTTATTTAACAGTTTAGACTTTCTGATCTTTTTACCAATAGTGATGATCGTGCTTTGGATCATACCAAAGAGCCTTCGGCAGTGGTGGCTGCTCATCTGCAGCTATTTCTTTTACATGTGCTGGGAGCCCAAATACATTGTGCTTATAGTGGGATCAACGGTCATAACCTATCTGTCTGCCATTATGATGGAGAAAGCAGACGGAAGGTACAAAAAGCTGTCAATGGTGCTGTGTATAGTGCTTAATCTGGGCCTTTTGTTTGTCTTTAAGTACCTCAATTTTACGATGGACACCATAGCCTTTTTTACAAGAACGGCTCCAAGGCACTTCAATATCATCCTGCCTGTAGGTATTTCTTTTTACACCTTCCAGGCCCTTGGCTACACCATCGACTGCTACAGGGGCAAGACAAAGGTTGAGCACAACTTCATGATCTATGCCCTCTTTGTGTCCTTCTTTCCGCAGCTGGTTGCCGGCCCCATTGAGAGGAGCGGCAATCTTCTTCATCAGTTAAAAGAGCTCAGGCAGAAGCCAAGACATGAGATGATAACCGGAAAGGGTGTAAGAGACGGACTTATACTTGTTGCCTACGGAATGTTCATGAAGATAGTCATTGCTGACAGACTGGCGATCCTCGTGGATTCGATCTACTCAAATGTCAACCTCTACGGTACTGTCGGACTGTTCATGGCCTTTATCGGCTTTCCCATTCAGATCTACTGCGACTTTGGAAGCTATTCTACAATTGCAATAGGTGTTGCGAGGATGATGGGCATCACTCTTATGGAGAACTTTGATGCGCCGTTTTTTGCAACTTCAATAACTGATGTATGGCGCAGATGGCATATCTCACTTTCATCCTGGTTTCGCGACTACGTATATATTCCGCTGGGCGGCAGCAGGAAGGGCATAGTGAGGAAGTATTTCAACCTCTTTATCATCTTCCTCCTAAGCGGCCTGTGGCACGGTGCAAGCTGGACCTACGTCTTCTGGGGAGCCAGCCAGGGACTCATAATCGTGATTGAAAATATCATAAGGCCCTACTGGCACAGGGTGGAAGAGCAGCTTGGAGTTGACAAGTCTTCTGTAGGTTTCATGTTCTGCAGGAATCTGATGATGCTGTTTTTATTTGATCTCTCGGCGATATTTTTCAGGGCAAATACCTTTCCGCAGGCCTTCACCTTTATCAGGAGGTTATTTACAAGGCCTGATTTCTGGGTGCTCTCCACAGGAGAGATTTATAACTACGGACTGGATGTGATGGAGATGTGGATCATCGTGACATCTGTCATGATACTTCTTGTTATGGACTTTATCAGGGTGAGGCAGGGACTGACGTTTGATAAGTGGATATCCACGCAGTTCGTCGGCTTCAGGATACTGTTCATGCTCGTGATAGTTATGATGACAATTGTGTTTGGACAGTATGGCCCGGGCTTTAATTCAGAGCAGTTTATCTACTTCCAGTTCTAGGAGTCGACCTGATGCTTTTTAATTCATACATTTTTGTTTTTGTATTCCTGCCGGTAGTGCTGGCGGGGTACTTCTTACTGGCAAAACTAAATGACAAGGCAGCGCAGCTTTTCCTCATCGGAATGTCACTGTGGTTCTACGGCTACTTCAACCCATGGTACCTTTTTATCATCTGCGGAAGTGTTGTTTTTAACTATCTGTTCTCAAAGCTTCTGATGAAAAGAAAGAGCAGACCGGTGCTGACAGTCGGTGTCCTTGCGAACATCGCGGTTATCTTTTACTACAAGTATTTCAACTTCTTCAAGGAAAACATCAACGCCCTGTTCGGAACGGATTTTGTCCTTACAAACATTGTGCTTCCCCTGGGAATCAGCTTTTTTACCTTTCAGCAGATATCCTTTCTGGTGGACTCCTTCAGGGGGGAGACAAAGGACTACGGCTTTATCGAGTACGCCCTGTTTGTAGTTTATTTTCCTCAGCTTATCGCAGGACCTATCGTGATGCATTCCGAGCTGATACCTCAGTTTCGCGACAAGAGCAAAAAAAGTATCAACACTGATAACCTGTACTCGGGAGCGGTTATGTTCGGACTTGGCCTGTCCAAGAAGGTGCTTCTGGCAGATGTCTTCGCAAGAAGTGTAACCTGGGCATGGGGGAATGTGGCAGAGCTTACTGCCATGGACGTTTTCATTGCGATGCTGTCCTATGCATTTCAGCTGTATTTTGACTTCAGTGCCTACAGCGATATGGCGACCGGAATAGGCAGGATGTTCAATATTGTTATACCCATGAACTTCAATTCGCCCTATAAGGCGCTGTCCTTTCCTGAACTCTGGGACAGATGGCATCTGACTCTTACAAGGTTTCTGCGTCAGTACGTGTTCTTTCCCCTTGGCGGAAGCAGGAAGGGCAAGGTGAGGACTTATATAAATACCTTCATTGTTTTTCTTGTAAGCGGCATCTGGCACGGCGCCAACTGGACCTTCATTTTATGGGGAGTTGTTCAGGGAACGGTATTTCTTCTGACAAGGCTGATGGACAAGTGGTATAAAAAGCTGCATGTGGCCTTTCAGTGGTTTCTGACCTTTTTTGGCTTCTGCCTGACGCTCATTCTTTTCAGGTCAGACAGCGTCTCTCAGTGCCTGACGCTCATGGCGAGGATGTTCAGGATGGAGAACATGTCGCTCAGCAGCCAGATAATAGAGAGCTACAACCTGCCGGAGATGGATTTTGTAAAGGACATGCTTCATATCGGAGGCCTTATTGAAAAACTGCCAGCTTTCTGGGTGGCCTTTTTCCTTATACTTGGCTTCTGTATATGCCTGAATCACAGGAACAACTACGAGAGGGAATTTACGCCGAAGCTGTCAACGACAGTCTGCACAGCGTTTCTTGTGTGTTATTCGATCATTTCACTTGGCGGGGTATCCGTCTTTATCTACTTTAATTTCTGATGGTGACTTTGATGAAAAAAGCAAAAGCCCAGCTGGGCATTTTTTTCATAATCATATTTGTGGTGCTCTTTTTGCATGCTGCGCTGGTGGTGTATCTGGATCCCTTTTTCCATTTTCATCCGCCGCTCCCCGAGTACTACTACAAGAGACCGGATACGGTCGAGAGGTATTTTGACGACGGCGTGGCGAGAAACTTTGACTATGACTCGCTGATACTGGGTGTATCGCTGAGCGCCGGCTTTTCCGTCACTGAGTTTGACAGGCTCTTTGGAATGGACGCTGAGAAGATAATCTATTCAGGCGGTACCTACAAGGAGATGGCAGAGGGACTTGACAGGGGGCTTGCAAGCCACCCGGATACTAAGCTGGTGCTGACAAACTTAACGCTTCAGAAGCTTATCCAGGACAAGGACCACAGGAGGTCCGATATAAGCGATTATCCCACTTATCTTTACAACGACAATATTTTTGATGATATTAAGTACGTGCTCAACAAGGATGTGGTGTTCAATTACTGCTATCCAATGATAGAGGCAAGGCTCCAGGGAAGAGAGGGCGGTGTCGAGAGCCTGGACAGACCTGGGTACATCGATAAGCCGCAGGCCGAAAGGCAGGAGCTGAATCAGGACTGGACAGAGGAGATAACGCAGCATCAGGGATATGTCATTGAGCAGCCCCCGCTCACTGATGAAGAAATAAACATGGTGCGTGACAACATAAATTCAAACATCCTGGATATAACACGCAAATATCCCGGAACGCGCTTTATTTATTTTATTCCGCCAAGCAGTATCTGGTTCTATGAGGAGCTCTATCACGACGGGACTCTAAGAAAGACCCTGGAGGCAGAGAAGCTTGCTGTTAAGCTGCTGCTTGATGAGCCCAATATTGAGCTGTATGATTTCAACGATAATACTCAGATACTTGAGGATAAGAAGAACTACTACGACACGGTTCACTACGGCGACTGGATCTACTCGTTCATACTTGATAACATAGCCAAAGGAAACGGGCGCCTTACAAAAGAGAACGTGGACGACGTATTAAATAAGGAACGCGAGTATTTCCTGAACTGGGGATATTGAAGGGACAGCTTTATTGTCATTTTCGAAGAACCGGACATAAAATAAAATTAGTCATTTCGCTTCCTTTTATTTTTGCGCTAGATTATAATGAAAAGAACTATTGCAGGGGTATAGACCAAAACACACAGGGAATCAGATATGTCACAGCCTAAACGTTACAACTACAGACTGATTGCAGCCGGAGCGCTGACTATTTTTTATGTGATCTTTACGATAGTGGCCTTTGTAAGTACGCGGTCATGGCATTACAATGCCATGACGGAGCGGCCTTCGATAGGTCTTCGAAGTGTGTATCTCTCTGAGATCCCATTACATCAGAGCTTTACGGCTAAGAGGCTTGCAGGGGCAAGGCTCTGGATTTTTGCCGACAGAGCGGTGGACTACGGCGATGTTGTAGTCACGATCGGTAACGAGGACACGGGGGAAATATACGTCAGCGGCGAGATCTCAGGTGACAACATAAAAAATGTTGCAGAGAGCAAACCGATTGACTTTGCCATGAATAAAGAGCAGGGGATGATCGAGGCGGCTGATATGTACTTCATTGAGCTCAGCACGAGGGGAATCGGTGAGAGGAATTTCAGGACTCTTTTGTCTGCTGATGAAGGTATAGAGGTGCTGCGGGACGGAGATGAGGAAGCTCTTGCAGGAAAGATGCTGTGTTTTGTTCCGCTGTGTGTGTCTGTTTCGGATGCATTTGTTTACTGGATCCCGGTCACCTGTGTTTACTGCACCATCATGCTTCTGATATTCAGCAGGAGGATGGGCAGAAAACCGGCAGATGACGTGCAGATACCTTCCGGCAGGAACCTGATCATTGCAGGAGCATTTGCGCTCGTTTCACTTGTGATTGGAATAGTAAGCGCTGTAAATATTGCCAGTATTGAGATCATTGACAACAAGTCGGAGGAGCTGGCGGAGGGCTTCAAGCTCTATCAGCATTCAAGCTATGTGGAGGAGTTTGTTATGCCCAGGGACAAGCTTAAGGGCATAAGGGTCTATCTTCCGGATTATTATGATAACACTGCGCTGTTTGTTGTATCCTTCCAGGATGAACAGGGTGTAGAGCTTGCAACAAAGCAGAGCAATGAGATGGAGCTTGTGGGAAAGGGCGGATACAGGCTTGACGTCTCGGATGTGAAGGTGGAAAAGGGAAAGGTATATGATCTTTTTGTATTCACAGGCTTTATTGAGGATGGCGAGGAAGTGCCGGTAATAACGAGGGTTGAATATGAATATGCTAAATAACAAGCTTCTGAGCCGGCTGGTGGTAGGGCTTGATTTGATCTCACTTGTCTTATATTGCTTTATTGTATCAGAGTCGATTGTCATGAGCGCAACCTATGTGCTGTGGGGAAGTGTTATGATCTCCAGCAACTGGGTTTACGTTGTGCTTTTGGTGATCGCTGTGGTCAAGCTTTTCCTTTTCTTTGAGAAATCAAGGACGAAGGCCATCATTGGAATGCTCCTGCTTGTGGCTGCCTAT
Source organism: Butyrivibrio sp. (assembly GCA_024694565.1). Classification (GTDB taxonomy): domain Bacteria; phylum Bacillota; class Clostridia; order Lachnospirales; family Lachnospiraceae; genus Butyrivibrio. Next base: position 71,739 of record JAILJR010000192.1, on the reverse strand, counting down.
TGGGCGAAAAACAACGGACTTTATGATTTTACTTTTATGGTCATTCCAATGCTTGCGTTTTTTAACACAAGGTTTACGGATGTGGCTAAGGCATACGTCTGCTCTGCGCTGCCCACGCTTATTATCATTGCTTCACTCTCAGCGCTCGGTCTTATTCCGAACATTACAGAGACGGATGAGACACGCCTTATTGCAGACATGCAGTTTCTGGGATTTCCCCACCACAACTTTTTCATGATGTATTTTCTGTTTGTGACCTTTGCAATAATCTATCTTACGAGGGACAAAAAGTACAGGATGTGGGTGCACATTCTGCTTATGCTGCTCACGGTATTTTTCTGGCTTCTCACAGGAAGCAATACCTCTGCAATAATCGGAGTCGGAACCTGCCTCATCATGATGCTGGACGATGTGATGATGCGGGTAAAGACAGGCTGGGCAAAGAAGCTTCAGGAAAGGATACTGGCTGTCTTTATCGGTATGCCGATATATGGCGTTCTGATAACTCTGGCAGGAGCGCTGCTTGTAATATTCCTCGGTCATGGCAATCCCTATTCGACCATGATAAGCAGATTCAGGATAGCTGCTGTTGCCCTTGAGGCCACAGGACTGCAGCTCCCCGTGAGGTATTCCGAGGAGCCTGTCATAGAGAACTGGAGCTGGCTGGTTGGAACAGGCGGAGAGCGCTGGTACAGTGCGTACGGGTGGGAGCCTGACAATCTGTATGTCATGCTCTTTATGGCGAATGGGTTTGCGATATTGCTGCCGTATCTGGCGTGCCAGATTCAGGTAAGGTACAGGTTATACAAAAACCGCAGATTTACACTTGGGGTTATCTGCGCAATGATTGTGGTATTCGGGCTTATGGAATGCCATGCTGTACGCGATCTGGGATGCGCGGTGTTCTCGATACTGATGTATACGGATCTAAGCTATGAGGAGCCGGAAACGTAGGATGCGACTCATTATATTTCAAGGTTTACGATTGGTGAGGCTTGGGTATAATAAGTGTGGTACAATTAACGTATTGGCGAAGTGCAGAGACACTTGATACTTTTTTAGTTGAGTGATTTTCAGAGGGATGAATATGGAGAGATTGGCTATTGATGGTGGGACGCCGGTTAGGGAGAGTAAGATTTTTTATGGGCGTCAGTGGATAGATGACAGGGATGTGGAGGTTGTGTCCAAGGCACTAAGAGGAGACCTCATAACCTGTGGGCCCTTTGTGGAGGAGCTGCAGAAAAAGCTGTGTGAGGTCACGGAGGCGAAGTATTCTGTGGCGGTCTGCAATGGCACTGCGGCGCTTCACTGTGCTGCTATAGCTGCAGGGATTGGAGAAGGGGATGAGGTTATTACGACGCCCCTTACTTTTGCTGCTTCGGCGAACTGTGCCAGATATGTCGGAGCCATGCCGGTGTTTGCGGATGTCAATCCAAAAACCTACAACATTGATCCTGACAGCATTGAGAGGTGTATCACCGATAAGACCAGGGCTGTCATCGCTGTGGACTACACGGGACAGGCGGTGGAGCACGACAGGATCAGGGAGATTTGTGACAGGCACGGGCTTATCTTTATTGTGGATGCTGCCCATGCTATAGGGACTAAGTACAAGGGAAAGCCTGAGGGGTCACTTGCGGATATGACCTGCTTTTCTTTTCACCCGGTCAAGACCATTACTTCCGGAGAGGGCGGTGCAATAACGACCAATGATCCTGAGTATTACAGGAAGCTTTGCCTTGCCTCCCAGCACGGTATCGTGAGAAACAGTGCTGATTTTGTAGAAGAGCCGGAAGGGCCCTGGGTATATGAGATGCAGGAGCTGGGCTTTAACTACAGAATGACGGATTTTCAGGCAGCGCTTCTTATAAGTCAGCTGGAAAAGCTTGAGAAATTTTCCGAGAGAAGAAAAGAGATTGTAAAAAGATACAACGAGGCTTTTGCGGAGATCCCGCAGATAATCGTGCAGGAGGAGATCCCGGAGTCTGACACCACAAGGCACCTGTATATGATCCGGCTGGATCTCGACAAGCTGACCTGTACAAGAAGGCAGTTTTTTGATGCCATGTCGGCGGAGAATGTTCAGTGTCAGGTTCATTATGTGCCTGTGTACTGGTTCCCATATTACCAGAGGCTCGGCTTCAAAAAGGGGCTGTGCCCAATTGCGGAAAAGATTTACAGCGGGATCATGAGTATACCTCTTTATCCAATGCTGACGGACGAAGATGTGGAGGATGTTATAAAGGCAGTCAGGAAGGTTGTGAACCACTACGCAACCTAAGTACTGAATGAGAAAATGAATCAGAAGTATAAAACTTTACAGACCTACGCACTCCTTGTGATAGATATGACATGTATACTGATCTCGTATCTCATTGCCACCTGGATGCGTTACAATACAAGAAAAGACTGGGGAGATAAGACACTGCATTACATGGTATGCGTTGTCTTTCTCTTGTTTTGCGCAATTTATTCATTTCTGGCGGACTGGAACAGGAAATTTATAATAAGAGGCTACGCGGTAGAGCTCTTTTCCGTTATCAGACAGGTTGCGGTTAGCGTTGGTGCATCGCTTGTTGTGGTGTACTTTTTGCAGTGGACAAATATTCTGTCCAGATTTGTGATCATCAATTTCCTCTGGATGGATGTGCTTATCGACTATATTGCAAGGATACTGTTCAAGGCGTTCCTCAGGCGTCACATGATGAATGACAACAATGTCATCCGTGTGGTCGTGATCTCGGAAAAGGAATACATGGAGAAGATAGTCAAAAAGCTCCAGCAGTCAAGCGGATTTATGGGTTACAAGGTAGTGCGTGCCTACTGCGCCGACTACAACCCTGAAAACGCAGAGCCCTGGTATATCGGACCTGTACACATCCACTACGGCATCCATGATCTTACAAGCAGGCTCCTGACTGACCCCTTTGACGAGGTGTTCATCTACACACCCAATATCTCACAGAACAAGATGGAGAGCATCATACTTGGATTTGAAGAGATGGGCGTGACAACTCATTACTGCCTTGAGCTTCCGAGTGTCAGAAAGGCTTCTACTGTGGTGGGTGAGTTTATGGACTATTCTGTGCTCACCTATACGATGAACAAAAAGAGCTACAAGAAGCTCTTTATAAAAAGAGCTATAGATATAGTGGGCGGCTTTATTGGACTGATGCTGACGGGAGTTCTTACGATCTTCCTGGGACCCGCAATTAAGCTTGAGTCCCCCGGACCTGTCTTTTTCTCGCAGATAAGGGTCGGCAAGAACGGAAGAAGATTCAAGATCTATAAGTTCAGGTCGATGTACATAGACGCTGAGGAGCGTAAAAAGGAGCTGGAAGCCCGGAATGAGATGAACGGGCTCATGTTCAAGATGGAGAATGACCCGAGAGTAACAAAGGTGGGGGCTTTTATCAGAAAGACGAGTCTTGATGAGTTCCCGCAGTTTTTGAATGTACTCAAAGGGGAGATGAGCCTTGTTGGGACGAGACCTCCCACAGAGGAGGAGTTTGAGAAGTACAATGAGCACTACAGAAGGCGCCTCTCCATGACTCCGGGGCTTACCGGCCTTTGGCAGATAAGCGGCAGGAGTGATATAACGGATTTTGATGAGGTGGTCAGGCTGGACCTCAAATATATAGATAACTGGAGCCTGACGGAGGACTTTAAGATACTGGTCAAGACGGTCGGGGTAGTGCTCTTCGGACGTGGTGCCAGGTAAACCGGAGACTTAAAAGATGCAGTTTGATAAAAAAATCAGTATAAAGACCATAAGCTATGTGCTTACCGGTGTATATATTCTTTGCCTGATACCGCTGCTTGCCATAGCCTTTTTCAATTACCCGTCGGCAGATGATTTCTCGATGGGCTACAGGGCTTACAGTGATTTTGTGGCAAGCGGAGGCAACGTCTTTGCCGCCATCGGCGCAGCTGCGTATATGGCGTGGTATGACTATTTTAACTGGATGGGCTATTACACATCCACCTTCTTTCTGTCTCTGCCACCCAGCGTGTTCGATGAGAGGCTTTACTTTCTCGGGGCGTTTATCATTCTTGGTGCTCTGAGCTTTGGGTATATCTATTTTTTCAGGGCATTGTTCGTCAGGGTAATGCACAAGGATCCGCACCTGGTAAACTGTCTGACCATGCTGACCCTGATACTGTCAGTTGAGTGTCTTCCCAAGGAAGGCGCGAGGGTCGAATCCATATACTGGTATTGCAGTGCGGCAAACTATACACTGATGTTTGCTTTTTTGCTTATGTATGTGGGCGTACTCCTTTCATATCTGGTGGAGGAAAAGAAAGGAAAGAAAATCTATTATCTTATCATGGGTTCTCTTCTTGGCATTCTTGTGGGCGGCGGAAATTACATGACGTCACTGACAGGTGCCATGTTTACGGTGCTCTTTGCAATTGCAGTGTTTGTGCTGAAAAAGGATAAGCCGGTCATTATCCCCGGCATCGTAAACCTGATAGCGTTTTTCTTCAGCATCATTGCTCCGGGAAACAGCGTAAGGGAGAGCATTATAAGCGGTTTCGGACCTGTTAAGACAGTGCTCATCTCGATATATTATGTACTTGATTACTGCATGGACCAGTGGACCACCTGGGCAGTACTTCTGCTTTTTCTTATGATGCTGCCATTCATGTGGAAGCTTTCAAAAAACTGCCCCTTAAGCTTTAAGTATCCGGTCCCGGTACTGTTTGCTGCATATACTTTTGCTGCAGCCAATGTGGCGCCGCCTCTCTACAGCCTTGCAAACATCGGAGCAGGAAGGCTTCAGGCGACATTTTTCTTCCAGTTCATTCTGTTGATAGTTCTCTCACTGTTTTACGTATGCGGATGGATACGTACAAAGGTCGAGGCTGTGGGCAGGATAGAAGAAGATGATGAAAATCTGAACCTCGGGAGAGGATTCGGGGCTTTCTTTGCGGTGGTAGCAGCTTTGTTTGTAGTCTTTTCGGGCTTTACGGTGATACCGGACCCTGACTATTTCTCCAGCACCTGTGCCATAGAAGATATGCTAAATGGCCATGCGCAGCGCTTTGCTCAGCAGAATCTGGAAAGAAGAGCAATCCTCAGGGATGAATCGGTGCAGGATGTCGTCCTTGATTACTACGAGTATGAGCCCGATCTTTTATTCTATGCAGATATAACAACAGATCCAAAGGACTGGACCAACAACAGTGTGGCAAGGTATTATGGAAAAAACAGTGTTGTTAGGACCGAGAGGAAAAAATAAGTGGCAAAATATAAGAAATTTGTTTCAGTGGTTGCCTATATGTGCAACCAGGAAAAGTGTGCAGGGGATTTTATCGGAAGCGTGATGAACAAGTGCACGGAGCTCTTTGACAGGTGTGAGCTCATACTTGTAAATGATGCTTCGACAGACAATTCCCTTGATACGGTAAGAAAATATCTCGCGGACAATAAACCAACCTACATGGTCAGCATAGTGAAGCTCTCCACAAGGCAGGGTCTTGAGCCTGCAATGAATGCGGGAAGAGACATGGCCATCGGAGATTTTGTATATGAGTTTGATGACATGCTAAGGGACTATGACCCTTCGGTTATCGATGAAGCCTTTGAGGAGTGCCTCAAGGGAGCGGATGTTGTATCCGTGGCTTCTGATACAAAGATAAGGCTGTCCTCACAGATATTCTACAAGGTTTACAACAGGTTCAGCGGTGCCCAGAACCCGATAGGAAACGAGACCTTCAGGCTTCTGTCGCGCAGGGCTGTCAACAGGGTAAAGGCGATGGGGGTCTATATTCCCTACAGGAAGGCTGTCTACATGAACAGCGGGCTTAAGGTTGCGGGAATTAAGTACACCAGCACCTTTGGCAGCGGCATGAACGTTCATTCAGTCAAAAAACGCCGGTCAGACCTTGCCATTGACAGCTTTATCTACTTTACGGATGTCCTGGAGAAGGTGTCGCTTGCAATAAGTGTGATCTTCTTTGTTATTGCCCTGATCGTGGTGATCTATGTCATTCAGTCATTCTTTATGGATGATAAGCTTTTGTCCGGCTGGGTTTCCATTATGGGATTTCTTTCAATTGGCTTTGTGGGGATATTCACGCTCCTTACCATCATACTCAGATACCTCTCGGTGATTGTGAATCTGGTGTTTAAGCAGCAGCGGTACCTTATCGAGGATATTGAGAAGATAGCGGGAAACTGAGAGTTTTCTTTGGCCTCATCTTTTAAGGGTCTGATAATGTAAGGTTGTTGTGACGTATGAACTGCTTTAAGGATAAATACATTGAGTACAGAGAGTGCAATAAGATACGACAAAATCATAATAGGGGCGGGGCTTTATGGGCTCTACTCAGCTCTTTTTTGCGCAAAGAGATTTGAAAAGGTGCTTGTTCTGGAGTACGACAGTGAGCCGTTTATGAGGGCGACTTACATTAACCAGGCCAGGGTGCATATGGGGTATCATTATCCCAGGTCGCTTTCAACGGCGCTTAAATCTGCAGGGTACTACAGGAGATTCCATGAGGATTTTGGCTTTTCTGTTATGGACAGGTTCAGGCAGATTTATGCAACCAGCTCGCAGTTTTCCTGGACCAATGGAGAGCAGTTCAAGGAGTTCTGTGCAGCTGCAGGTATTTATTGCAGGGAAGAGGCACCCTCCTCATATTTTAAGAAGGGGACAGTTGATGGTGCATTTCTTACACAAGAGGATACCTATGATGCAAAGATAATCAGGGATTACTACATTGAACGCCTCAAAATGTATAAGGGGATCAGTCTTGTCTGCAACGCAAGGATAAAGAGCATCAGGAAGTACAGCGACTGCTACGAGATAGAGTACGCTACTTTGGGGAAAGAGGGGATTGCTGTGGCAGCGACCTCCTTCGTACTGAACGCAACCTACGCTTCCTGCAATCAGATCCTGAACATGGTGGATTACAGCATGTCAGAAGTCGCCGGGGACAGTCAGTCGCAGTCTGCGGTAGATGTTGCCAAGCCCACGGCAGATGACGGTTCTGCTTCGGGGGATAAAAAAGGAAAGGTAAAGGGGGCACAAGAAGGTCTTCCAGGTTCGGAGCCCTTTAAGATCAAGTATGAGCTCTGCGAGATAATACTCTGTAAACCCTCAGACAATCTCAGGGGATACGGCTTTACTGTGATGGACGGTCCGTTCTTTTCCATAATGCCATTTGGAAAGACGGGATTTCATTCCCTGACATCCGTCACATTTACCCCGCACATGACCAGCTACGAGTCGCTTCCGAGGTTTTCATGCCAGGATAATTGTGAGTGCTCACCGGGGCAGCTCTGCAACTGCAACGACTGTCCAAACCGTCCTTCCAGTGCCTGGGAGTACATGAGCCATCTCGCCAACAAGTACCTCCTGCCGGAATACAGCTACACCTACGACAGCTCACTCTTTTCCATGAAACCGATCCTGAAGACCAGTGAAGTGGACGACTCCCGCCCGACATCAATAAAGGTAAGCACTCTGAGCCCCACCTTCATCAGCGTCCTCTCCGGCAAGATCAACACTGTCTACGATCTGGATGAATTTTTAAAGAACTGAAATAACAAGCACATACGGAGTGGAGGATACAGCACTATGCTAACAATCGACATCCTGTTTCCGGTTCTGAACGAGCATCTGCGCCTTGAGCGCGGCATCCGAAGAACCGTCGATTACCTGATCGGCAACAGACATAAACTCTCAAGGCACGCGGCATTTACCCTTACGATAGTGGACAACGGCTCCGATGATGACACACCGGATATAGCAGGGCGCCTTGTGAAGGAATATGAGAGCCTTGATGACTATATAAAGGTCAGATTCATAAGGCTTGAAGAACGCGGCGTGGGCATAGCCTTCAGAGCCGGAGTTGAAAAGAGCACCGGCGATATTGTGGGCTACATGGACATTGACCTCTCGACTGATATCAGGTACATCAAAAAGATGATACATATTTTTGAAAAGAGAGAGGACATTGTATATATAAATGCATCGAGATTTTCGAGAAAATCCGACGTTGCAGGAAGAAAGTGGTACAGGAAGATCACAAGTAAGGGGCTTCTGATACTGTTGAAGGGGATCCTTGGAATGAAGAGCACAGATGCAATCTGCGGCTTTACCTTTGTCAGAAGGCCTCAGGCAGAGCATCTTGTGAGAGAGTGCAGCAATGACAATGGCTGGTTTTATATGATAGAGTTCCTTCTTCGCGCTGAGCGGGACGGAATGAAGATATATGACATGCCGGTTAAGTGGACGGAGGACTACGACACCACAGTCAACATTCCTAAAACCATTAAAAATTACCTGAAAAACATTCTAAGGCTAAAGAAAGAATTTATAAAAGAGGATTCGCTGAAATTCAGATATCATATAGGATGAGTCGCTCCACAAAAGCTTGACTGGTGAGCTTTTGTCGGGCACCATCATAGGATTGAGACGACCGAAGATATAGTAAAATGTATGGTAGACGCATAGTCAGAGGTGAAAGATGTTACTTCCAAGGATTGATCTTAAAAGAGATTTCGACAGGCACAGGGATGAGTACCTCTCTGCAATTGAGAAGGTCTGTGTGGAGACTGCATATTCAGGCGGAAGGTTTGCGGATGAGTTTGCAAAAGAGTTTGCAGGCTACTGCAATGTGAAATACTGCACCGGAGTCAATAACGGAACCACCGCGCTGCAGGCTGCGATGATAGCTCTTGGAGTGGGTGCGGGGGATGAGGTCATTGTCCCGGCAAATACCTATATCGCAACCGCCTGGGGTGTTACTCACGCCGGCGCAACTCCAGTGTTTGCGGACTGTACAGCTGATACCTGGGAGATAGATCCTGACAGGATTGAGGAGAAGATCACAGACAGGACAAAGGGAATCATCGGTGTCCATCTTTACGGTCAGCCCTTTGACTTTAAGAGAGTTAAGGAAATTGCTGACAGACACTCACTCTTTGTCGTTGAGGACTGCGCTCAGGCCCACGGCGCATTGTTTGAGGGAAAGCGCGTGGGGAGTCTCGGAGATATAGGCTGCTTTTCTTTTTACCCGGGCAAAAACCTGTATGCCTTTGGAGAGGGCGGAGCCTGCACCTCAGACAATGAGGAATATATAGACACGATCAATGTTCTTAAAAACCAGGGCTGCAGGGTAAGATATTACCATGAACGCGTGGGCTACAACATGCGGCTTGAGGGTATCCAGGGGGCTGTCCTTTCGGTGAGTCTTAAGTACCTTGACGGCTGGACAAAGAGAAGACAGGAAATCGGGGAGAGATACTGCCGCGAAATAACAAACGACAAATTCATTTTGCAGGCACATCCCGCAAACACAACTCCTGTATATCATCTCTTTGAGGTTCAGGTCCCTGACCCTGAGGATTTCCTCAGATACATGGGCGAGCATGATGTGGAGTGCAACAGGCATTACCCTGTTCCCTGCCATCTTCAGAAGGCGTATTCGGATCTTGGATACAGGCAGGGGGACTGTCCGAATGCAGAAAAGCTTGCAGATCACTGTGCGACCCTTCCGCTGTTTCCGGAGATGAGTGATGACGAGGTATCTCTTGTCATTGACCTGTGTAACAGATATTGAGGGGAGTAACTTAATTGAACAGAGGCGTATCATACCTATTCAAAATAATGGTATTCTTCCTCCTTGCCACGTCCATAGTGGTTCTGGTAGTGAGCTCACTGACCACTATCTACTATGAGATGCACTCGGACGTAGACCGGCCCATATATGGCTCCGAGAACATACCACGGCTTATTATTCTGCTGCTTCTTACGCTCGGTGTATTTTTTGTCCTGTATATGAAAAGCTGTTTTGAAAAATACAGGATATTCACCGCCGGAAGTCTTGTTTTTATTACGCTTTACAGTCTGATGCTTCTGTGGGCAATCAGGCCCAGAGCTGTGGACGATGCACTTTTGGTTGATGCCTGCATAAATGAGTTCATGGCAGGTGATTACACATCACTTACAAAGCCGGGGGGATATCTTTTTATCTGGCCGTTTCAGCTGGGATATACTGCTTTTGGGCAGATAATGGCGCTTTTGTTTGGAGAGAGTAATTTTCTTGCATGGGAGCTGGTTCAGCTTTTATGCATACTGGTGACCATGTTCCTTATCTACCGCATAACCTGGGAGCTGTTTGGCGACAGGGTGGTCTGCGGCATTGCAGGACTCATGTCCTTCGGGGCTCTTTTCTTTTACAATTATGTGACATTTATTTATGGCGACATACTGAGCATGGCGCCTCAGACGCTGGCTATTTACATGATGGTGCTGTACCTTAAGAGGAAAAAGACGGTATATGCCGTTGTGTCAGCAATCGCCATCGCCCTTGCGGTCCTTTTAAAGACAAACTGCGAGGTAACGCTGATAGCACTTGTGGGAATACTGATACTGGAGGGAGTTTTTGCTTCGAAAGAGGAAAAAGCTGCAGGCTTCGACCTGAAAAAAACTGTGAAAGCACTTGCGCTTGCAGCTCTTTTCCTTGCGCTGACTTTTGTCTTCAAGGAGGCCATAAACGCATATTACTGCAGTGTCAGCGGTCTGTCTGAAATACCCAAGGGCAGTCCCTCGTGGTCGCACATTGCAATGGGGCTTCAGGAGAGCGATCTTGAGGACGGATGGTATAATGGATATAACTACCGGGTTTTCAGGGAGAACAACTACGACTCTGAGGCTACTGCGAGAGAGGCTAAGGAGAATATAAGGCAGACGCTTGAAAAATTCGCTGAGAATCCTCTTTATGCCGCTCGCTTTTTCGTCAGAAAATTCACCACTCAATGGGCGGATTCTGTTGCCATATCGACCCACAATCTTGATCTTGTGTCGAGGCATGTTGAGAATCAGCCGGCGCTTTGCGACTTCCTGGTTTTTGGAAAGGGGTCAAGGGTGCTTTGCTGGATAATGAACGTATTTATGCCGGTATGCTATGCCGGGGTTTCGGTGTATCTGTTTGGAATAATCAAGGGAAGAAAGTTTACTTATCAGGAGATGCTTTTGCCGGTACTGATCTTTGGTGGAATAATCTTTCATCAGTTCTGGGAGGGGTCATCCAGATATGCAATGAGGTATTACATTTATTGGCTGCCCTATGGGGCATTCGGATTGAAGGTGCTGCTTGGACGTATTGAAAAATTCCTCATACGGAAAAATAGACATTGATATGGAGTTTAAGGAGGGCGGGACAAAGGGAATACTCTGGAGTCTTTTCTGCGCTTTCTTTATCATGCTGCTCTGTTCAAGGTCTTCATTTCTCTACGTCTTTAACCTGTGGGATGACGCCAACAGCTATTTCACCGTCGGGAAATGTATATTCAGGGGCTTTGTGCCCTACAGGGACCTCTTTGACCAGAAGGGGATAATGCTGTATTTTATCTATGGTCTTTCATCTCTTATATCACCGACTACCTTCAGAGGCGTGTTTGTATTTGAGGTGATCGCGGCTTTTTTTTCTCTGTGGGCGATACTGAAGATCTACCGTTTGTTTTTAAATCCCAGGACTTCTCCATATATTCTGATGCCAATTACAGGAGCTGTGATCTATTCGTCCAACAATTTCTGGTGGGGCGGAAGTGCTGAGGAATTTCTTTTCCCCTTTATCATGTGGGGGCTTTACCTGTCGGTAAAGCACTTCAGGCTGGAGAGAGATTCTCTGATGAGCTATTCCACAGTATTTATCGGAGGGATACTTGCGGGCTGTGTATTTAACATCAAGTTCAACTCACTTGGATTTTTCTTTGGATGGATGGCGATGGTCTTTTTCGGAGATCTTTTTGCGCAGGGGGCAAAGGCCGTCGGAAAAGCCTTTACCAGCTGCTTTGTATTTCTCTTCGGAATGCTTGCTGCAACGCTTCCCTGGATCATTTACTTTGGGGTGAACGGGGCGATTGGGGACTGGATGTATGTCTACATATACAAAAACGTCTTCGAGTACTCAAAAAAGCTGACTTTTGCAGAGAGAGCATCAGCAATATATGAGATTTTAAAGGACCACTTTTTCAGAAATGAGGTTGTCTTTGTCCTGATATTTATCGGGGGTGTTTATTTTATTGCAGCTGCGGTGGCCTTTCTTGTCAGGAAGGATGAGATAATCATGAAGGGGAGGACGGCTGTATTTGTGCCGGTCGGCATAATTGAGCTCATTAACCTCGGGGTGATGTTCTTTTTCCTGACACTTGTGATATTTATCGGAGGTGTGAGCCTGCCCTACTATTCATTTCCAATTAATGCGTTTGTATTGTTTGGATTTATTCCGTTTTGTTATATAATAGAAAGGTTCCTTGAACAATATGTGCCGATTGCAGGTTTTTCTTTTGCCCTGTCGATGGGACTGATCTGGCTGCTGTCGATGAATGTCAGGGTGATGGGGCTTAAGGCGGAGGATCTTTGGCTTTACAAGTTCAGGGATTATATTGTACAATCAGGCGTCGAGCATCCGGGAATCATCAATCAGTTCAGCTTCGATGTTGGACTTTATACTGTTCTGGATGTTGAACCCATCTGCTATTACTTTCAGACACAGACACTGAATATGGAAGAGGTTCTGGAGTATCAGAAGCAGTACCTTCACAGCGGTGAAGCTGATTTTGTGGTGACAAGTGAGTATGAGGCCGAGGGAACAGGCGACAGATATGATCTTGTAATGAAGGAGCGGTGTGAGTTTTACAATTTTGACCAGACTTACTACTTGTACCGGAGAAATCAGAATCCCGCCTGGGAGAACTGAGATGAAAATCAGATTATGGCACTGACAAAAGCCTATAGTGTATCGAGGGCATGAACATATTGATCTTTTGCCGGGGTCATCATCAGATATAAACATATGTTTATTGAGGAGGAGTAAAAATGCCAATAAGAGTTAACAGTTTTATGGGAAAGTTCGGCTGGTTTGCCAGAAAGCATTTTCCGATGCTTGCCAGCAATGCATATCTTAAGCTGCAGTTCATCACAAGGTCCAAGTCTCAGAAGGCTTATTGCGATTATTTCCTTAATGCAAGTGAAGTTCCTATGCCAAATGTGGTGAATATTGAGACTATCAACAGATGCAATTCAACCTGTGCCTTCTGCACAGCAAATGTTCATGCTGAGAAGAGACCGCTTGCCAAGATTGACGATGATCTTTACAGGAGCATTATAGACCAGCTCGCAGACTGGGGCTACAAGGGACATCTGACTCTTTACGGAAACAACGAGCCATGGCTTGATACCAAGATAGTGGAGAGGCACAAATATGCCAGGGAGAAGCTCCCGGACAGCTTTATTTTCATGTCTACGAACGGCCTTATCCTGACGATTGAGAATGTGAAGGAGATAGCTCCATACATCAACCAGCTCATCATCAACAACTATTCACTTGAGATGAAGCTTCACAAGAATCTTCAGGAGATCTATGACTATGTAAAGGCTCATCCTGATGAGTTCAAGGATCTGGACATCCAGATTCAGATGAGATATCTCCAGGAGGTCCTCACGAACCGTGCGGGTTCGGCGCCAAACAAGAAGGAGACGGAGAAGGTGATAAGAGAAACCTGTCTTTTGCCCTTCACTGATATGTGGATAATGCCGAACGGCAAGATGGGACTGTGCTGCTGTGACAACTTCGAGACCACGGATTTCGGTGATCTGAACAAGATGACTCTGAAGGAAGCATGGGGTTCTGAAAAGTTTCAGGCGGTTAGGAGAAAGATCGCAGAGGGCCGTCAGAACTATCCGTTCTGCAGACACTGTGATTTCATTGACGCAGGCTTCAGGATGCAGCTTGTAAATGCGATCCTCAGCGGCAATCAGGAGGCTGCAAATAAGATCGGCGGTCACGAGAGAATGAAGATCGGAAAAAAGAACAACAGCGATGACGGCATAAAGTGATAAGCGGTCAGAGCTGTAGCTGAAAATTATAAAAAACATGTTTTAAAGATGATATTCCGGCAGGTGGCCGGACTTAACGCTAAAGGTATTCTGGAGGAAGTATTTTGGACAAGATAGCGGTTTTGATACCCTGTTACAATGAGGAGAAGACCATAGGAAAGGTCATTGCCGATGCGAAGGCTGCTCTTCCCGAGGCGACGATTTACGTCTACAACAATAACTCAAAGGACAGGACCTACGAGATAGCAAAAGAGGCCGGTGCAGTCGTCCGCAACGAGTACATGCAGGGGAAGGGAAATGTCATAAGGCGTATGTTCCGTGAGATCGATGCTCTTGTCTATGTGATGGTGGACGGAGATGACACCTATCCGATGGAGGCGGCTCCCGAGATGGTCGAACTTGTCCTTAACCACAACGCAGACATGGTGGTGGGGGATCGGCTCTCATCCACCTATTATCAGGAGAACAAGAGACCCTTCCACAACTTTGGAAACAATCTGGTGAGAGGCAGTATAAACAAGCTCTTTGGCTGCAATATCAGGGACATCATGACAGGCTTTAGGGCGTTCTCGTATGAGTTTGTAAAGACCTTTCCGGTGCTTTCCAAGGGATTTGAGATAGAGACTGAGATGACCATACATGCCGTATACAACAACATGCAGATCGACAACGTGGTCATTGATTACCGTGACAGACCGGAGGGCTCTGTTTCCAAGCTCAACACCTATGCGGACGGCTTTAAGGTTCTAAAGACTATCGCAAGGCTTTACAGGAGCTATAAGCCCTTTGGGTTCTTTAGCATAATTGCAGCATTTCTTGCGCTTATCTCAATCATTTTCTTTATCCCGATACTGCAGGAATTCTGGCTGACACACACAGTTCCCAGGTTTCCGACACTTATTGTCTGCTGCTTTGTGATGATGGCGGCGGCGCTGTCCATGTTTGCGGGGATCATACTGTCGACTCTTGCCATAAACAACAGGAGAGAGTTTGAGATGCAGCTCAATATGCTTCAGAGGCACAAGGAGATGGATTTGGCTAAAAAAGAGTAAATGAATTATCAATCTGCCGTTAATTTCTTAAGACTTTCTTAAGATTAGCGGCAGATTTTCTTAATTTTTCAGCTAAAGTGTTTTCAAATCCATTTGAAATGATAGAATAGGGGATAGAAGTGAGGAGTACAATATATGAGAAAAAGATTTATGAAAAAAAAGAATATGATATTGGTTGCATGTCTTTCGGCAGTTTCGATTCTGGCTGCCGGATGCGAGGGAGCGGATACGGAGGCTGCCAAGGCTACGGAGTATTTTAGTGACAGGGCATCCGAGGCGGCATCGCTGGCAGAGGAATATGCCAGCATGGCAGCATCGACCGTTGTTGTAAGTAAAAATGAGCTGTTTGAACCAATACTCGAGGGGGACAAGGCGGTAACCGGAGCTTCTGATGACGCAGCAGAGGCGGCGTCTTTGGCAGCAGCAGCGGCAGCTTCTGATGCGGCTGCGGCAGAGGCAAGCTACCAGGAGCATCTACAGAGCCTTTATGACAAGATAAAACCTGTGAATATTGTCTTTTTTGGAGACAGCCAGCTTGCCAACGGCAGGGATGATCACACGGATATACCTTCCCAGATAGGAAGGAGAATACCAAAGTCCAATATCTACAATATGGCTATAGGCGGAACAACAGCCACGCTTGAAAAGTCCAATACAAATAATGATCCCGGAAGTATGACATCAAACTGCTTCCTTGGCATGGTATATGCCTTTGCGGGAATGTCAGACAGGGAGGCGTCACTCGCTCCTTACCCGGGAATACTCCAGACAATGAATTCGATCAATCCCAAGGATGTTGATTACTATTTCCTTTCATATGGGACGAATGACTTTTTAAACGGTATTGCACTGGACAACTCGGCGTATGAGCAGGACCAGACAAGAGCTCTTTACAATGCCATGTGCATGGGAATAGACGTATTGAGGGAGATAAGCCCCAAGGCGAAGATACTTCTCATGACTCCGTTTTACGGTATTTATGTTGACAACGACGGGACATATATCGGTGACTCATACATTGTGAGCAATGGTATCGGCACTTTGTCCCAGTATGCACAGAAGGTGCAGAATGTCTCACAGGACAAGGAAACCTACATCTTTGACGGTATGTTCATGACCAAGTGTGATCTCTACCTTGACACGGCTGACCAGTATCTTTCGGACAATCTTCATCTGTCACTGAAGGGAAGGCAGATCATGGGAAGACTCCTTGCCCACTATGTAAATTTCATAGAAGGAAACGAACCTTACTGCTATCTTGAGACAGACTATATCAATATTGCGGAGTTTGACCCTGAGGAAGATTACAGGTATGATGAGCTTATGATGAAGGAGTACTTCCCTGAATCCTGGGAGAAATATATCAAGGGCAAATTCCCTCTCGCCCAGCCTTCGGAGCAGGCTCTGGAACTGTTTGGTTAATTGTGGCGAGTGGTTCCTGTACACCGGACAATAAATAACCGATACAAATCCACCGATAATTATTCCGGCTGCCGCGTTGTCATCAGTCGTCAATGACTAAGAAAGCTCGCCCGGGCGGGGAGGTGCTGCAATTCAGCTGCCGAAAAGGCAAAGGAAATGGATTGTACCCTTGCGCCGGGGTGAGCATTTTAGGAGATATTATGTTTAAAGGCGATCTTAAACTTCGTCAGTTTATGAGGATTTTTGTTGTGACAGTAGCGTCTGTGATTGCAGGCGCTCTTTTGATGCTTGCAGCTTATTCGCTGCCGACGGAGAGAATCTTCAACAATGTAAGTGATTCAAGGCATATGTTCGGAGGAAATATCCTCTATAACTGGGCTGAATGGGGAGGAACGGATGAGCTGGGCATTGGCTGGCTCGACGTCTACACTGATTCACTCATGCTCAACACTGCAGTTTTCAGGCCCTATGGCTCGGTACTTGAAAATGCCATGAAAAATCCCCATCTTGAGATAGAGGATGTATATATGCCTGACAACCTGCTTAAGGTTCTGGCAGGGGATAAATATTTGCCTGAGTCAATTTACAACTATTCAAGATACTGGCATGGTTATCTTATATTTCTTTTGCCGGGACTTGAGATATTGGGCTACGGACAACTGAAAATCCTGCTTTTTTCTATCGAGATGCTGCTGTTTGTTGCGGTTATCCTGGAGCTGTCAAAGTACGGGCGCTCCCTGTCCTTTGCTTTTACGCTTTCTGCTCTTGTCATGTCGCCGATTTCTATGGGCTTGTCCTTTAACCTCGCCCCGGTGTATGTGGTTACACTTGTCAATATGCTGATCATACTAAGGCACTATCGGACAATGACTGCAAGCCGGCGCTATGTATTATGGGCGCTGAACGGAATAGCAGTTGCGTATTTCGACCTGTACACCTACCCTGTCGTTGCACTGTGCTTCCCGCTTGTTGCCATGTGCATTGTGCTTGAGTGGCCATCCTTGAAGCTGCGTCTGTTTCACATGGCAGAGTGCACTTTTTCCTGGCTCTTTGGGTACGTGGGAATGTGGGCAGGAAAGTGGATAATCTGCGAGCTTCTGACCGATGACAACACAATACAGGACGGCATTTCCCGGGTCCTTTACCGCGCCGGCACCCAGACAGATTTCGGCGAAGTAGGGGATACATCCTTCGGCGCAGTCCTCAAAGTGGTTTTTGGTATCGCCTGCGACAGGTCCATGCTCATAGTAATATTCCTGATGCTCTTTGTTATGACCGCCGGCGTCATCAGGTTATACAGAAAGCGTGCATCCGGGATTGAAGCCCGGAAAGCACCGGACGACGTATCGGGCTTTGCAGCTGATTCTGGATCAGGCTTTGCGACGGGCGTTGTATCAGGCCCTGCAGATGGCCGGAATGCAATTTTGAGCACAATAAAATCCAATCTGAGACCAAACAGTATCTATCTCATGATTGCAGCAATACCGTTTATTTACTATCTTCTGGTTCGAAACCACACGGCTGTCCACCCTCCAATGGAGTACAGGGAGATAGCGATTACATTCTTCGCTCTTTCAGTGTGGCTTATCAAAATAACAGGCTGCAATTTGGCTGACGGACAGGACTGAAACGGATGAAGTAAAAGCGAAGCCCCCGGGAGATTTATACCTGTTCCTCCCTGCTCCTGCCGGCAACTAAATTGGATATGAAGGGCCGACGGAGGCAGACATCAGGTTGCCTTGCCTCTTTCCATATGTTAAACTAAGTTTGATGTTTTTGTGACAAATAATAACCTTATCAGGAAGGAATATAGTATGAAAAAAGCGCTTATCATCGGAGCGGGACCCGCAGGACTTACAGCTGCTTATGAGCTTTTGACAAAGTCAAAGGATTACGAGGTTACTATCCTTGAGGAGACAGACAAGTTTGGCGGAATATCAAGAACCGTGAACTATAAGGGAAACCGAATGGACATGGGAGGCCACAGGTTCTTTTCCAAGGTCCCTGAGGTCAATGAATGGTGGGAGAATATGCTTCCTCAGCAGGGTTCTCCGACATATGATGATATCGTGCTGAACAGACCAATGAAGATGAAGAAGGGCGGGCCTGACCCTGAGAAGACAGACAGGGTTATGCTCAGGCGCAACAGGGTCTCCAGGATCTTTTTTGACAAAAAATTCTATGATTATCCTATTTCATTAAAGGCCGAGACCTTCAAGAATATGGGTCTTGTAAAGACCATAGAATGCGGCTTTTCATATCTTCATGCCATGCTTTTCAAGAGAGAGGAGAAATCTCTTGAGGATTTCTATGTAAACCGCTTCGGCAAGAAGCTGTATTCCATGTTCTTTGAGTACTACACAGAGAATCTTTGGGGAAGGCATCCTTCAGAGATCGACCCCTCATGGGGCGCTCAGAGGGTAAAGGGTGTATCAATTCTTGCAGTTCTGAAGAATGCATTTATGAAAAAATCCGGAAAGAAGGGCGGAAAGGTTGAGACCTCACTTATTGAGGAGTTTTCTTACCCCAAGCTTGGTCCGGGACAGCTGTGGGAAGTGACCGCCGAGGAGATTGAGAAGCTTGGCGGTAAGATCATAATGAATGCCAAGGTGGTTGGCATCCGCAAGAGTGGCGCTCACATAAAGGGCGTAACCTACCTTGTGGACGGAAAAGAAACGACAATGGACGGCGATGTAGTGATCAGCTCCATGCCGGTAAAGGACCTGATCGCAGGTATGAATGATGTTCCTGCAGATGCAGCCAGGATAGCTGCCGGGCTTCCTTATCGTGACTACATGACTCTTGGCGTTCTTGTACCAAAGCTCAACCTCAGGAATAAGACCAATATCAGGACTATCGGCAATATTGTCCCTGACAACTGGGTATATGTTCAGGACAGAACTGTTAAGATGGGACGTTTCCAGATCTACAACAACTGGTCACCATATCTTGTCAAGGACCTTGAGAATACTGTGTGGGTGGGACTTGAGTATTTCTGTTTTGAGGGTGATTCGATGTGGAACATGACAGAGGATCAGTTTGCAAAGATGGCAATCTCGGAGATGGTTACCTTAAACCTCATCAGCAGCCCCAAGCAGGTTATCGACTATCACATGGAGAGAGTCAAGAAGGCTTATCCCGCCTATTTTGACACCTATGATGAGATGGACAAGCTGGTTGACTATCTCAACACTATCGACAACCTCTACTGTGTAGGACGAAACGGTCAGCACAGATACAACAATATCGACCACTCAATGTGTACCTCCTTCGAGGCAGTGCGCAATATCATAAGCGGCCGCAAGGACAGGAGCAATATCTGGAATGTCAACACGGAGAAGGAGTACCACGAGTCGACATCTGATAATGCAGAGGCAAAAGACGAGATGGAAGTAGACTGATTGTACAATATGCATAGCCACGGAGACACAAAGTGACTTTTGTCCTCCACATCATTCATATATCACAGCATTTATTATCGGCTCGGAGCTGCATGCAAATGTGGGCTCCGAGTAGTTTCGTTGAGAAACAGATTTGAAGAGAAACCTAAGGAGGCGTTGTTATGAGCGGTAAGGTTTGTATAGTCGGAATTGCCGGTGGAACTGCATCCGGTAAGTCGACGATTGTCAGGCGGATAAAGGAGAAGTTTGGCGACGACATTGTGGTCATCAATCATGATTCTTATTACAAGGCTCACAACGACCTTTCATATGAGGACAGGACAAGGCTCAACTATGATCATCCGTCAGCCTTTGACACTGACCTTATGATAGAGGATGTCAAAAGGTTAAAGAACAACATCCCGATTGACATGCCTGTCTATGACTACACGGTCCACAACAGATCCGATGCAACAGTTCACATAGTTCCCAAAAGAGTAATAATCGTCGAGGGAATCCTGATCCTTGAATGCAAGGCCCTGAGGGACCTTATGGACATCAAGATCTTTGTAGACACCGACGCAGACGAACGCCTCATGCGCAGAATAAGGAGAGACATGGTGGAACGGGCAAGGAGCATCGAATCGATCCTGACCCAGTACACCGAAACCGTAAAGCCCATGCATGAGCAGTTCGTAGAGCCGAGCAAAAAATATGCCGACATAATCATTCCGCGCGGCGGAGAAAACTACACCGGAATCTCAATCCTCCAGGAACATCTGAACCTGATGCTCGTAGAGGACAAGCAGTAAATTATTAACCGAGGTCACTGATTTGCAACCTATTGTTGGGATACTAAGTCTGATATTCTGGCTTCTGATCGTGCCGGGATTATCAGGACTTTCATTTAACTTCATATTGCCGCGTGAAAGAAGAACCTACGGTATCTCTTTCATCGTCGGTTTCCTTGTCCAGATGGCCGTATTTGAGGTAGTAGCCATCATGTGCATGACAAGAGTTGTCTTTTCTGCCTTCACATATTGCTGCCGGATTTACACTGTGCTTGCACTTGCGATAGCAGCGGGCGGAATTCTTCGCAGCGATATTCTTCTCATGAAGGGTGAAAAGAGCTATGTCACTCTTTTTCCCGGAGAAGCCAAGGCGGGAGCCAGGGAGATGATGAG
The DNA here is from genome assembly GCA_024694565.1 of Butyrivibrio sp. Classification (GTDB taxonomy): domain Bacteria; phylum Bacillota; class Clostridia; order Lachnospirales; family Lachnospiraceae; genus Butyrivibrio. The sequence goes on along the minus strand of JAILJR010000192.1, from coordinate 50,845 downwards.
CCCAAGGGCAGACTTCAAGCTGTTCAAGCTCTACTACTCCAAAGAGAGCATGGTCTATTGGGGTATATTTTTTCTGGTTCTGGCATTTCAGATGGTCATGAGCATTGTTATGGCAAGCTTTGACGGGGACGATGCATATTATGTGGTTGAATCCCTCCTTGCCCAGCAGGCAGATGTGATGAATACCATACTTCCATACACCGGAGTGTCCACCTCCCTTGATATAAGGCATGCTCTTGCCGTGATAACCATGTGGATAGCCTTTATTGCAAAGGTGAGCGGTATACATGCGACCATTGTCTCACACGTCGTGATGCCGCTGTTCTTTTTCCCACTGGTGTATCTTTTGTACGTTGAGATAGGGAGAATAATATTCAGGGCAAAGCAGTATATCATACCTGTTTTTATGATAATTGTCGCGTTTCTCCTGATGTTTGGTAATGTGTCAATTTATACTCCGGCGACCTTCTTTTTCATGAGGACCTGGCAGGGCAAGGCTCTTGTTGGCAACCTGGTGTTCCCTATGATCTTCTGGGTATTTTTCTGGATGCTTGAGGATGTGGAAAAGAGAAAGCTTGCAGCCGGGGAGGGCGTAAAGAATACCGTTACCGGAGTGCTCTTTTTCAGAAACAGGATTTCTCCATGGATAATGCTGGGGCTAATTAATATGCTCTCAGGGGCATGCAGTTCCATGGGAGTCATATTCGGAAGTGTGCTGATTGCGCTCCTTACACTTGTGCTGCTTTACTTTTCAAAGAGATGGACGGTGCTGATCGGGGCATTTTGCTGCATCTTGCCTAATATTCTGTATCTGGCAATGTATTTTTCGCTCTTTAACAGACCGGCGTAAAGATAGGAGTGCTCTTATGTATGGAATCTTTATGGAATGCTGGGTTTCATTTAAACTGTACTTTGGAAAACCCTGGCTTGCTGTCCTCCTGGTGGCTTCAGCGCTCTACCTGATCATCACCGAGAAGGATCTTCGGAAAAAAATAATACTAGGCATTCTGCCGCTTGTGATCATGGCGGGCTTTCTTTTTCCTGTGACAAAAAAGGTGTATGTTGCTGCCCTTGACGACGGAAGCGATACGTATTACCGTATCCTGTGGCTGATACCCATGTACGTGGTGATTGGCTACGCTGCCTGCAGGATTATTTTCAGCTTTTCAAAGAGTGCGTGGCAGAGGATAGCTCTCGTTGTCATCCTTGCCGTGATTGCAATGTCGGGATCGCTGGTATACATGAACCAGTACATGTCTGTTGCGGAGAACCTGTACCACATTCCGCAGAGCGTCATCGATGTCTGTGATAAAATAGCACCGGGCGAAGGAGGACCGAGAGTAAGAGCAGTGTTTCCTTCGGAGATGGTACATTTTGTCAGACAGTATGACACAAAAATACTTATGCCGTATGGGCGTGAGATGATCGCGACCCAGTGGGACTATTACAATGTTGTGTATGAAGCGATGGAGAAGGCTGAGGTCATTAATGCCAAGGAGCTGCTGGATGCCACAAGGCTTACTGAATGCACCTACATTGTCCTTCGAAAGGACAGGAAGATAGACAAGGATCTGACCGAGCTTGGACTGGAGCTTTTTGAGACAGTGGGTGATTACAACATTTATTTAGACCCTGTCATAATGGAGCACGGGTAAGAAGAGATGCTTTTTAATTCCTATATTTTTGTACTGGTATTTATGCCTGTCTTTCTTGTTGCTTTTATGCAGCTTAGGAGGACAACATATGGGAAAACAGGAAGAGGGAGCGCGTGCAAATGGACAGTTGTTGCGCTCTCCCTGATTTTTTATGCTCCTTTTGGGGCAAAAAACATGGCAGTGCTTCTTTTGAGTGTTCTGTTTAATGCGCTGATAGCCCGAAAATTCCGGTCAGTTAAAAAAGGGGGAATTTACTTTGCAGTTTTGATCAATGTGGCAGCTCTTCTTTTCTTTAAATTCTGGGGAAAAATCCCGGGAATTGGTTTTGCCTTCTTTCCGGTGGCAGTGAGCTTTTTTACCTTCAGCCAGATCTCATATCTGGTGGATATGTCGCGCGGCGAGATCGGAGAATTTGACCTTCCGGATTACCTCTCATACATTCTCTTTTTCCCGAAGCTCCTTCAGGGACCGCTGATGGGATACAGGGATTTCGTGACAAGTCTTGACCGGGCGATCGGCATGGAGGGCGAAACAGACTGGGAGAGGCTGCTTCGTGGGATGCTGCTCTTTTCCATAGGCCTGTTCAAGAAGGTCATTCTTGCGGATACCTTCGGAAAGGCTGTGGATTTTGGTTATCAGGATGCTGTGGGCCTTGGGAGTATTGAGGCGCTGCTGGTTGCTGTTTTTTACTCGTTTCAGCTGTACTTTGATTTCTCGGGCTACTGCGATATGGCGGGCGGAATCTGCTGCATGATCGGCTTTGAGCTTCCCGCAAACTTCAATTCACCTTACAAGGCCGTAAACATTGTGGATTTCTGGAAGCGCTGGCATATCACTCTTACAGGGTTTTTTACAAAATATGTGTACATACCCCTGGGCGGAAACCGTCGTGGGAGGGCAAGGATGTGCGTGAATTTCATGATAGTCTTTCTCCTTAGCGGTCTCTGGCATGGAAACGGCATAACCTTTATCGTGTGGGGAGCCATGCACGGTGTTTTGTTCGTGATAACAAGACTGTGGATGATGAGGGAAAAGAGTAAGAATATGGTGCCGGCTGTGGGCGTGGCGGGCAGGATAAATCATGCGGTAAAGGTACTTCTGACCTTTACGTATGTGACTGCAGCCTGGGTGTTTTTCAGAGCCCCTTCCGTTGGGGATGCCATGACAGTCCTTGAAAGGGTGTTTACAGGTGGTGTCGGCCCTATAGCGACAAAGCTTTCTGCTGTCTTTCAGCTGGACGAGCTGTGGTATATACTCAAGGTGACCCCTGTGATGAAGCTTGGCTTTGCCTGGGATTTCTGCATGTGGCTTTTTACGGCTGTGGCGGTTGTTGTTATCTTTTTTATGAAAAATGCATCGGAATTTACCAGAACCTGCAAAATTGGCGTGCGGACAACGCTGTGTACAGTATTCCTCATGCTGTGGAGCATCCTCAGCTTTGCGCAGGTCAGCACCTTTTTGTATATGAATTTCTGATAAGGACATATCAACGAATATCTTGAATCTAATGTGATAGAATTTAGCATGAATATTAAAGATGATTTAATAAACAATAAGCCTGTGTTTCAAAGGAACCGGTATAAGAGGCTCTTTATATTGCTTTTGGTACTTGTAGGGGCGGGACTGATGATGGCTGCTGCAATGGTGGTTTACGTGGATCCTTTTTTTCATTATCATGCGCCGGTCAAGGGCTTTCCCTACATAGTGGACAATCAGCTCAGTCAGAATCCGGGCATGGCTGCAAACATGGACTACAATGCCTGTATCATAGGGTCGTCCATGACTGTGAATTTTGATACAGATGATTTTGGAGAGCTCTTGGGATATGATACTTTAAAGCTAAGCTACAGCGGGGCTTATCCCAGAGATGACTACAATATTCTGTCGATTGTGTTTGACAAAAATACCAATGCCAGGAAAAACAGGCCGATGGAAGCAGTGTTTTTTGCCATGGACATACCCACTATGACTGCGGATACCGATACGACAAAGTATCCTCTGCCTGAGTATCTCTATGATAAAAATATACTCAATGACGTTAATTATGTACTGAACAAGGACGTGATCCTGCAGTATATAATGCGCCCCGTGATACAGGGGAAGGGGTCGGATTTGTCTGAAATATATTTCAGCTGGTGGACGCCTGATTACTACAACATTGACTGGGTGATGCATACCTACGAGGAACCGGAGAAGGCAGAAAAGGTGATTACCGAGCAGGATGTGCTTCCTGCTACGAAGGAGAACCTGGAAAAAAATATACTGCCTTTTGTTATAGAAAATCCGGATACTCAGTTTTATTTCTTTTTCCCGCCGTATTCCATACTGTACTGGCACAATTTGAAGCGGGAGAATTTTTATGACGCTGCATTTTTTCAGTATCAGTACGTGGCCGACAGGCTCCTAGAGTATGACAATGTGCACCTGTTCTATTTCCAGAACAGGGATTTTGTGACAGATCTCAATAATTATGCGGATTACTCGCACTACAAGCCGGAGATAAACCGGTATATGGTGGAGTGCTTTGAGGACGGAAGCTGTGAGGTTAAAAGCTCAGGGCAGATGGCTGAAGAGCTTGACAGGATGAAAGAGATTGTTGAGGGCTTTGATTTCGACGGCCTCTTTGAGAAGTACAGATGAGGTAAAGAATGATGATAAAAGCTGAAAAGCTATGCAAAACAGCAGGCATAATATCGCTTGCCGGGATAGCCGGGATGATACTTATAACGGCTGTTTCTGCTTCATATTCCGTTCCGGTATCGGATGATTTCTGGTTTGCGGCAGATACGGGAAGGGCTGACAACGCATTTTTGTATGTTCTGGCTTCGCTGCGCAGAATGGCCCATGAGTACATGACATGGCAGGGAAGTTATTTTTCGGAGTTCCTTAATCCCATCCTCAACCCGGTAAATGTAGGCGGCCCGCTGATGTTCAGGATTGTTATGGTTCTTCATGCCCTTTTTGTGTATGCGGCAATACTGTTCTTTGTACATGTCCTTTGCCTTAAGATGCTTGGGGAAAAGAACTGGCTTGAGTGTGTTATTATGGGATGCGTGGTATTTGCTGTCGCAGAATATGACACATTTCCGGAGATATTTTTCTGGTATACGGGAGCAACCGTAAACAGCATCCCGCTGGCTATGGGGCTGCTTAGCATATCCCTCATGATGCTTTCAGGCGGTGACAAGGTTTCTGGGCCTGATATTAACAGTAAAAAGAAAGGTGGCTCTCTGATTGTTTCTGCCTGTGTGACAGGTTTTTTATCTGCCGGAGGAAGTCTTGCTGTCAGCGGGACTTTGTGCTACGCGGCGCTGGTGGTTATTATCTACCGGTTTTTGGACAGCCGGCGGATTTCTTTTGAAAAGCTGGCGATGTTTGCATGCCTGTTTGCGGGTTCGCTCATAAATGCAGCGGCTCCAGGAAATTTTGCAAGGCAGAAAGTGGAGCAGAGCGGAGGAGGACTGCCATTTACTGACAGCATCGGCAATACCTTCAGCGTTTTTGCAGCTGAGATGCAGTATCTTTTTATTTCGACAAACTATGCTGCGATATTGCTGCTCCTTGTTGTGTGCGGGATAGCTCTTTCAAAAAAGCTTAAGCTAAACCGGAAGGCATGGTATATTTCGGGGGTATTTGCTCTGCTGACACCTCTTGTGACCATATTTCCTGTAGTTCTCGGCTACGGCGTCGCCTGGCTTCCAAACCGATGCCAGTTTATCTTTCTTGTGACAGTTGTGCTCAGCTACGGTAATTTTGCCCTTATGCTTGGGGATTTTCTTGGAAATAAGCTGGCTGAAAAAAGTGTATATCCTGCGGGAGCTCTTTTGATCATTTCTCTGATAATTGTTCTGGCAGTTCCCTTCAGCCCCTGGTCATACAGGAGTGTAAGGCTTGCAAAGGGGCTTGTCAGCGGGACCTACAGGGAGAACTGGATAGACACAAACGAATTTCTGGATAGCCTTAAAGGAAGGGAGGGCGAAGCTGTGACGGCGGATATAGCAACATATCCGGAGTCTGTTGAGTACTTCTACAGCTTTTTTCTCTCTGATATTGCTGACGACCGCGTAAACAGTGCTGTCTCCTGGGCCTATGGCCTTGAGTCGATAAGAAGTACAAGGAAGGCGGGAGAATGATTATGGAAAAGGTATACGAGCCTGCAAGAAGGGTGCTGACTTTTGGCCTGCTGGCGATTTTGCTGGCAGTAATTTATGTATACTCCTGCGCGAACATTCAACATTATACTGCCTATATGGAGGCGGATATTGCCTCGGAGACCCTGCTTGCCCAGGTACTCTATGAAAACGGTCACGTTCAGCCGGACACCTGGTACATGTCTACAGGAAGAAGAATATTGTCTCCGCCGATGCTGGCTTCATTTTTATACGGACCAACCGGAGGAAATCTGAATGTCTCTGTCGGAGCGGCCTGCAGCATAATGATGATACTGCTTCTTGCTTCAATGCTCTACTTTAACAGACAGCTGGGACTTGGGCTTATGGAGAGTCTGGTGATGGCAGTGCTTTCTTTTGTGCTGTCGTCCCCTGCAAACGAGACCCAGAGGATGCTGTTTTTGTACTCATCCTACTATGTGGGACATTTCACCTGTATGTTTCTTGTCCTGGCCTTCTATGCGAGAGCGCTTAAGGAGGATGGGCTGTATCTGCCGCACGTTCTGATCACGGTGCCGCTTGCGATAGTGAATGGCGCACAGGGAATGCATGCAAGTATGTTCTTTTACATGCCGCTTCTGGGCGCTGAGATATTAAGAAGGCTCGTTTCATTTGTGACTAAAAGGAAGAATGAGAAAAATTCGCTAACCATATGGGTTGTGGCTATCTCAATGCTGTCACTTGTTTCCGTGAAGATATTCGGTGATCACTTTGCCGGAGAAGTCAGCAGGAACCTCAGGCATGCGCCGGAAAAGTTCTTCGATATTGTACTTCCCTTCTTCAAGGAGGTTCTGGGATACGGAAGGATGCCCTGGCTCATTCTGATATTTGTTCTGATGGCGGTTGCAGGTTATGCGCTTGGAATAAAAAAATTCGGTGAAAAGAAAGAGCTCTGGAGCACACTGACTGTACCCTTCGGTGTTATCGTGGTGATAATCTCCACTACATTCACTACCGCAGAGGCAGCGCCGAGATATTATCTGATGCAGGTGTTTTGCGTCGGGATTGGTGCAGCCTTGCTGACAGAGTTGTATAAACATGAGCTCACATTGGTTTTGACTGCATTGGTCATAGTATATGGAGCCTTTTCCGCACTGGTCTTTAACCGGGAATTGATAATCAATGATCATTCTGCTGAGACCGAGTACGCTCAGATTGCTGACTGGATGGAGGAAAACGGGTATGAGTACGGATATTCGACATTTGACCATGCAAATACGATCACAGTCATCAGCAACAATGCAGTTAAGGTGCGGGCGGTGAACAACTTTACAGAGCTTAAGGGGGCGAGGTGGCTCACTGATTCATCCTGGTATCCGCCCGCAAAGGATGCTGGCGGGGCAACCTGTTACGTAGTATCGAGGCCTCATGACCCTGAATTTGCTGAATTTGAAAAGAGCGGAAAACCGGACATTATAGATAAAATGGACTTTGACTCGTTTACCGTATATGTAACGGACAGAGATTATACGGTCTGGGGCAGTGACTGATGTGATGAGGAGAGAAATATGGAGGATGAAAGAAGACGGGGGAAAAGGCGCAGAGCAGGGAAGGAATCCAAAGGCGGGATTCCTGTTTATGTGCATGTCATTGTTATTGCACTGATCCTGGGAGTCATCGCCTTTTCGGTTTTCAGGCTGGTCAGATGGAATATGGGCACGGTCAGGACCGAGGGTGTTGTGGAGGGGGATTTTGAGGTAGAGGTAGAGGACCAGGTGTTTCTTCTGCCGGAGGACAAGAAGGCCCTTCATGAGGATGACGGTGTTGAGACAATCCTGTTTCTTGGAAATGATATTCTGACCTTCTACAACAACGATGAGGGCTTCGTTGAGCAGGTTGGTCAAAAAACCGGAGCCAGGGTTTACAAGGGCGGATTTACGGGAAGCACTGTGGCTAACAAGAATGCACAGTATGATGAAAGCTTTCCGATGGATGCATTCAGCTTTTACAATGTGAGCCGGTCGATTGTCAGCAGGGACTTTGCACTGATGGAGGAAGCTGCGGGACTTACTGATGACCCGACATATGCTAATACCACGAAGCTGCTTGAGGACCTTGATATGAGCAGTGTGGATACGCTGGTTATCTTCTATGATGCCCAGGACTATATTAAGCTTCGCATTGGAATGAATCCGGATGATGATTCCGACCCGATCACCTATAGTGGAGCGCTTTATGCAGGCATCAGGCTTCTGCAGGATAAGTACCCGTTTATCAGGATAGTGTGCATGTCTTTTCCCATGTGCTATGCATATAACTCCGAAGGGGCTATTGTAAGTGGGGACATGTCTGACTTTGGAAATGGAAGGCTAACGACTTACAGACAGTTTATGATCGATGTGTCCGGTGCAACCGGGGTGACCTTTATAGACAATTACTATGGTACGATACACGAGGACAACAGTGATGAGTGGCTGTTGGATAATATACATGTGAATGCAGCCTGCAATGAACACATGGCGGAGCACTTTGTGTCAGTTGTATATAGAGGGGAGTACTAAATGATGGCAGAAGCTATGCGGTAGTCTTGTTTGTTTATTTTTGACTGCCGCATAGCTAATTTTATTCATGTGACACATGTGACAGTTTTCTGAAAATTAATTCAATTTTTCATGAAATAGGTTGAATGTATACAATTTAAATGTTATTATCACATTAAGATGTAGTATAGAATAAGTCTGTATTACTAGATTTAGAGCGGATTTGCGAGTATTTACTACATGTTGATGTTAGTGTATTGTTCGGTTTCACTGAAGGAAATGGGGACGTTATGAAAAAAAGTATCAATCTGTTTGGAAAGAAGGTTAAGAGTCAAATGGTTGATGAGGACATCATTGACCTCGATCTTGAATATGACGACGATGACGAGTGCGGTGACAAAGCTTATGCAGAGGATGACGACTATGTCGGGGGAGATGTAGAGGCCGGTCATAATGCATATGACAGAGAAGCTGACCACTCTGACGATCCCGGTGATATCCCGGATGAGCGTTACGATGATGACTCTGATAACGCTGCGAGCGGGAATTATTATGATGATAATAGAGATGCCGTGAGCGAGCGCTATGAAGACGACCCTGATAATGGCAGGGCCGGGCAGTACTCATATGAGGAAGACGGGCGTTATGCCGCAGGGGTCTCTGATGGGTATGCTGAAGACGACACCAGGCAGTATGCGGAAGTGGATTCAGAAAGGTATGCTGAAGACAATTCTGAGCGGTATGCAGAAGATGACTCTGAGAAGTATGCTGACGAAGAGGAGAGCCGCTATGCGGATGGCGACTTTGAGGAAGAGGGACGCTTTACAAAAAGCTCTGAGGATCTGGAGCGCGAAGCCTATGAGCGCGGTGATGAGCCGGATTATGAAGAGGAATATGACGACTACCGGGATGATGACGACTATGACTACGACGACTATGGACCGGGCAGGAGAGATTATGATGACTATGATGGTTCGGATGAAGGCCTTGGAGCAAGGATCATAGGTGCCATAAAGAATTCCTCCGGTGTAGAGCGGGCTGCTGCGGCAGTTGCAGTTGTGCTTCTGGCAGGCTCGATCTTCACATTCTCATTTTACTCAAAGGCGCTGTCCAAGACAGAAGAGCTGGGCTCTTTTTCCAATGTCGGGTCGACCTTTGGCGTTTCTGAGGTTGTGGGACAGAGCGGACTTATAGCCATTGCCGATGCGGAGCGTGCAAAAGCCATGGCCGCTGCGATGATTGAGGAAAACGCTGCAGCGCAGGCTCAGGAAGCAGATACTCCCGAGGTTAAAGGCGAGGAAAGGGAGCTGGAGGAAGAGGACGAAAACAAGAATGTCACTGTTAAGGTTTCACTTACATCCGTAAAGAGTGACATGAAGATAAAGTTCACCAATGCCGCAAACGGCAAGCTCATAAGCGGCGTGCACTTTGAGGTGACGGTAGTTAACCCTGACGGGACGACAATTACCTATGATGACCACGATATGGATGGCATCATCTACAAGAACAATCTCACGTCAGGTACATACAAGATAACTCCTGTGGCACTTTCTGAAGATTATGCCAATTATACAATGGACACCAGGACCGAGTCTCTTTCTGTTAAAGGGACTGTGGCAATGAAGAAGGTCGATGTCAGCAACGAGGTCAAGAAGGAATCAGAGGTAAATGCAGCTGCTGAAGATACCCAGGTACAGACAGTGGTTGAATCACAGCTCAAGGATACAGTTGAGTATGTAGAGAGCACAAAGACACCGGAAGCTCCTGCAAAGACCGAGAATACTCAGCAGACCCAGACTCAAACCCAGACTCAAACCCAGACCCAGACTCAGCCTGAGACAACCCAGACTCAGCCCGAGACGACACCGGCTGCTCCCACAACACAGGGAACAGTGGCAGGCGAGGGTGAATTTGAGTTCCAGGAGATAGACAAGTCTGCAATTGTTGATCCGACACTCAGCGGAAAGCTTGAGCGCAGCGGCGAAAATGGCACCGGTGCCTTTACTACAGTTGTTCAGATGAAAAACTATGCACTGTCCGGTGAAGTTTTGACTGCAAAGACAGGAACAGTGTCAAACGACAGGGCATTTACCGCTTCGTCGATAGCAAAAGCTGTTTTGAGAGCTCCGGCAGTTGCAACATTTACTGATGAGCAGCTACAGCAGCTTGTTGAACTGTACAACCAGCAAAATGCAGGAAACGCAGAAGGCGCAGGGCAGACACAGGGACAGATTCAGCTGGATACAACGAGCATTACACTTGAAGTAGGAGGATTTGGTAAGATACAGGCTTCTGCACCCGGTGCAGTGAGCTTCTCCTCGGAAGATAATTCCATCGTTCAGGTGGCAGGAGACGGAACTGTGGCAGGTATTTCCGAGGGAACGACTGCTGTCAGGGTTTCATCAGAGGGATGTGCTGATGCAGGCGTTGTGGTCACAGTAAAGAAGGCTGGGCAGCAGACTCAGCAGACTACGGACGGCACGTTCAGCTGCAAAACAAAGAGCCTTACGCTTAAGGTTGGTGAAGTAGGAAAGATTGCTGCAACAGCCGGCAAGCCAATCATTTATCAGTCACAGGACGAGAGCATAGCTATCGTGACAGCTGACGGACAGGTTGGCGGCAACAAAGAGGGAAAGACAAAGATCATTGTATATACTGACAATGAGCATTTTGCAGAGGTTGAGGTCAAGGTTGTCAATGCAAACCAGTCAAACATGTCCCTTAGCACATCACAGCTCAAGATGACAGTTGGCTCACTTGATTTCATTGCAGTTACAGGCCCTAAGTCAGCCACATTTACTTCCAGCAACCAGCTTGTAGCCATCGTTGATGAGAATGGCCAGGTGGCTGCAATGTCAGAGGGTACTGCAAATATCACAGTATCAGCAGAGGGCTACAATGATGCGGTTGTAAAGGTAACAGTTGTCAAAAAGGCTGATAAGGACATAAAGGTTAAGAAGACAGAGATTACAACTGCCAAGGGCAGAACGGTTAAGATCGAGCTTGAGGATTCTTCGATCAAAGCAAAATTCACATCGGGCAACACCCAGGTGGCAACAGTGGCAGCGGACGGAACCGTAAAGGGAGTCGGCCTTGGAATATCACAGATCACTGTTTCCGCAGACGGCTACAATGATGCTAAGGTCGGTGTAAAGATCATTGACAATACAACCCAGTTAAAGGACAATGATGGAAATACCGTTTATGTAAAAAATGCCGACGGAACCTACAGAATAGCAACTGTTGACGACTACTTCAACGGAACCAAGTTCTACACCAAGAAGTCCTCTGGTTCGACTTCAACGAACTACAAGTATACAGGCTGGCAGACCATCGACGGCAAGACCTATTACTATGATAAGGATGGCAAACCGGTAACGGGTGAGCAGGTAATTCAGGGAGCGAAGTACACATTTGATAAAAATGGTGTTCTGACCACTGCTTCAGGAACGATGGGAATCGATGTCAGCAAATGGAATGGCAGCATTGACTGGAACAAGGTTAAGAATTCAGGAGTACAATTTGTTATTATAAGATGTGGCTACAGAGGCTCTTCAGAGGGTGCCCTCATCGAAGATCCCAAGTTCAGGACAAATATCCAGGGGGCGATCAACGCAGGACTCAGGGTTGGTGTATATTTCTTTACACAGGCTATCAACGAGGTTGAGGCAGTTGAAGAGGCATCAATGGTACTTGACCTGGTAAGCGGCTACAGCCTCAGCTTCCCTATCTATCTTGACGTAGAAGCCAGCAACGGAAGAGCAGACTCCATAAGCGTAAGCCAGCGTACAGCCAATATCAAAGCGTTCTGCGGAACAATCCAGAATGCCGGTTACAGGGCAGGCGTCTATGCCAACAAGACCTGGTTTACCGAGAAGATCAATGTTTCCGAGCTGACGAACTACAAGATCTGGCTTGCACAGTATGCCGCATCAGTTACTTATACCAAGTCAAGATATGACATGTGGCAGTACACATCAAAGGGAAAGGTTTCAGGTATTTCCGGAGATGTTGATATGAATATTCTCTACAACAACTGATAATTGGAGTCAGATGATGCCACCTGTAAAAGCCTGTAGTGTATCGAGGGCGTGAACATATTGCCCAATCGCTTCGGGGACGCTACCGCTGAGTTGTGCTCGTTGGTACTAAGGCACTAAAGTACAGTGCCTAAGTGCCAACGAGCACAAAGACCCACTCAGCCGCTTGTGAAATATGTTCATGCCGGATTAAAAAATTGAGTTTCGCCGGTGCCATCATCAGATGTTCAAATCACCTGTTTATGGTGATAAGGTCGTACGGCCCCGGAAGCTTACACAGGCTTACCGGATATGTCGGTTTAAATAAGGAGATTAAATGGTTTCATCAAAAATGAGCAAAGGCGGGACGTTTCCATACGTCCCTGCCTTTGCTCTCTTGACATTATTCTATATTGGCGTGGGGCTCTATGACGGGCCCGAGTGGTGCGTGGACAGTCCGAGCTACGAATCCATGGATTTTTCCAGGGAGCCGGTCTATCCACTGTTTCTTTTGGCGCTCAGAAAAATATGTGAGATGCTGAAGATAACGGCACAGCCCTACGGACAGCCGGCCTACCTGACTGCAGCGATAATACTCCAGAGCATTCTGTGGATAGCTGCGGCAATTGTGCTTGGAAAGTATGTCTTTGACATTTCTGCGAGAGCTCTTTCAGATAAGAGGGCGCTTATATTATCGGCGATTGCCATGGGACTTCAGGTGGCAGTTTCAGCCCTCAACAGATTTGTGGCAGGAAGAGGGTCGATGTACTCAGAGGCTATAATGACAGAGTCACTTGCGATGCCGCTCTTTGTCATATTTACGGTGCTGCTCCAAAAGAGCTTTGATGATTATGATAAAAAGAAGTGCCTTGAGCTTGCTGCTCTGGCGGTACTGATGGGGAGCATCCGAAAGCAGATGCTGATAGTGCTCATAATGTGGGGCTTTACCTCATTTGTACTGCATCTTTTTGTTAAAAAATACCGTTCCCTGAACAGATTCAGTTACACAGCGATCGCGGTAGTTGTGGCATTCTTTCTGATCAACATTCTTGACTGCACCTACAATCTGGCTGTGAGAGGTGTGTTTGCAGGACACACAGGAAACAGTAAGGGCGGACTTTGTACGCTCCTGTATACTGCAGATTACCAGGATGCAGTTATATTCGAGGATTCTGATCCTGAGAAGTTCCCCGAAATCACGCTTCTTTATTCTGAGATATATAATGACTGCGTCTCTCAAAAGCTGACAATTGATTATGCACCGGGCTATGAGCTGAAGGAGAAGTCAAATGTCCTGAATTCGGACTGGGTCGCAATGGCAAGTCATTATGCGGAGAGCTATGATGTTATAGGCTTTGATGTCGTTCTTCCAAGGTGCGATGAGTATGTTTCACAGCACTTTCCGGGGCTTTCCGGGCCAATGGCCATGATAAAGGAAAATGAGGTGGAGGCAGAGCTGTTTAAGAGGCTTCTGTCGAATTCTTTTTCCAAAATAGCTTCAGGCGAAGACGGGGGAGTAGTTTATGTCTTTACAGCAAATCTGTTAAAGGCTATGGTTATTTCGAATGCTAATATTAGTCCAAGGGTACTTGTCAGCGTGTCATTTATCATTTATATTATATTTTTCGTAGTGTTTGTTTTGCTGCTTGTGCGGACAAAGGCGCTTTACAGGACTGATGAAAAGGGCAGGGACAAAGAGCTTACGACGCTGCGCAGAAGATATCTGGTGATGAGCTTCGTGGTGATCAGCGGGCTGCTTATTAACTGCGTGGTGACAGGATCCATGATATTTCCGCAGCCCCGGTATATGTGCTACAGTATGGGACTCTTTTACCTCGCTTTGTCTTGTGATATACTATGTCAGTGAAAAGAAGCGCAGTTTGGTAATTTATCGAGCCGACCTGCAAAAGTCTGCCCGGATGGCTTTTGCTGTGCATATTGAACAAGCAGCTTCAGAAGCACCTGCGAGCATATCCACAGGTATAAGACAACAAAGTGGATGAGTCTTTACAGGACTTTATTTCATAAAAAATAACACAGAAAGGAAAGCTGAGATGAGAACTTATTTAGTTACCGGAGGAGCTGGGTTTATTGGGTCAAATTATATTAATTACATGTTTAAGAAGTATGACAACGAGATAAGGATAATCAATGTTGATGTGCTTACTTATGCGGGGAATCTTGAGAACCTCAAGGATGTTGAGGGGAGAGAGAATTATACGTTTATCAAGGCAGACATCTGCGACAGGGATGCCATCAACAGGATTTTTGAAGAAAATGATATAGACAGGGTTGTTCATTTTGCGGCTGAGAGTCATGTGGACAGGTCAATCGTTAACCCTGAGGTGTTTGTGCAGACCAATGTTCTTGGAACAGCTACAATGCTCAATGCTGCAAAGAAGGCATGGGAGCTCCCTGACGGAACCTTTAAGGAGGGCAAGAAGTTCCTCCATGTTTCTACAGATGAGGTATATGGTTCACTGGATGATGATCCAACAGCATTTTTCTATGAGACAACACCTTATTCACCTCACAGCCCTTACTCAGCAAGCAAGGCAAGCTCAGACATGCTGGTGAAGGCATATATGGACACCTACAGGTTCCCGGCCAACATTACCAACTGCTCAAACAACTATGGACCTTTCCAGTTTCCGGAGAAGCTCATTCCTCTCATCATACACAATGCTCTTGAGGGCAAGAAGCTTCCTGTATACGGTGATGGCAAGAATGTCCGCGACTGGCTCTATGTTGAGGATCACGCCAAGGCTATCGATATGGTGCAGGAGAAGGGACGCCTGTTTGAGACCTATAATGTAGGCGGACACAATGAGAAGCAGAACATTGAGATTGTAAAGACTATTATTGATATCCTCAGGGAAGAGCTGGATGATTCCGATCCGAGAAAAGAGCATCTGAACTATGACCTTATTACATATGTTGCAGACAGAAAGGGACATGACAGGCGCTACGCAATCGCTCCTGACAAGATCAAGGCAGAAATCGGCTGGGAGCCTGAGACCATGTTCAAGGATGGTATCCGCAAGACCATCAAGTGGTACTTTGACAACCAGGAGTGGATGGAACACGTAACCAGCGGCGACTACGAGAAGTACTACGAAAAGATGTACTCAAACCGCTAAGAAAGGAGCAACCTATGAAAGGTATTATTTTGGCCGGAGGATCGGGAACACGTCTTTATCCTCTTACAAGGGCAATGTCCAAGCAGATGATGCCTGTTTATGACAAACCGATGATCTATTATCCTCTCTCAACGCTTATGCTTGCAGGTATCAGAGAGGTGCTTATTATATCAACTCCAAGGGATCTGCCGGTCTTTGAGGAGCTTTTCGGCACGGGTGAGCAGCTTGGCATGAAGTTCAGCTACGCAGTTCAGGACAAGCCGAGGGGACTTGCCGATGCATTTATTATCGGTGCGGATTTTATTGGAAGTGATTCTGTTGCGCTGGTTCTTGGCGATAATATCTTTTACGGCCAGAGCTTTTCCAGGCTCCTTCGTGAGGTTGCAGCCAGAGAGAGCGGAGCTACAATATTTGGCTACTATGTCAGGGATCCAAGGGCTTACGGCGTTGTTGAATTTGACGAGAACGGCAAGGCAATCAGCATAGAGGAAAAGCCGGAGCATCCAAAGAGTAATTATGCGGTTCCCGGACTTTACTTCTATGACAACAAGGTTGTTGAGATTGCTGCAAATGTAAAGCCCTCTTCCAGAGGCGAAATTGAGATCACCAGCATAAATAACGAGTATCTAAGCCGCGGCGAGCTCAGGGTTGAGACCATGGGCCGAGGCTTTGCATGGCTTGATACAGGAAACCATGACTCGCTTCTTGATGCATCTGATTTTGTCTGTGCATTCCAGAAGAGACAGGGCCTGTACATATCCTGTATAGAAGAGATAGCCTATAAGCGTGGCTTTATCGACAAGGAGCAGCTTCTTAAGCTGGCTGAGCCGCTGATGAAGACAGACTACGGCAACTACCTTGTAGAGGTGGCAAACGGACTGTAATAAATTTTGGCTTTCTGTGTGCAAAAGAGGGATTTTCCCTGTTTTGTACGGAAAGTCCTGATTTGGGGATTTAAAAAGTGTGTTATGAAAAACAGACCGTTAAGGGGCTTATGCATATTACCCGAGACCGGTCTGTTTGGGGAAATAGATGGATGCAAAGGTTTTCAGGATGGCAATCCTGATGATCATCAGTGCTTTTATACTGGTGCTTGTCATTGTATATGCCACCAATGTTGATAAGCTTTCGGCGCTGTTTGGCGGGGGAAAAGATAAGAGCGGACCTCAGAGTACAGAAGAAATATCAGTTGATGAGCAGGTCAGCGGTAAATTCAGCCCGACCCAGATTGGAGACAATCTGTCCGGCTTTGAGCTTGATGCGGATTTTTTTGATCCGACCGAGCGTGTACCTGCAGTTGTAGTAAGAAGGAAAAATACCGAGTCAGGAGATAAGGTGGATGCGGCAGCTGCTGAGAACCTTTCTTCTGAACAGGAGCCTACCGGAACGGGAATGGCAATAGTCGGGGACCTCATAAATCCAAACCCCGAAGCAGGCTATTATTCCACAGGCAATTTTAACCCCTACTCAGCTGACACCTCCCTGTCAGACTCATACGACGGAGCCATGGGAGCGGCTGGTGGAGTATCGGCCTATGACAATTCACTTTCTACAGGAGCCAATTCCCTAAGCGGAGCATCCCTAAATCCCGGAAGCTATACGCCAGGCACATCAACGGCGGGTTCGACAGGTATATCAGCGGGTTCGTCAAACACACCTGTAAGTCCATCAGGTACATCTGTGGGTTCGTCAGGTACACCACAGGGCTTTCAAGGCACTCCGGCGGGTTCGACAGGCATATCTGTCAGCTTATCGCCCGATAGTTCGGCAAGCGTCAGCTCCGGCACAATAAGCAGTTCCACCGGTTACCTGCAAAGCACTTACGATGACTACATCCCCGCATCACAAACCATTACCGGGACTCCCGTCGGTATTCCGTAATTTACAACGCAGGCTGACCGGAGCAAATAACTCATTCGAAAAATCAAACATGATCGGAGAAGAAAAACAATGGGAAAAATAACTGTTGAAACTTGTGAAATTGAAGGCCTGAAGGTGATCACCCCGACTGTGTTCGGCGACGCCAGAGGCTATTTTGTCGAGACCTATAATAAGAACGACTTTGTCGAAGCCGGCATAGACATGGAATTTGTGCAGGATAACCAGTCGGCAAGTAAACGCGGTGTGCTCCGCGGTCTTCATTTTCAGAAAAAGTTTCCGCAGGATAAGCTTGTTCGCTGCATAAACGGTGAGGTTTTCGATGTTGCTGTCGACCTCAGAAGAGACTCAAAGACCTTCGGGAAATGGTTTGGTGTAACTCTCACAGCAGAGAATAAGAAGCAGTTCTTTATACCCAAGGGCTTTGCACACGGCTTTCTTGTGCTCTCCGAATACGCTGAGTTTGCATATAAGTGTTCTGACTTTTATCACCCAAATGATGAGGGTGGTCTTATCTGGAACGATCCTGATATCGGAGTTGAGTGGCCTCTGTGGGATGGTATAGAGCTGAATCTTTCTGAGAAGGATACAAAGTGGGGAGGAATCAAGGAGTATTGATGAGTATGACAAAAAGGCTCCCCAAATCGAGAGGTCTTTGTATTTTTTACAGCCTGGCACTCATCCTGGCGCTGCTGCTTATCTTTCATGATAATCCGCTGGCGGATCCGGATACGGAGCTGCTCAAAAAGGTATGTGGATGCCTGCTTATCGGTATAAGCTGCATCCTTGTCTTTTTGTGGTATGACAGGCTTATGGTCCTTCCTCTGGAGTTATACAACTCAAGGAAGCTCATAAAGAGGCTGGCAATAAATGATTTCAAGAAGCGATATGCCGGCTCATACATGGGGATAGTGTGGGCGCTGGCTCAGCCGGTGGTCACTGTCTGCATGTACTATATTGTCTTTGATGTAATATTCCAGTCCAGGGCTCAGGCTGTTTCAGGAGGTGTGGAGGTACCATACGTCCTGTTTTTGACGGCCGGACTTGTGCCCTGGTTTTTCTTTACTGAGGCACTCACAAACGGGACCACGTCCCTTCTTGAGTACAATTATCTTGTAAAGAAGGTTCTTTTCAAGATAAGCATCCTGCCCATTATCAAGATAATTGCAGCCATGTTCATTCACATCTTCTTCATTGGGGTGCTCATGCTCATAGCAATTATTTACGGGTATTATCCGACTATTTACTGGCTTCAGTTCATATACTATGTGGGCTGTGAGTTTATCCTGGTGCTGTCGCTAAGCTACGCTACCTGCTCGATTGTGGTGTTCTTCAGGGATCTTCTGCAGATTATATCCATAGGCCTGCAGCTCTTCCAGTGGGCGACCCCTATTCTTTGGAATATTGATATCGTACCTGACAGGTACAAGTGGATAATCAAGTTAAATCCAATGACATACATAGTGGAGGGCTTCAGAAACACCATCTACGGAGATACATGGTTTTTTGAGCACTTCTACTCATCCACATACTTCTGGATATTTGTGGTCGCTGCATTCTGCTTTGGAGCACTGATTTTCAAGCGCAGCAAGCCTCATTTTGCCGATGTTCTGTGATGGAATACAGGGAATACTATGGAAAAAGACATTGCGATAGAGGTGAAGAACCTCACAAAAGTTTATAAGCTTTATGACAAGCCAATCGACAGGCTGAAGGATTCCCTGGGGCTGTCAATGGGCAGAAGGTTCAAGGAGCATCTTGCCCTCAATAATGTAAATCTCAAGGTAAAAAAGGGAGAGACTGTTGGCATTATTGGTACCAACGGCTCAGGGAAATCAACAATCTTAAAGATCATCACCGGGGTGCTTACCCCTACACAGGGTGAGGTCAGCGTGGACGGCCATATTTCAGCTCTTTTAGAGCTCGGTGCCGGCTTCAACATGGAATACAACGGCATTGACAATATTTATTTAAACGGAATGATGATTGGCTTTTCCGAGGAAGAGATTACCAGAAGGCTCTCTGCAATCCTTGAATTTGCTGACATCGGCGACTATGTTTACCAGCCGGTGAAGACGTATTCAAGCGGTATGTTTGTCAGACTTGCATTTGCAGTGGCAATCAACATTGACCCTGAGATTCTCATAGTAGATGAGGCGCTGTCAGTTGGCGATGTGTTTTTCCAGGCAAAGTGCTACCACAAATTCGAGGAGTTCAAAAAGCAGGGAAAGACCATACTCTTCGTATCCCATGACCTTTCAAGCATCAGCAAATACTGCGACAGGGCTGTGCTTCTCAATCAGGGAGTCCTGCTCGGCGAGGGTACTCCCAAGAAAATGATTGATATCTACAAGCAGGTACTTGTCGGTCAGTTCCCGCTTCCAAAGAGCGATGTGCAAAACCTTCTAGACGATGAGGAAGTCAGGGAAGCTGCCGCAAGAAAGGCAGGGAAGAAGGATGAGCCCTATCAGGAAGCTTCTGTGAAAAATACCGGACCGGGAGATAAAAAGAAATCCGGCAAGGCACAAAAGGGCAAAGAAGCAGATAGTCCGAAGGGAAATGAAGCCGCAGAAAGGCCGGATAAGCAGCATACGGAAAACCCGGACACTTTGGAATACGGAGATGGCGCAGCTGCAATCGAGGAATTCTGGGTGACGGACGACAGGGGCGTAAGGTCGAACTCCGTAATAAAGGGAACAGAGTTTACCGTACATATGAGAGTTCGCTTTAAGAGGGATGTTGCTGCACCGATATTTGCCTTTACCTTCAAAAATATCATGGGCATTGAGATAACAGGAACCAACTCTATGGTTGAGAAGGCCTTTCTTGAACCGGTCAGCAGCGGTGATGTGAAGGACATCTCTTTTACCCAGAAGATGACTCTTCAGGGGGGCGAGTACCTTCTGAGCTTCGGAGTGACAGGCTTTGAAAAGAATGACTTTACCGTATATCACAGATTGTATGATGCACTTAATGTAACCGTAGTATCAGATAAAAATACCGTGGGCTACTTCGATATGGAATCGACATGTAAGGTGGAAGATTATGCAGGATGATATGATGATAGGAGGCGTTTGCCTGAATTTTAAACACTATTCGGGAGTTGATCTCTACAGTGACGGAAATGTGGAGAATGATCTTCTTGAGATTGTCAGGAAGTATAAAAAAGAGGATTATCAGAGGATAATTGAGGAGAGCAAATCGTGGCCCATACTCTACCATCTCTCTGACCTTAGGGGGAATATTGTAGAGTGGATTCCAATGGATCCGGGAGCAAAGGTTCTGGAGGTTGGAGCAGGGTGCGGCGCTGTTACAGGAACCCTGGCCCGCAAGGCCGGAGAGGTTGTGGCATGCGACCTTTCAAAGAGGCGCTCTGAAATTAATGCGACCAGGAATGCGGAGTATGACAATGTCACCATTCACGTGGGCAACTTCAGGGATATTGAGCCTGACCTGCCTGATGACTTTGATTATATCTTTCTCATCGGAGTTTTTGAATATGGTCAGGGATATATCGGTTCGGACAACCCCTATGAGAAATTTCTTATGATGCTCAAAAATCATTTAAAGGACGACGGCAGGATCGTCATCGCAATTGAGAACAGACTTGGACTTAAGTATTTTGCCGGCTGCGTTGAGGATCATCTCAGTACATATTTTTCAGGGATCGAGGGGTATCCCGCGGACAGTGTCGTCAGGACCTTCTCAAGGCGCGGCCTGATAAATATTTTCAAAAGGTGCGGAATGGAGGATTACCACTTCTACTATCCGTATCCCGATTACAAGCTGATGAATGTGCTTCATTCCGACGACTACTTCCCGTCCTACGGAGAGCTGTCGGACAATGTCAGGAACTATGACAGGGACAGAATGGTCCTCTTCAATGAGAAGCATGCATTTGAGACCATGATAGCTGACGGGCTGTACGGTGAATTTGCCAACTCGTTTGAGGTCATCTTAGGACCCGGCTTTGATACCGTCTACAGTAAGTATTCCAACGACAGGATAGATGATTTTAAGATAAGGACCGACATTGTAAAGGATGAGGAAGGGCATCTTACCATCAGAAAATATCCTCTCACAGATGCGGCGCTGGATCATATCTACAGTATTCGTGCTGCCTATGAGGGACTGGTAGACAGGTTCAGGGGCGGCAACATAGAGATCAATGACTGTCAGATAGATGAAGAGGAAGGGTGTGCGGTTTTCTCTTTTGTAAACGGCGTGCCGCTCTCATCGCTCCTGGATGAATGTCTTGAGAAGGATGACCGGGAGGGCTTTTACCAGCTAATCAGGGATTACATTACAAGGATAGGCTACAATCAGGAATATCCGGTGTCGGATTACGATCTCATCTTTTCAAATATTCTGGTCAATGGTCCCATTTGGACTATAATAGACTATGAGTGGACCTACGGAAAGTGCATTCCGGTGAAGGAACAGGTGTGGAGGGCGCTCTACTGCTACAGGCTCGAGGACAGGAAGAGGGAGAGCTTCGACCCAAGACCTGTATATGAAAAGCTGAAGATAACCGGAGAGGACATAGATATTCTTCTCAAGGAAGAATATGCCTTCCAGAAATATGTGACGGGCAACCGCAAATCAATGGTTGAGATCTGGAAGAGCATCGGTAAAAAGTCAGAGGTGCCAAAAGAGATACAGGGTTCCGACACGGGCGTCAGAGCTGACAATACGGTGCAGATCTATCTTGACGAGGGAGACGGATACTCGGAGGATGATTCGATCTTTCCTAAGGAGCGCTACAATGACAAGAATGAGATAAGCCTCAATATAAAGGTTAGTTCCGACTGCAGGGTAGTGCGCGTTGATCCCGCTTTTTCGCCATGTATGGTCACTATTCGTGATGCGAGCTGGAACGGAGAGCAGATTTCGGAAAATGATATCAGCATTGATATCCATCCGGTCAACGGAGAGTGGATATCCGACGACAGCATGGTATTTAACACGAATGACCCCAATATTGAATTTGGTCTGACAAGCAACAAGCTGAGTGTCCAGGAGAAAAACCAGCTAAGGCTCAGACTCCTGACAACACTTATTCCAAAGAGCAGCGCAGATGCTGTTGTGGCATCGATCCACAGCAGTGCACCCAAAGAGGAGCCGAAGAAGGAAAATATCTTTGGCAGGATAGGCAAAAAGCTTCTTTCACGACGTGGGGATGATTCTTATGGGGATGAATTCGACGACGAGTGATGAAGCCAAATAGCGCAGCCAAATAATGAAGCAGTGATCACAAAGAAGCAGGATGCCGTTTGCGTATGTCTTTTGGGCACTTACGGTATCTGCGTCATATCGAAATAATTCAGATACAAACAGGCATTTACAGATGAGGAGTGAAGGTAAGGGGAATGTTTAAGAAGCTGGCCAAGGCAGCTCTGGTGAAAAAGAGTACAACAAAATACAACAGGCTTCTGGCCGCGAAGTCGTCTGCCTACGACAGATGGCAGAAAGAAGTGGAAAAAGAGCCGCCTGTGTCGGGTGAAGCTCCTATTCAGTATGAGACAGCTGCTAACGGAGAGCTGATTCCGCACAAGCTTCCCGAGCCGGAGGTAAAGGTAGTTCCTTATGGGAAGATATGGGATGTACAGGATGACAGGGGTGATGAGAATACAGTTTATCTCTTTGTAAGTCCAAAGGGAAAGCTGGTTAAAAAAGCCGCTGAGGTCGTTAAGCAGTATTTCATAGCGCACCCGGAGCACAACGTGGTCTATGGTGATGAGGATGAGAGCGGCAAGGGTGGAAAATACATCCATCCGTATTTTAAGCCGGACTGGTCTCCGGATTCATATCTGAATGCTTTTTACATTGGAAGCTTTTTTGCCTGCAGGTCAGGTGTGATGCATGATTCCGCACCGGAATATGACAATGCGGTCAAAATGCTCGGAGGTACATCCGGAAAGCGAGGGTCTGTTGAGCAGGCGGGGCTTGAAGCATCTCTTTTGTCAGCTGATGTAATGTTCTGCATGCTGGCAATACATGAACATGCCTTCGGAAAGAGGACCGGACTTGATTTTCCGATCGGGCACATCAGGGAAGTGCTCTTTCACAGAGATCCGGAGCAGGATGTCTTTTACGGGAGAAGCTTCCATTCATCGAGGCATATGCTTTTAAAGCCTGCAACCGTGAGCATAATCATACCTTCCAGGGATCATCCCGAGATACTCAAGCAGTGTCTTGATTCCATAATAAGCACAACAGCCGGTGATGACATCAGATACGACATAGTTATCATCGACAACGGCTCAAGCGCAGCGAACCGTGTAAAATACGGCGTTTATGCATCGCGGGCTGAACGCAAGAACGGGCTTGTAAAGATAAATTATATCTACAAGCTTCAGGATTTTAATTTTTCGTCCATGTGCAATCAGGGGGCAAGGAACTCGATGGGTGAGTTCCTGCTTTTCATGAATGATGACATTGAGTGTGCCAGGGAGGGCTGGCTTCGGGAGATGCTGTCACAGGCTCAGCTTAAGCATGTCGGCGTGGTAGGGGCAAAGCTCATCTACCCTGACAGCGATCTGATCCAGCACGCGGGAATTGCCAATGTAAGGCGTGGCCCCGTGCACAAGCTCCAGAAGATGCACGACGGCAAAAACCATTATTTTGGCTATAACAGGGGAATACACAACACAATAGGCTCCACGGCTGCCTGCCTCATGATCAGCAGGAAGAAGTTTAATGACATAGGGGGCTTTTGCGAGGATCTCAAGGTTGCCTTCAATGATGTTGATTTCTGCTATCAGATGCATGAACGCGGGTATTACAATGTGTGCTGCAATCACATCTATCTCTATCACCATGAGTCGCTGACCCGCGGACTTGACAACCTTGATCCCAAAAAGATGGAAAGACTTGCCCGGGAGGGTGACCTTCTCATGACAAGGCACTCCCACCTCTACAACGAGGATCCTTTCTACAGTCCGCACCTGACGGAGGATGAGACTATATCGGCAATCATACCAAGGGAGGACTACACTCCGGTTGAGGATCTGCCCTATGCATCGGTCTCAATCCATGAAAAGGGCATACGCGGGGCAAGAGAGGATCAGTGCCTGAGAGTTGGCTGTGAATACAACGGAACCATGGACAACTGGCTGTACGGAGTTACTGCCACAGGCTGTGAGGAGGGGTATTACCTCAAGGGATATTCCTTCGTCATAGGCTCGGACAACGCAATTTTTGAAAAGAAGCTTCTTCTTCGTCTTGTAGCACGGAACGAGGACGGAGCAGGTCCTGTTGGAGAAAAGGTATATTCCTTTGACCCTTATATCTGGTATCGTCCTGACATCAGGGTCAGGCTCGGAGATCAGGTCAATGTGGATCTGACGGGATATAAGCTGCGAATAGAGAAGGGGGCGCTTCCGCCTGGCTACTATCAGATTGGAATGCTGGCTATCGACAAGACCAGCCGTCTGAAACTGATCAACTGGGTTCCAAACATATTAAAAATAAGGGGATCAAGGTGATAAACTGCTCAGGATGGCTGGCAACTGAATTATAACAAATAACAGAATTTATTTTCATCGTTGTTTCCTGATAAGAAAAAAGATGAATGGAGATTGGATATGTCAGAGATGGATTATAAGGCCGCGTATGAGCGGGAGAAGCTCAAGGCTGCGGACCTGGCGGGCAGGATTGCTGAGCTTGAGGACAAGAACCAGGAGCTTGAGTTTAAGCTGAACCGCATAAAGAATAACCCGATATGGAAGGCATCTACACCGGCCAGAAATGCAATGCACTGGGTGATAAGACAGAGGGACAGAGTCAGGAATCAGGGATCTTTAAAGGGTGTTATTGCCAAGATCAGGTACAAGCAGATTGAAAAAAGGGCGATGACCCACTACGGGACCGAGAGCTTTCCGTCTGAGGAGACAAGAAGGCAGCAGGAGAGCGCGACCTTTGAGAAGATGCCAATGGTGTCTATTCTGGTGCCGCTTTACAATACCCCGGAAAAGTTTCTCAGGGATATGATCAGCTCGGTACTTGACCAGACCTACAGCAACTGGCAGCTGTGTCTTGCAGATGGATCTGACAATGAACATGTAGGACAGGTCAGTGCGATTGTAAAGGAATACCAGGCCGATAAGAGAGCAATAAGGCCTGACGGAAGCTGCAGGATCGTATATAAGAAGCTTGCAAAGAATGAGGGAATTTCGGGCAATACAAATCAGTGTCTGACACTTGCAGAGGGAGAGTACATAGGTCTTTTTGATCATGATGACATCCTTCATCCGGAGGCACTTTACTGGTATATCAAGGCAATAAATGAAGAGAATGCAGATTACATCTACTGCGACGAGACCACCTTTAAGGGTGATGACATCAACAGGATGATAACCATGCACTTCAAGCCTGATTATGCGATCGACAACCTGAGGGCAAATAATTATATTTGTCATTTCAGTGTATTTAAGAGAGAGCTCCTTGATGGCACGGAGCTTTTCAGACCCAGGTTTGACGGAAGCCAGGATCATGACATGATACTGCGTCTGACAGACAGGGCGCAGCATATTGTTCATGTGCCGAAGCTTTTGTATTACTGGAGAAGCCATGCGGGATCTGTTGCGTCAAACATAAATGCCAAGCCCTATGCTATAGATGCAGCGAAGGGGGCAGTAGCTGACCACCTCCGCCGGCACGGTTATGATCACTTCAAGATCACAAGTACCAGAGCCTTTGAGACTATTTTCAAGATAACCTATGAGGTAAAGGGCACACCAAAGATATCTGTGATCATCCCCAACTGCGAGCACGCAGAGGACCTTAAGAGGTGCATTGACTCGATTTATGAGAAGTCTGTCTATGACAACTATGAGATCATTGTCGTTGAGAATAATTCCACAGGTGCAGAGATAAGAGGCTATTATGAGGAGCTCGGGACAGGCGCACTCAAGGATATAGTCAGGGTTGTCAATTACAACGATTATGTGAGGGAAAAGACAGGTGATCAGAAGCCTGCGTTCAACTACTCTGCGGTTGTCAATTACGGTGTCTCCCAATCCACAGGTGAATTTGTCATCCTGCTTAATAACGACACTCAGGTCATCACCGTGAACTGGATGGAGGAGCTCCTTATGTATGCCCAGAGGAGTGATGTGGGAGCTGTAGGTGCCAAGCTCTACTTCCCCGACAGAAAGATCCAGCATGCAGGCGTGGTATTAAAGCTCGGTGCCCACAGGACTGCTGGTCATTCTCACTACGGACAGGCGGGAATGAACCTCGGCTACATGGGACGGCTCTGCTACGCACAGGATGTAAGTGCTGTGACGGGTGCATGCCTTATGGTCTCAAGGGCTAAGTATGACGAGGTTGGCGGCTTTGATGAGAGCTTTGAGGTTAGCCTTAACGACGTGGACTTCTGCCTGAAGCTTCGCGAAAAGGGGTATCTCAACGTATTTACGCCCTTTGCTGAGCTCTACCACTACGAGTCCCTGTCAAGAGGGCTCGACCTTGAAGGCAGGAACGCCGAGCGCTACAAGGGTGAAGCCAAACACTTCCGCAAAAAGTGGAAAGCAGTTCTGGACAAAGGAGACCCCTATTACAATCCAAACTTCTCATTGGACAGAAGTGATTTTTCCCTGAACGTAGAAGGCTACTCCAGCCTTCGGGTTCAGTAGTTACAACAGAATTGTCACATTTTACAATTTATGATATGATTAAGGAACCATTTACAACTTAGTATTATATTGCGTAAAACTAGGAGGAAAGAGCATGAGCGAAGCAACAAAGCAACTGGAATACTGGTTAAATGATGATTACTTCGATGAGGAGACCAAAAATGAGCTCCTTTCGATCCGCAATGACGAGGCAGAGGTTGAAGACAGGTTCTACAGAGAGCTTGAATTCGGTACAGGCGGACTTCGTGGTGTCATCGGTGCAGGTACAAACAGAATGAACAAGTACACTGTGCGCAAGGCTACACAGGGACTTGCCAATTATATCAAAAAGAACGGCGGCCCGGATGCAGCCAAAAAAGGTGTTGCTATTTCTTTTGATTGCAGAAAGTTTTCTCCTGAATTTGCTGACGAGACAGCACTTTGCCTCGCAGCCAACGGCATCAAGGCATATGTCAGCGATATGCTCCGTCCCACACCCGAGCTTTCTTTCGCGCTCAGGGAGTTCAGATGTATCGCAGGTGTCATGATCACAGCTTCTCACAATCCGCCTGAGTACAACGGCTACAAGGTTTACTGGGAGGACGGCGCCCAGGTAACACCACCTCATGACACAGGTATCATCAGTGAGGTCGTTGCCATAACAGACTATCATGATGTAAAGACAATGTCCAAGGAGGATGCTATTGCTCAGGGACTGTACGTTACATTCGGCGAGGATATCGACGACAAGTACATGATCGAGCTCAAGAAGCAGATCATCCACCAGGATGTCATTGATGAGATGGCAGACAAATTTACCATCGTTTATACTCCTTTCCACGGAACAGGAAATATCCCTGTAAGACGTGTCCTCAAGGAGCTCGGATTCAAGAACGTATATGTTGTTCCGGAGCAGGAGCTTCCTGATCCTGATTTCACTACACTTGAGTATCCTAACCCCGAGGATCCCAAGGCATTTGAGCTTGCTCTTAAGCTGGCTAAGGAGAAGGATGCAGACATCGTTCTCGCAACAGACCCTGACGCAGACCGTCTCGGAATCTATGCAAAGGATTCGAAGACCGGCGAATATGTTGCTTTCACAGGTAACATGTCCGGAATGCTCATCGGCGATTACATTTTGAGAGAGGATGAGGCAACAAATACAATGCCTGAAAATCCTGCATTTGTTACCACAATCGTTACCACAAACATGGCCAAGGCAGTTGCTGAGTACTATGGCCTTAAGTACATCGAGGTTCTTACAGGCTTTAAGTACATCGGTGAGCAGATCAAGCTCTTTGAACAGGCTGAGCAGCACTATAACTATGTATTCGGTCTCGAGGAGTCCTACGGATGCCTTGCCGGAACACATGCCAGGGATAAGGATGCGGTCGTTGCTGTTATGATGCTCTGCGAGCTTGCTGCTTTCTACAAGAAACAGGGCAAGACTGTATGGGATGCAATGATCGACCTGTACGAGAAATACGGCTATTACAGAGAGGGCCAGTACTCCATTACCATGAAGGGCAAAGAGGGCGCTGAGCAGATTGCAGCACTTATGGACAAGCTTCGCAGCAATCCTCCAAAGGAGCTTGGTCAGTGGAAGGTTCTTGAGTTCCGTGATTACAAGACTCACAAGATGGTGGACATGGCAACCGGAGAGGAGACCGATACAGGTCTTCCTACTTCAAACGTTCTTTACTTCGAGCTTGACAATGACGCATGGTGCTGTGCAAGACCTTCGGGAACAGAGCCCAAGATCAAGTTCTACATGGGCGTAAAGGGCAAGGATCTGGATGATTCAGCAAAGCTTCTTGATGAGCTCACAGCTGCTGTAAAAGAGGTAGTAGAACAGTAATAATAAAAACATAAAGGCTTTTTATGGGAATTAAAAATGCGGTCCAAAAGACAATTGCATATTATAAGCGCAATGGTTTGAGGGCCGCATTTTTTGCTGCCCTTGAAAGACTCCATGACAACCGGAATGAGAATTATACTTTTGTCCCGGTCTCAGATGCAGCCTTAAAGGAGCAGAAAAAGGAGTATAGACTTCTTGCAGAAGCGGGTAACACGGTGCGTTTTGGCATTGTGGTACCTCTTTTTAATACCCCGGAAAAGTATCTTCGGGAAATGATAGAATCTGTTTCGGCGCAGAGCTACGGGAACTGGGAGCTGGTCCTTGCGGATGCTTCGCCATCACCGCTTGCGGCTGCAGAAGAGTACACAAAGACTGATCCGAGGATCAAATACTTTTATCTTGGAAAAAACGACGGGATTTCTGAAAATACCAACCGCGGCATTGAAAAAGCCACCGGTGATTATATAGGCCTTCTTGACCACGACGACCTTCTGACAAGCGATGCTCTCTACGAGATGTCCCGCGTGATCAGAAGGAGCATGAAAAAGAACAGGCTTTCGCGTTTTTCTGACTGTCCGATCCGGCTTATCTACTCCGATGAGGATAAGTTTGACGC
Source organism: Butyrivibrio sp. (assembly GCA_024694565.1). Lineage (GTDB taxonomy): Bacteria > Bacillota > Clostridia > Lachnospirales > Lachnospiraceae > Butyrivibrio. Next base: position 21,413 of record JAILJR010000192.1, on the reverse strand, counting down.
TGATACGGGAAGGTTTTATGAGCACCATCAAAAGCCTTCTTTTAACATGGATTATTTACTGTCCAATAACTATATATGTCATTTCACGATGATAAGGGCAGATGTGATAAAGAGATTAAAGGAGAGGGGCAGCTTTGACGGTGCACAGGACTATGACCTGATCCTGCGGGCATGTGCCGAGGCAGCTCTTAAGACGCCTGATTCAGGGGCGCAGATAGTGCATATCGACAGGGTTTTGTACCACTGGAGGTGTCACAGCCAGTCGACGGCTGCCAATCCGGGGAGCAAGACATATGCCTATGAAGCCGGACAGAGAGTGCTTGAGGCCTTTCTTTCTGAAAACGGAATAAGCGGAAGGGTGGAACAGCTTCCGCATGTGGGCTTTTACAGGGTTGAGTACGAGCCGGATGTCTTTAGCGCAAGACCCGACATCGGGTGTGTGGGAGGAAAGCTGTTAAACCGCAGGAACAGGCTGGCAGGTGGAATGTACACAAAGGAAGGAAGGGTAGTCTTTGAGGGGCTCTTTGAAGGCTACAGCGGAGGACTGCAGCACAGGGCAGTTCTTACTCAGGACGCCTTTGCGGTGGATCTTCGATGTGTACTTTTGCGAAAAGAGCTTATACCAGTTTTTGAAAGGTTAACGGAAGAAAAATACAGGGAGGGCGAGCTGCTCCTTGCAGGCAAAAGCCCCGAGGAGGTAAGGAGGCTGAGCCTTGATTTTGCCGGTGAGGTAAAAAAGCTTGGATACCGTATCCTGTGGGACCCTGGGATGGTTTTGAGAATCTGAACTGAAGCGTTTTTTGCTATATATGTAATGACCCGCCAGGGCTTTTGTCCGGCGGCTTGTGTAATGCAGAAGTTACTTTACCCTGGCACAAAGTAATTCGGGGAACGGATAAGTAGCTTGCAATAAAGGTGACTTTTGATTTCAACATCATAAAGATCGATGAGAGGAAACCTGTCAATGGAAATGCTGACAGTAATAATACCAAACTATAACGGGAAAAATCATCTGGACGGATGCCTGCGGAGCCTTCGCAAGCAGAGCTTCAAGAACTTTTCCGTAACAGTAGTCGACAACGGCTCTGTTGACGGAAGTGTGGAGTTTTTGCGAAAGAGGTTTCCGGAGGTACATGTGATAGAGCTTCCCGAGAATACCGGCTTTGCCAATGCGGTAAATGTTGGAATAAAGGATGCGGACAGCAGATATGTCTTTTTGCTCAACAACGACACTATGTGTGACGAGAGGGCTGTTGAGCGGCTCATATACATCATGGAGAGAAACAAGAAGCTCTTTTCCGCACAGGCAAAGCTTCTGCAGATGAAGGAACCCCATAATATCGACGATGCCGGAGATCTGTACTGTTCGCTTGGATGGGCATTTTCGCCGGCAAGAGATCAGGACTGTCACAGGTTTTCGGTGAGGGAGGCCATCACAGCCGCATGTGCAGGCGCTGCTATCTACAGGAAAGAGTGCTTCGATGAAGTGGGATATTTTGACGATGTGCACTTCTGCTACCTTGAGGACATCGATATCGGCTACAGGGCAAGGCTCAAGGGCTATGCAAACGTAATGGAGCCGGGGGCGATAGTCTATCATGCTGCCAGTGCCTCCAGCGGCTCAAGGTACAACGATTTCAAGGTTGAGCTGACTGCTGGGAACAATATTTACCTGATATATAAGAACATGCCGGTATTGCAGATGCTTCTGAATCTTCCGCTTATTATTGCCGGATTATTGATAAAGCATGTGTTTTACTCAAAAAGGGGACTTGGAAAGGCACATGTAAAGGGCCTTATATCCGGGCTTAAAAAGATAATACAGCATTCTGACAGAAAAGTCAGGTTCGGAAAGACAGAATTGCTCAATGCTTTCCGGCTCCAGATTGAGCTGTGGGTAAATTGCGCAAGGCGGGCGCTTTCAATTTAAGTGATTTTGGTATAGAATGTTTGTGAAGTTGTTGTTGGGAGACAGTTTTGGTTTAATACAGTGATCAAAGATAATCAGGTGCATTTAAATAGGGCACATGTCATAGTTGATGGCATTTTGGTGGTCGGATCCTATGCGCTGTCCTATTATTTAAAATTTGAATCGGTTTTCGCAGATAAGGCCCCCGGAGGGCATCTCCCCCCGGAAGTCTACTTTTCTGCGCTCTATTTTCTTGTTCCGTGTTATCTTCTTCTTTATTACATGGTGCAGCTCTATACCTCAAGGAGGGCGCTGCGGCTATGGAATGAGTTTGTGGATATTGTTCAGGCCAATGTGATGGGCGTCATCGGCTTTCTGGTTGTTCTGTACATAATCAACCAGCCGGACTTTTCCAGGTCGATGATATTTATCTTCTTTATCCTGAACATTGTTCTGACTACTATTGCGCACTGGCTTCTCAGGAAGTTTCTGAGGTATATAAGGAAAAAAGGCTATAACATCAAGCATATCCTGCTTGTAGGGTATTCCAGAGCCGCTGAGGCGTATATAAGCAGGATTCTGGACAACCCTCAGTGGGGATATATTGTGGCAGGCGTACTTGATGATTTTGTTCCGGTTGGTACAAGCTATCACGGCGTGAAGGTGGTCGGAAAGATCGATCAGCTCGAAGATTATCTTGAGCACAACAACTATGATGAGATTACGATAACGCTTCCGCTGGACTACTATGACAGGCTGGAGGAGCTGGTGGATAAGTGCGAGAAATCCGGAGTTCACACCAAGTTTATCCCGGATTATTCATCTCTTTTCCCGAGCAATCCATACACTGAGGATGTTCAGGGACTGCCGGTCATAAACATTCGCTATGTTCCGCTTACCAATTCGTTCAACAAATATTCCAAGAGACTGGTTGATATCATCGGATCTTTATTTGCGATCATACTGTTTTCACCGATCATGGCAGCAGCTGCCATAGGGGTCAAGCTTACGAGCCCCGGACCCATTATTTTCAAGCAGGAGAGAATAGGTCTTAACGGAGTGCCCTTCATGATGTACAAGTTCAGGACCATGAAGGTTCAGACAGCTGCTGATGAGAAAAAGGGCTGGACCACGAAGGGCGATCCGAGAGTTACGGGGATCGGAGCTTTTCTGAGGCGGACGAGTATAGATGAGATGCCGCAGTTCTTTAACATCTTTATCGGACAGATGTCTCTGGTGGGCCCAAGACCTGAGAGGCCTCAGTTTGTTGAGAAGTTTAAGGAGCAGATACCCAGATATATGGTCAAGCACCAGGTGAGACCCGGACTTACGGGCTGGGCGCAGATCAACGGCTACAGAGGGGACACATCCATCCGTAAGAGGATAGACTACGACATTTACTACATTGAGAACTGGAGCATGGCATTCGACCTCAAGATCATGATCGGAACTATACGGCATGGTTTTGTAAATAAGAATGCATACTGACCTGATTTATGTTTAAATAAGTTGAAATTTGAGGTAAAATCAAAATGAGGGGAACTGTTTCATCGTAAACAGTAAAAGGAAAAAAGTTTAGTTGGCTAAGGAGTAAAGTTATGTCTAATATGGATGACAGACCCACAAGGGGAAGTGGGCACAGAAGACCTGCGCAGCACAGAAGACCTGAGCCTGTATATGAGGCAGATGCTGCACCGGTAAAAAAGAAAAACAACACCAGAGCGATTATTCTGCTGGCAGCGGAGATCCTGATCGCATGCGGACTTGTATATGTGGCATATACTCTTTTCTTCAAGGTTGATGTCACTAAGGTCGGCAAGGTTGAGATGAATGAGGAGGTCATTTCTCAGAGTATCAACGAGGGCGTTGCTACTAATGAGCAGATGGTTGGCTATACCAATCTTGCACTTTTCGGCGTTGATTCACGAGAGGAAGAGCTGACCAAGAATACCAGATCAGACTCGATCATCATCGCTTCGATCAACAATGCAACCGGCGATATCAGACTCTGTTCTGTATATCGTGACACATATCTTAACCTGAGTAATGACACCTACACGAAATGTAATGCAGCATATGCTCAGGGTGGCCCCGAGCAGGCAATTTCAATGCTGAACATGAATCTTGACATGGATATTGAGGACTTCATAACCATAGGATTCAGAGGTCTTACTGATGTTGTTGATGCACTCGGAGGAGTTCCGATAGAGCTGACTGACGCTGAGATACCGCATCTTAACAACTACCAGTCGACAATGGCAACGGAGCTGAAGCTCAAATATACACCCGTTACAAACGCAGGATTGCAGACACTTAACGGACTTCAGGCGACAGCCTACTGCCGTATAAGATACACGGCGGGTGACGATTTCAAACGTGCCGAGAGGCAGAGGACCGTGCTCATGGCATGCCTTGACAAAGCGCAGAAGATGAGCTATTCACAGCTTGAAGCAGTTGCAAACAGCGCATTTAAGGAGACCTATACCTCCCTTGATCTGAGCGAGATACTTGAGCTTCTTAAGAACATAGCGAATTACCGTGTTGTTGACAACAGCGGCTTCCCTTATGAGGAAATGCGTGCTACAGGTACAATGGGCAAAGCGGGAAGCTGCGTTCTTCCTGTTGACTTAAAGGGCAATGTCAAGTGGCTTCATCAGTTCCTGTTTGATGATGCAGAATATGAAGTAACAGCAGACGTACAGAAATACAGCGATAAGATTCAGGCAGATGTGGACAAGTACATTACGAAGTGACGTTCTTTCACACGAAGGAACTGTGTAAAGATATATCTACATTAATACAGTTCCTAAATAATAGGGCTGGGCTGGACAAAATTTGGGCCTGGCTCTTGTTGTATTGAATTGCAGATTTCCTAAGAGATGAAGGGAAAAAATGAGTACAGTAGACATAATCATTCCAACCTACAAACCGGATGTCTCTCTTTTCAGGCTTATAGATGACCTTGAAAAGCAGGCACTTGCACCTTCTCATATAATCATAATGAACACGGAGGAAAAATATTGGAAGGAGCTTGTGGCTTCATCTTCTGAAGATCCGACATCAAAATATGACAACATTATCTTAAAACATGTTTCGAAGGCGGAATTTGATCATGGCAATACCAGAAATCAGGGAGTTGCGCTTTCTGATGCGGATTTCTTCCTCATGATGACGCAGGACGCTTTTCCGAGGGACAAGATGCTGATTTCAAGCCTTGCCAAGGTGCTTGCTGAGGATGTTGCTGCCGCTTATGCAAGGCAGTATCCCAAGACTGACTGCAATCTTGCAGAGAGATATTCAAGGAAGTTCAACTATCCAAATGAGCCGATGAAAAAGACGCAGGCGGACATTGGAAGGCTGGGGATAAAAACCTACTTCTGTTCCAACGTCTGTGCCATGTACAGAAGGGATATTTTTGACAGGCTTGGCGGTTTTACAAAAAAGACAATCTTTAACGAGGATATGGTATATGCCGGGACTGCCTGCCAGAAGGGATATGCTATCTGCTATGTGCCGACTGCCGGGGTGATACACTCGCACAATTACAGCTACGCACAGCAGTTTAGCAGAAATTTTGACATAGGGGTGTCCCAGACGGATCATCCTGAGATTTTCGGCTCGATCAGTTCAGAATCCGAGGGCAAAAAAATGGTCTCGCAGACGATCGAGCACTTCAGACAGATTGGGAAGGCATATCTGATACCGGGCTATATTATTATGTGTGCCAGCAGATTTCTTGGCTATAAGCTGGGCAGGAATTACAGGAAGCTCCCCGGAGGACTTGTGAGATCTTTTTCCATGAACAAGGAGTACTGGAATAAAAAGTAGGAGCAGGATACCACCGGAGCACGTGCATTGGGCGCTTACGGCTCCTGCATCCGACCGGAATAAGTCAGATATAAACATTCGTTTATAGAGGAGATAATATGGAACTGGATTTATCCGGCATTGATATAAAGATATCCGATGATATCAACACATGGGAGGAAGTAAACCTCCTTTATAATGCTGCCCTTAAGCAGATCAGGACAAAGATTGAGATCCTTAACGAGGAATTTCAGGAGGTTCACAGGTACAACCCGATAGAGCACATCAAGTCCAGGCTTAAGGCACCTGAGAGCATTGTAAAAAAATTAAGGAGAAACGGATACGAATCTACCATTGAAAACATGGTGAGGTATGTCAACGATATTGCGGGAATAAGGATAATCTGTTCCTTTACTTCCGATATATACAGGATTGCCGAGATGATCAGCAGCCAGAAGGACATCCGTGTCCTTATTGTCAAGGACTATATCATGAACCCCAAAGACAGCGGCTATAGGAGCTATCATATGATAGTATCTCTTCCGGTGTATCTTTCTGACAGAATTGTCAATGTTAAGGTGGAGATCCAGATCCGGACTGTTGCAATGGATTTCTGGGCATCCCTGGAGCACAAGATACAGTACAAATTTGAGGGTAAGGCTCCGACACACATCAATTCGGAGCTTCATGAATGTGCCATGATGGTTGCAAATCTGGATGCACGCATGTTGTCTTTGAATGAGGAGATATTGTCGATAGAAGCTGAGAGGTAGAGATAAAACCTATAAAATGAGGAGTGGGTAGGCACGTTGCCGCACCTACCCTATTATGAAAAAATCTATCTTTTTTTGTAAGGCAGCCATTCATCGTGGCTACAAAAATAATATACAAAACAATTATGAATAAATTATGAATTTTACGTAAACAAATAGTAAAATCAACAAAGAAATCATTTTTGAACAATTGAAACTTGTATAATTTGCATAATAATTGTAAGCTAAACAGGTATTGTATTCTGATTTCGGGGTAATATAAAGCGGATTAACAATCCTGCTTATTCAGACATTTTCATTCTGCAGGAGTAAAGGATATAAACCTGTATTAAGAGGAGGAGAGAAAGTGGATAACTTTATGAGTAGGTTCACAGAAAAAATCAGTGGTCAGGATATCATCAGAGCCAATGCACAGGCAGAGGCAGCGGAAGCTGAGCGGATCAGGCAGGAGGCTGAGCAGTTCAAGATCCAGCTTGATGAACTTCGTCAGAATGAAAAGGAGCACAGGGAGGCAGCCGAGGAAACCAGGCAGTCACTGGCTGCGCTCACCGGAAGAATAGATGAAACCAGGCAGTCCCTGTCGTCCATCACAGGAAGGATGGACGATACAAGCCAGTCTTTGTCTTCCCTGTCGGGACGAATTAATGAAACAAATGAGTCTTTGTCAGCATTGTCGGGCAGGATAGATGAGACCAGGCAGTCCCTGTCTGATGTATCTGCCGGATTTGAAGAGACAAAGCAGTCTCTGGCGACGCTGTCAGGAAGATTCGATGAGACCAGGCAGTCAATTGAAACTCTCTCCGGAAGCATCGATGATACGAAGTCGTCACTCAGTGCTCTTTCGGACAGGATTGACGGCACAGAGTCCAAGACTCACGATGTAGGTGTTCAGGTTTACAGAAATGTACAGGCTGTCATAGAAAGATCACAGGAAAAAAATGACAAACAGTTTGAGGAGATAACCAGGCAGCTTGAAGAAGTCAAAAAGTCAGTTGAAGATGCAAAGAGCGACGACAAAGAAAACGAGAAGCTGGCTGAGAAGCTAAAGGACATCAGCGGAAAGCTGGAGACGATACAGTTTGCGGTAGAGAACAAGAACAGCTCAATGATGCCGCTTATCATCGCAACGCTGGGAGTTTCGGCGGTCAGCCTTATTTTAAATTTACTTAGGATTTTGGGAATTTTTTAAATGAACTTTAATGGATCGGTGTTTCGCCGCAAGGTGAGGATATGGTATCTTCAATCGGCGCTTGTGGTAATTGTGCTCTGCATACTCTTTATGCCTAACATAGTGCCGTTTGAAAAGGGCGAAGACAATATTTTTACTGTTAAACTGAATAATACGGTAGTGGGAACGGCCGCCACGATTGATGAGGCTTATGAGGCGTACAGAAACGCCAGAAGAAATCTGGCAGGAGACAGAAAAGAGCTGGTTCTTTCCAATGCTGATCTGTCTGTAGAGGGCGGAAATGTGATCTTTGGAGAGGTTGACTCGGTTTCTTCAATGACCCGCACCATGACAGACCTTTTAAAGAACAATGAAAGGAGCACCCTTAACAGGGCTTATTCCATCAAAATTAACGAGTTTTCCGTCAATCTGGGAAATATTGACGATGTGATGAAGCTTCTTTCCGTGGCGCTCTCAGCGTATGATAAAGAGAATGCATATAACGTCTCTCTTGTGCTTGACAACGACAGGGAGGTTAATGTCCTCACTCCTCTTGTAATGAGCAAGGAGGAGGTAAAAAAGGTTGAGGAGATAGCCGAGACCAAAATGCCCGAGGCCGGGTTCCAGGACGATGTGACACAGGTCGTCAATGAGGCGAAGCCTCTTGCCTATGATAAGGATTTTTCTGACTATAACCTGGGCATAATGGATATGAAATTTGCTGACAAGGTGGAGATTGTTGAAAGCTATCTGCCCGACAGTGAGATAACAGATGTATCAACTGCAATTCAGGAGGTCACCAAGGATAAAGAGACAAATCAGGTCTATGAGGTTCAGTCGGGTGACACTTTGGGTGCCATTGCGCTGAAGTTTAATCTCTCAGTGGATGACCTTGTCAAAATGAACGAATCCCTTGAGGATGAGAGAAGCACCATAAGGGTGCAGGACAACCTTGTTGTAACCGTTCCCGAGCCGGAGCTGTCTGTTGCATACACAGCCCTCGAATACTATGAGGAGGACTATGAGGCAGACGTTCAGTATATTGACAATGATTCGTGGTACACCACACAGAGCAAGGTAATACAGGAGCCTTCAGCCGGCCACAGAAAGGTTGTTGTACAGGTGGATTATGTGGACAACAGCGAAGAGGGCAGGGTGATAGAGAAGGAAGAGGTCACATATCAGGCTGTTCCCAAGATCATTGAGAGAGGAACCATTGTGCCTCCGACTTATATAAAACCTATTTCAGGTGGAAGACTCTCATCCGGATTCGGAAGGAGATCTGCTCCCAAGAAGGGTGCCAGCACGTACCACAAGGGCGTGGACTGGGCAACACCGGTTGGTACTTCGGTAGTTGCTTCGTCCTCAGGTGTTGTTACAAGAGCCGGATGGGGCAGCGGATATGGTTACTGTGTATACATTAAACATTCAGACGGCAAGGAGACGAGATATGGTCATCTGTCCAAAGTGCTTGTCTCAGTGGGACAGTCCGTATCCCAGGGACAGAGGATAGCTCTTTCCGGGAATACAGGTGTATCTACAGGACCGCATCTGCACTTTGAGATCCTGATAAATGGAAGCCAGGTAAATCCACTAAATTACCTGAACTGAAAATATTAGTTTTACAAATTCAAATGTTTGTGGTATAACTAGTATTTGTTCAAGGGGAAAAAGAGAGATACCTATGGAAAAATATGTGATAAAAGGCGGAAATCCGCTGGTTGGTGAGGTCTGGATAGGTGGTGCAAAGAATGCAGCTCTTGCAATTCTGGCAGCTGCTACCATGACAGATGAGACTGTTTATATCGATAATATGCCTGATGCATCAGATACAAACGTTATGCTGCAGGCAATTGCAAGCACAGGAGCTTATGTCGACAGGACAGGCAGACATTCTGTCAAGATCAATGCATCACAGATCAACGGCTTTACCATTGAAAACGATTATATCAAGAAGATCAGGGCATCCTATTATCTTTTGGGAGCTCTGCTCGGCAAGTACAAGCAGGCAGGAGTAGTTCTGCCGGGCGGCTGCAACATCGGTCTCAGGCCGATCGACCAGCATATCAAGGGCTTTACTGCGCTTGGTGCCCAGGTCAGCATTGAACATGGCATAATAGATGCAAGGGCTGACAGGCTTGTAGGAAGTCATATCTACCTGGACGTTGTGAGTGTGGGAGCCACTATCAATATCATGATGGCTGCCTGCATGGCTGAGGGAAAGACAATAATTGAAAATGCAGCGAAGGAACCTCATGTGGTAGATTTTGCCAACTTCTTGAACAGCATGGGAGCCAACATCAAGGGCGCAGGTACCGATGTGATCCGTATAAGGGGCGTTGAGAAGCTCCACGGAACAGAATACACAATAATACCTGACCAGATCGAGGCCGGAACATTTATGATAGCTGCAGCTGCAACAAGAGGTGATGTGACAGTCAAGAATGTCATCCCCAAGCATCTGGAGTCCATAAGTGCCAAGCTGATAGAGATGGGATGCCAGATACATGAGTCTGACGATGAAGTGAGAGTTGTTGCGACAAGAAGACTTCAGAACACTCATGTAAAGACACTTCCTTATCCCGGTTATCCCACGGATATGCAGCCACAGATCACGGTAGCTCTCGGATTGGCCAGTGGCATAAGTATTGTCACTGAAAGTATCTTTGAAAACCGCTTCAAATATGTGGATGAGCTTACCCGCATGGGGGCCAGCATCAAGGTTGAGGGAAGCACAGCCATTGTCGAGGGAGTAGAGAGATACACAGGAGCCACAGTTTCAGCGCCTGACCTGAGGGCCGGGGCTGCACTTGTTATTGCTGCACTTACTGCTGAAGGCTTTTCAACAGTTGAGGACATCAAATACATTGAACGAGGGTATGAAGATTTCGACAAGAAATTGCAAGAGTTGGGAGCTCAGATTGAGAAGGTCGACGATGACCGTTCTATACAAAAATTTAAGCTGAAGCACGGTTAAGCTGTGCTTCAGCTTTTTTTGTCGCTATAAGATTTCCTGGATGTATACGCCGGGACATTTGGCAAGGTCGATATAATCGTTTCCAACCTTGATGGTGGGGCGGGAGAGGTGTGTGACGTTGACAAAGATTATCTCACCGATCTCTCCGGTATTAAGCCTCACAGTATTAAGCAGATATGTATTGACTATATTGTGCAGAAAAGCCAGTATCATCTCCGTATCATACCGCTTGAAGCCCTCCTCTTCGAACATTGAGATTGCGATAAACGGACAGAGGGGACCGCGATAATACCTTGAACTGGTCATGGCATCATAAACATCTGCGATGGCTACCGCCTTTGCAAATTTGTCTATCTGGGGCCCTTTTAAACGTAGTGGATAGCCTGTACCGTCACATCTCTCATGATGCATAAGGCACGCATTTTTTACGTGGTTGCTTATCTCAAGAGATCTCATGGCCTCATACCCTTTCTGGGGGTGGGTCTTTATGATGCTATACTCCTTGTCGGTAAGCTGCCCGGGCTTGGTTATTATCGAGTCAGGAATGAGGAGCTTGCCTATGTCGTGGAAAAGACCGGCCTGAGTAGCCAGTTCAATCTCAGATTCACTCCATTTTAGCCACTGGGCCAGGATGTTTGTGATTAGTGCTACATTTATGCAATGGGTATATGTGGCGTCGTCATAAAGCCTTAAATTGTGGAGCATATCAAAGATATTGGAGGTGGTACGTCCCTCTCCGATAAGAGAGTAGATGGGCGTCATCATTTCGTCAATATCAAGGTCCCGGTTGCCGTCAATGATGTCCTTGACTGTGTGTTCAAACCTTGAAGCGCATTCCTCGAAATCCTGCTTGAACTCAACAAATTCCTTTGACTTCTTGAGCCTTTCGCCGTAAGTCAGCGAAGCGCTTTCATGGTCCTGCGCCTCCTTGTTCTCAGCGGGCATATCCTCGATGAGAACATCAATTATTGAGTAAAACGCAAGTCTGGCAATGTCTTTTTCGGTAAGAACCGTACCCTTGTCTAAAAGCCTTGTATTTGAGTCATAGGTGACAACATCATTGGCAAGGATCATGCCGGGCAGGAGTTTTTTGGTAATAACTCGCTTCATAGTACCTCTTAACAGTCAATATATTTGTATTTTTGCCTAAAAAATTGGCTATAATACCATAATAATTATAAAATGTGATAAATACACTTGTCAAACAGATACAATTATGTTGCCGTACATACCGATGTTACAATTCAGTGGCCAGGCAAGCCTGAGCAGTCAGTCACAAGTGCAAGTCTGCCCGGGGTGGCGCTTTCGCTCCATGAAAAACGTAGCGGTACTAATCGCCCAAAATACGTGCGCTAAGTACCGACGTTTTTCAAGGCACACTGGTTCAGCCTTTCACTTGTTCCGGCCTGTTCAGGCTGGCTGTCCACTGAATTGTAACAGGCCGGTTGACAGATTTTGCGCAATGTATTAATATGAAATCAAATAAAATTCTTCGGGGTGGGGTGAGATTCCCAACCGGCGGTATAGTCCGCGACCCGCTTAGGCGGCTGATCCGGTTTGATTCCGGAACCGACAGTATAGTCTGGATGAGAGAAGAATGTGCAATTTCTTTTTGGTTGCCCCAGGTCTTTATCGATGACTTGGGTCTTTTTTATTTCTTTTTCTCTGTACTTCTGACAATAATTTACCCGATGAGAAAGAAGGAGAATATGGAACAATTATCTAAAACACTTGACACTGTTAAAAACAGCACCGGGCACTTTGTTGCACTTCTGCTGCTGATTCTTGCGGCCTTTGCAATTGCTTATTTTGCAGAAAGGCTGGCAGGAAAGAGGGAAAACGGGGACAGCCAGACGCATGAGCCACTGTTTAGCACCAGAAAGATCGCTATCATAGGAGTTTTTTCCGCGATCGCTTTTGTACTGATGCTCTTTGAATTTCCGCTGCCATTTGCTCCCGGGTTCTACAAATTTGATTTTAGCGACATTCCTGCACTCATAGCCGGCTTTGCGGCAGGACCGCTTGTTGGAGTCATGATCGAGTTTATAAAGGTCACACTGAATGTTGCCATCCAGGGACCTACACCCGGATTTGTGGGAGAGATTGCAAATTTTGTTGTGGGTTCGGCCTTTATTATTCCTGCCACTGTTATATACAGGTTTAATAAGACGAGAAAGTCTGCGCTTATAAGCTGCGCAGTCGGGACGCTGTGCATCACGCTGGTCGGAGCGCTTCTCAATGCGTTCTTCCTGCTTCCTGCATATGCCATTGCATTTGGACAGGGAATTGATTCCTTTATTGCGGCAGGGACAGCAATTAATCCTGCGGTAAACAACCTGTTTACATTTTGCGCGCTCTGCGTTGCGCCCTTTAATCTCTTAAAGGGAGTGGCAGACAGCGCACTTACCTTCCTTGTTTACAAGCAGCTAAGTCCCATCCTCAAATCAGGACCCGCATCAGTGCGCAAGGAGGCAAAAGCCTGAAGAAAGTGAAAATGTATGTAATGAGCCGATTAACAAAGTACTTTTGTTAGTCGGCTCAATGAACGTTTAAGACATGTTTTTCCGGATGTAAGTGCGGAATCTGTCCATTTTCAAGGAGCTCAGAGCTTCTCGCATTGGAGGAGTTTTCGTGATATCATATATCTATGTAACATGATTTGAAGAGCTGACCGACAAAAACTCGTCTGGCCGGCTTCGGCTGTGCATATTGCAAAAGAAACCAAGAGGCCCTTGCGAGTGCCGGGCCATTTGAAAAGTGGGAGATACTATGGAAATTGTGACCAGACAGGAGACGTTCAGTGCACAGGAGACGTTTGAATTGGGGCGGAGAATAGGTGAGAGTGCCCGTCCCGGGGCAGTTTATACTCTGATTGGAGACCTTGGAGTGGGTAAGACTGTTCTTACACAGGGGGTCGCCGGGGGACTTGGGATAAACGGACCGGTCAGCAGCCCGACATTTACCATACTTCAGGTTTATGAAGATGGGCGGATCCCGTTTTACCATTTTGATGTCTACCGGATAGGGGACGAGAGCGAGATGGATGAGATTGGTTACGAGGATTATTTTTACGGAAACGGCGTCTGCTTTATTGAGTGGGCAAACCTCATAGAGGATCTTCTGCCTGAGCACTACACAGAGATAGTTATAGAGAAGAACCTGGAAAAGGGCTTTGACTACAGACTTATTACAATGACAAAAAGGTAAATCATGAAGATACTAGCGATTGATACATCGGGACTGATGGGAACCGTCGCCATATCTGACGGCGATATTCTGGTTGCTCAGTTTCAGATACAGTATAAGACTACACATTCAGAGATCCTCCTGCCCATGCTTGAGGATATTTCCAAAAAGATTAATCTTGATATTAAGACCATTGATGCCATAGCTGTTGCAAAAGGTCCCGGCTCTTTTACCGGACTGCGAATAGGAAGTGCAACGGCAAAGGGCCTGGCACTTGCGCTTGATAAGCCGATCATCCCTGTTCCTACCGTAGACGGTCTTGCCTATAACCTCTACGGCAATGAGAAGATCATCTGCCCTATGATGGACGCAAGGAGGAACCAGGTCTACACCGGGATTTATACCTTTGTGCCGGCAGCAACAGAGGAAAAAGGCAACGAACGCTTTTTTGACATGCGGGTCATAAAATCACAGTTTGCGACTTCTATAGAGGATATGACGGAAACGCTGTCGGCTATCGGCAAACCTACAGTCCTGCTTGGCGACGGTGTTCCTGTCTACAGGGATGTTATCGAGAAAAAGCTGAAGGTGCCCTACTCACTGGCGCCGCTTCACCAGAACAGACAGAGCGCGGCGTCGCTCCTTGCTCTTGCAAATGTTTATGCAAGGGACGGACTGTTTGTGAGTGCAGATGAGTTTGCGCCTGAGTACCTGAGGCCATCGCAGGCAGAGCGCACTGCCGGTGAAAAGAGTGCCGGGGATGACGCAGGATCTTCCATGGAAAGGCGCCTTGAAGCAAGAAACAATCCCGGAAAGGTCCGTATCAGGCAGATGACCGCAGAGGATGTTGAAGACGCTGCGAAACTTGAGAGCGTCAACCTTGGAAGGGAGGCCTGGTCACAGAAGCAGCTTCTGGATGCCATGACCAGAGACGATACGGTATATCTTGTGGCTGAGATGGCAGGCAGGATCGTGGGACTTTGCGGTGTACAGAATATATCCGGCGATGGCGAGATAACCAACGTCTCTGTAGCCGGAGATGTCAGGCGTATGGGTACCGGCTACAAGATGGTGAGACAGCTCCTTCAGCGAGGGTACGGGATTGGCATTAATGACTACACCCTTGAGGTGAGAGCTTCAAACGGGCCTGCAATAGCTCTGTATGAGAAGCTTGGCTTTAAGAGCGAGGGAGTCAGACCGGGGTTTTATGACGGCCCCAAGGATGACGCTGTAATTTACTGGAAAAGGAAGGACTCATGATAGATGTTTGTTTGCTGGGAACTGGCGGTATGATGCCTCTTCCGAACAGATATCTCACAGCTCTTTTAGTGAGATACAACGGGAAATGCATACTGGTTGACTGCGGTGAGGGTACCCAGATAGCCATGAAAAGGAGAGGGCACAGTGCCAAGCCCATAGATGTTATGTGCTTTACGCATTACCATGCTGACCATATCTCAGGACTGCCCGGAATGCTGCTTACGATGGGCAATGCCGAAAGAACGGAGCCTCTTCTCATGGTGGGACCGAAGGGACTTGAGAGAGTGGTCAATTCACTCAGGGTAATTGCCCCGGAGCTTCCGTTTGAGATCAGATTTATGGAGCTTACAGGGGACGAGATGTCTTTTCACATGGAGGGAAATCCCGAATTTACCGTCACTGCTTTTAAAGTAAATCACAATGTGACATGCTATGGTTACAGCTTTAACCTCAGGCGACAGGGGAAATTCGACGTGGAGGCCGCCGGTTCCCATGGCATAGACAAAAAATATTGGAACAGTCTTCAGAAGGGCGAGACGGTGGTTTCCGACGACGGGAGGACTTTTACTCCGGATATGGTTCTCGGAGCAGAGAGGAAGGGAATCAGGCTTACCTACACAACGGATTCAAGGCCCACTGACAGTATCGTCAGAAACGCAGCCGGATCCGATCTCTTTATCTGTGAAGGCATGTACGGTGAAATGGACAAGCTGGCAAAGGCCAGGGAGAACAAGCATATGACCTTCTATGAGGCTGCCGGAATGGCAAGGGATGCACAGGTAAAAGAGCTGTGGCTTACCCACTACAGCCCGTCGCTGGTCAATCCGGTTGATTTTATGCAGGAGACAAAGAAAATATTCCCAAATACTATCGCTGCGAAGGATGGACGCAGCTTTGAGCTTAGATTTACAGAGGATTAGCACAATTTTTTTGAGGGGAGATCATTAGCCGTGGAAAAAGAAGGTACAGGCTCTGCGATAATCAAATCTATCGTCCTTGGTATCCTTGCGATCATTGTAGTGCTGGGGCTGTTTCTTTTGTTTACAAGGAACAAGAAGACTCCGGTGGAGGACAACTATCAGATTACCGTGGTTGACGAGATAACGACCGTAAATCTTGATAAAAACTATCCGGCTGACCCAAGGAAGGTAGTAGATCTTTATGCTAAGACCATGCAGGTGCTCTACCGCGAGAACTATTCGAACGACCAGCAGGACAAGATGATAGCGGTACTGAAAGGCATCATGGATGATGAATTCCTTTCAGTCAATCCCAATATGGAGCAGTCTGTCAAGAAAGAGGTCAGGGACCGGAAGGAAGGCGGCTACTCAATTTCAGCATATGTGGTGCAGGGCAAGGACCCGGAGGAGGTAAAGGTTGGCGAAGACAAGATGTGTTCTGTCGACTGCCTCTTTTCGCTGCGGCACGGAACAAACGGAACTGTGGCCAACTATTATCAGTTTATCCTTCGCAAGGACAGCGAGGGCAAATGGAAGATACTTGGCTGGACGATAAAGGAAGATGAGTAAATGATTGAATATCATGCTGATGACTATGGGCTCTTTAAGACCCAGAGCAGACATATAATGGAGTGCTACCACAGCGGAGCACTGAATGGAATTAGCATAATGCCCAACAGTCCTTACCTTCGGGAATGTATGGAGGAGATTCAGGGCATAAGAGAAAAGCTTTTTGTGACCGTGCACCTGAATTTTGTTGAAGGAAAGCCGCTTACCGGAAAAAAATGCACGCGTCTTACGGACAAGAACGGCAATTTTGGCGTGGGCTTTGGAAAATACCTTCTGATAGGCTTTGTTCCCGTTCTCAGGAAGCTGTATTACAGGGAGCTGTACAGGGAGATTGAGGCTCAGCTTCATGCCTGTGAAAAATATATGAACGAGGGCAAATTCAGAATAGACGGTCACGTACATTTCCACATGCTGCCCCTTGTTTTTGATGCGCTTATGGAAGTGATAAAGAATGATCATCTTGAGGTTTCCTATATCAGGTTTCCTAAGGAGGAGCTTGAGATTTACAGGAAGGCAAAAGGTGTCAGGGATATAAAGCCCATAAATATCATCAAGGTTCTTGTGCTGAATGCACTGTGCAGGAGAAATATCCGAAAGTATAACGAGACGCTAAGAGACCTTGGATTAGAGGAAAAGCTTTTCATGGGTGTCATGCTGTCAGGGCATATGTTCTATGACAATCTTAAGGCACTGATTCCGATTGCTGCAGATATAATGCCTGACAGAGGCCTTAGTGACATGGAGATACTTTTCCATCCGGGGGATGTAACCGAAAGCGAAGATGCAGCTAAGCTGACCAGCAGGGATGACATCGATTTTCTTTGCACCAATGCATCAAACAGGGCAAAAGAGGCTGAGGCGCTTAAGAGGTTTGGTAAAGAAACAATATGACAGAAGTCCGTGCGGGGGTGTCTTACAACCGCCAAAACAGAGGGCCTTTTAAACAGAAGACCGTGTGGGGCGGCGCCTGATAACAGGTAAAACAGAGGGGTTGTTCAACATAAAGACAGTAGCAGGGACGCCTTACAACCGGTAAAACAGAGGCCATATTTTATCAGCAGACCGCCGTGTAAAAGCAAGAGCTATGCTCCTTAAAATACAGCCCGGCCTCAATGTCATGTCAGACTTCACCAAAAGCATCCTTTCTTTGGAAGGGGAGAAAGCAGATTATATGGAAATTAGGAAAAATGTTGAGGATGACGGTGTCATCTTTATGTCTGTAAAGGAAAAATCCGAAGCGGACCATGCTGATGCAGGGGACGTTACCATACTTGCCATAGAGAGCTCATGCGATGAGACTGCAGCCGCAGTTGTCAGAAACGGAAGGGAGGTTATGTCAAACATCATTTCTTCCCAGATTGCTCTTCATACAATCTACGGCGGAGTGGTTCCCGAGATTGCATCGAGAAAGCATGTGGAAAAGATAAACGGCTGCATCAGGGCGGCGCTCTCAGAGGCAAAACTGACTCTTTCCGATATCGATGCAGTTGCGGTTACTTACGGCCCCGGGCTTGTTGGAGCTCTTCTGGTGGGCGTATCGGAGGCGAAGGCGATAGCGTTTGCAACCGGTAAGCCTCTTATTGGCGTGCACCATATTGAGGGACATATAAGTGCGAATTTCATTGAAAATAAGGACTTAAAGCCTCCGTTCATCTGTCTTGTCGTTTCAGGCGGCCACTCGCATCTGGTGGTTGTAAGGGACTACGGAGAATACGAGATCATTGGCCAGACAAGGGATGATGCTGCAGGAGAGGCATTTGACAAGGTGGCAAGGGCAATAGGTCTTGGTTACCCGGGAGGACCCAAGATTGACAAGGCTGCACGGGAAGGAAATCCCGACGCATATACTTTTCCCCAGGCAAAGATACCGGATGCCGAGTATGACTTCTCTTTTTCGGGGCTTAAGTCTGCAGTCCTGAATCTGATCAACCAGGCTAAGATGCAGGGAATAGAACTCAATCAGGCGGACATAGCTGCATCCTTCCAGAGGGCGGTAGTTGAGGTCCTTGCCGGACATGCTGTAAAAGCCTGCAGGGAATATGGATTTGACAGTCTTGCCATAGCGGGAGGCGTTGCTTCAAACTCTGCGCTCAGAGAGCTGTGTGAAAAGGAGTGCGCAAAAAACGGAATAAGATTTTTCAGGCCAAGTCCTGTGCTGTGTACAGATAATGCTGCAATGATAGGTGCTGCGGCATATTACGAATATAAAAAGGGCGTTCGCTTCGGGCTTGACATGAACGCGATGCCAAATCTTCCTCTGGGTGACAGAGAACGAAGATTCCACGCAGGGCAGAGATAAAGACGTGCTGCGCTCAAAATGTGCCCTGACAAAAAACAGAAAGCGAGGTTACGTATGAAGACAGTTGCGATTATCCTTGCCGCCGGAAGCGGCAGCAGAATGAAGAGTGATGTGAAGAAGCAGTATATAAACATCGGTGGTAAGCCGCTCATTTACTATTCGATCAAGGCGTTTGAGGAGAGTGTGATCGATGATATCGTTCTTGTAGTTTCCAGGAGCGATATTGACTATGTTAAAAAGGATATTGTGCAAAAATACGGCTTTGATAAGGTAACTGCGGTTGTCAGCGGAGGAATGGCCAGATATCACAGCGTTCGCCTTGGGCTTATGGCTGCTGATCCCACATGCGATTATGCTTTCATCCATGACGGAGCAAGGCCTTTTGTCACAAGACAGATCATAATGGATGCCCTCACAGCGGTTAAACAGTACAGGGCCTGTGTAGTCGGCATGCCTGCAAAGGATACCATTAAGATTGCCGATGAAAAAGGATTTGCAGAGTCAACGCCAAACAGAGACCGCGCCTGGATAGTTCAGACACCACAGGTCTTTTCCTACAAGATGATTCTTGAGTTATACCAGCGACTCGACCGGGATGAGGGAGAGCTCATGGCAAAGGGGATAAATATAACAGATGATGCCATGGTAGTGGAGTACTATACTGACACGAAGGTCAGACTGGTGGAAGGCTCCTATGACAACATCAAGATAACAACTCCGGAGGACATAGCCCTGGCGGAGGCAATACTTAACAGGAGATAAAAAAGATCCTGCTATATGGCAGTGACACTGCTGTTGTAATTTTGGCAGTCGGAGTGCATCATTGAGATTGCTGATAGCCGGATTTTTATGATCAGGAATATGGAAGATAAGATCAGGGTTCTGATGATAGGGCCGGACAGGTCTGTTCATGGCGGGATTTCGGCGCTGGTGAACAGCTATTATGAGGCCGGACTTGATAAGAAAGTCGAACTTAAGTATATAGGGACCATGAAGGAAGGCAGCAGGCTCAAAAAGCTGTTTGTGGCTGCATGCGCACTGATAAGGTTTAGTGTGTGTGTGAACAGCTGTGATATTGTGCACGCTAATTTTTCTTCTGATTCCAGCTTTATGAGGAAATCTCTTTTTATCAGAATAGCGAAGCGCCGCGGGAAAAAGATCATACTTCACCAGCACGGAGGAGATTTCAGGAACTATTACAGAAACGAGCTTGACGGCCGGGGAAGAAAATATGTGAAAAAAATTCTTGGCATGGGTGATGTGATGTTGGTCCTGACAAAGAGCTGGAAGGAGTTTTTCTCAAGGCTTACAGATCCGGACAAGATTTATGTACTTCCCAACGGTGTTGTCACAAAGAATGTAAAGGTTTATGAAAAAGGCGATCCCAAGGACATGAACAGTATTCTTTTCCTTGGGCGGATTTGTGTGGACAAAGGTATAAATGAGCTGATCGGGGCAGTTGAAAAGCTGCACCGGGAAAACAGCTCTGTCCGTCTGTATATGGGCGGCATTTTTGAAGATGATAAGCTCCGGGAAATAATTGAAAAGAACAGCGGTTTTATTAAATATATCGGATGGGTATCCGGGGATGAAAAAGAAAAAATGCTAAGGAAGTGTGGAATGCTGGCGCTTCCATCATACTTTGAGGGACTTCCGGTGACACTGATTGAAGGAATGCTTCACGGATGCTGCGTTGTAGCAAGTAAGGTGGGAGGGATTCCTGATATTGTTGAGGACGGAGAGGATGGCATTCTCATTGAGCCAAAGAGTACACAGGCCCTGAAAAACGGTCTCGAAAGGGTAATGAAGGACGCAGAGCTTGCCGATAAGCTTTCATGTAATGGTGTGAAAAAGGCTCTCGGGAAATATTCGATAGAGAAGCTGAGTGAGGATCTGATTGGTTTTTACAAAAAGGTCTGTAATGATTAAATGAGACGGCGGTCAAAAGCTCGCCCATCCAGCTGTGCATATTGTACAACCACCTGTCGTGATTATTTTTTCTATCCCGGCAGTAGCTGAATAAAAAAAGCAGCAGTATGTTTTACATAAACATTATAAATTTTAATTCGGTCAGAAGCCGCATAAAATGGCGCTTTTTTAAAAAATTCAAAAAAATAATTTTTTTTGAAAAACATGCTTGACACCTGGGAGGGTTTTTGTTAATATAATTCTTGCGCTGTGCATCACATATAAATAACTTGCACAGACAGGTTCTTATCTGAGATTTCAAATAAGACACTCGGAGCGATATCGAAGCGGTCATAACGAGGCGGTCTTGAAAACCGTTTGGCGGCAACGCCACAAGGGTTCGAATCCCTTTCGCTCCGCTTAATTATGAACACGCTGTTAATAACATAATTTTATTGGATCAACTATTTTGCAGAAGTACTCAAGTGGTTGAAGAGACACCCCTGGAAAGGGTGCAGGTCGTTAATAGCGGCGCGAGGGTTCAAATCCCTCCTTCTGCGTTGCCTTGCGCAATCAGTAAGGCTCATAATTATAGCA
>JAILJR010000158.1 GCA_024694565.1 Butyrivibrio sp. | reverse complement strand
GACTTCGCATCGATCAGCTTTATGAGAATGGGCAGCTCTGCCTTACCTCCGGTCAAAGACAGGGAATGCGTTCCCAGATACTCAGGATGGTCTTTCAGCACATCACCCAAAAGCTCCCCTGTGTCTGCCTTTCTGGACTGGCCGTCAGGGTGCGTGGAGCACTCCCAGGTCTCAGCCAGAGGATACATGTCTATATTCTTATGAAATTCGTCATTGAGCCGGCTCCCACCCCAGAGATAATCCTTTGAAGCGGGAGACAGCAAAAATGGTAAATTCATTTTCTTTACTCCCAGGTTGTTATTGAGAACCGGCATCACTCCGGCATATCGTACTTGTGCTTGTCATCCACACTTATGCTCTCGCCGAGCTGTATCTCCATCATCTGGAGGCCTTCATCCCCGGCAATGACTGTGTGCTTGCATCCTGCTTCCATCGTGACAACATCGCCGGTCTTTACTCTCTGCTCCATGCTGTCCACGATAGTCTTGCCGCTTCCTGAAATAACAACCCACACCTCATCTCTCTTTTCATGGCTGTGGTAATTCATCTTATGCCCGGGATTAAGGGTAACCTTTACGGTCATGCTGCCTTCCTCGACATCGAGAACGCGGTAGCTCCCCCAGGACTTCTCAGCAAACATTATCTCCTGGTCAAAAGAGTCAACAAAGGGCTTGATATAACTGCTCTGCTCCTTATCGCTTACAAGGATACCATCGGGGCTTGCGGAAATAACAACATCCTTTAGTCCCATGCCAAGAATCGGGATGCCCAGCTCATTGACAATATGAACATTTTTACAGGTTTCATTGAGGACACCGTCCCCTATTACAGGCTCGTTAATTGCCTCAGTCAGCGTGTTCCAGGTTCCAAGATCCTTCCACTCGCCGTCGTAGATGAGAACCTCGATGCTACTCTCCGCCTCTACTACCGCATAGTCAAAAGAAATCTTCCTGAGGTTTGCATAGTTTCCAAAGAGCTCCGAGTAGTCTGATGTTCCAAGAAGCTCTTTACTCTTATCAAGAACATATTTAAGACGGTAAGCAAAAACTCCTCCGTTCCAGAGCGCGTTCTGCCTGATGTATTCCTCTGCCTTTTCCTTGCTTGGCTTCTCAGTGAAGGTATAGGCTGCAGCTTCGCTCGAAGCATTCTCATTGGTGCCATCGAAATTGGATGCCCCATTAGCTGCGCTTTCACTGCTCGCCGGATTGGGTGCCCCTTTTCCTGATGCAGGCACGATATAGCCGTATTTCTCACTGGGGTAAGTAGGCTTGATCCCCATCAGCACCAGATTCCTGTCACCCTCTGCTGCCCTCTCGCAAAGTCTTTTTACGCAGTCAAAATAACTCTGCTCAACGTAAGGGTCCACCGGGCAAACTACAACCGCCTCATCCTCAGGCACTCCCTGTACATCGTGGAGATAGGCCGTTGCCAGTGCAATCGCAGCGAATGTATCCCGCCTGCAGGGTTCAACCGAAATCCCTACATTGTCACCCAGCTGATTGTGTATTGCCGAAACCTGCGAGCGTGAAGTAGCTATTGTGACAGTGGCATCAGGATCTGCTGCCTTGATCTGTCCATAAATGCGCTGGACCATCGACTGGTACTCGCCATTCTCCTGCTTAAAAAATTTGATGAACTGCTTGGAGCGGATATCGTTTGAAAGCGGCCAAAGCCTCTTCCCCGATCCACCTGAAAGTAAGATTATATTCATTTTGTTGTTTCCTTTCTGTTATCGCGCAGAGCCAGGCTACGCATTGTATACATTGTATGATGAAAAAGAATTCTCACCCTACAGTCGCACTTGTATGATCAGAGCTTATGGCCCCCGCCACTCAGCTCTTGACCTTCCCCATCATAATCATTTCCTTCTGCCAGTCGCTTCACGAAATTCTGCCGCAAGGCTCAGTCCCTGTCCTTCCCCGACAGTACCACTTCCCTTATGACATACTGCGGCGCACTGTTCATGCAGATGTACATTCGCCCGATGTACTCGCCGATAATCCCAAGGACAAAGAGGATCATCCCACTCATAAAGAGCAGCACTGACATTGTTGATGCCCAGCCTACGGGTGTATTTGGATCATGCGATAGCTTTTTTATAATAACATATATCAGCATAAAAATACCTGCAATCGCTGTTCCGATCCCGGTATATGTGGCAATTCTCAAGGGTTTTACCGAAAAAGCCGTGAAGCCGTTCATCCAGAGTGCAAAGAGCTTCTTGAGCGAGTAGCCGGACGAGCCTTCCTTCCTCGCCTCGTGGTGGACATCAACATTGCAGATTCGCTTTGTCGATCGGAGCACCAGACCTATGACATACGGATAGGCGTTTTTGTACTGCAACACCTCCTCAATTATGAACTTCCTTGCGGCAAAGAAGCTGGATATGTACAGCTCCTTTGGCTTATCCAGCATCTGCTCCGTCATGATAGAATTGACCTTGCTCCCGAAGTTTCTGAAAGCCGAGTGCTCCTTTTTGCCGTACCTGGCATAAACGACATCGTAGCCTTCACCAAGCTTGTCAACCAGCTTGAAAGCCTCCTCCGGCGGCGTCTGGCCATCGTCATCAAGACAGATCACTATATCGCCCCTGCAAAAATGAAATCCCGCCATCAGCGCCGCATGCTGACCGAAATTCCTGGTCATGTCAACGGCAGTGATGTTGTCATGCTGCGCAGCAAGCTCTTTTAACACGCTGAAAGTATCGTCCGGCGAGCTGTCGTTCACCAGGATGATCTCATACTCATATTCGCTGTGTGACTTCTGCGTCTCATCAATCCTCCCCACCACGTCAGCAATCGTATGCTCTGACCGATAGCAGGGTATTACGTAAGATATCATGCTCATTGTTGTGCGTCTGTTTTCTCCTTTGTTG
This sequence comes from Butyrivibrio sp., assembly GCA_024694565.1. Lineage (GTDB taxonomy): Bacteria > Bacillota > Clostridia > Lachnospirales > Lachnospiraceae > Butyrivibrio. Next base: position 717 of record JAILJR010000158.1, on the reverse strand, counting down.
CTTAAATCCTTCTATATTTAAAAGTCCTCTGCTTATTGTATATTATATGATGTTGATGTCCAAAGTCATTACATCAGTTCCAGATTGCGTAAATTGCTATCCCTGCAAGGATCAGTCCAAGTGATATCAGTTTCTTCGTGCCTATGTGTTCCTTGAATATCAGCTTTCCCCAAAGCACAATGTATATGTAACCCGTCGCTTCAATGATCGGCCCGAAGGAAAGCGGAATCCCCTTATAAGCAAGTATCGACATAAATGTTGATATAAAGAAAACAGCATACGCGATTATTACTCTCGGATTCAAATATTCCTTTAAAAATGAGTCATGTGAAACCGCCGCCTCTTTTTTCAGCAGCACCTGCGACAGCGAAGCAATAAAAGTTCCAAACGCAAGAATCAGTGCATATCGTATATCCATCAGTAATCTCCGTGTTCTGATCAAATCTTCCTAATTTCTGTACTTTTCCTGCCAAGCATACAGAATTCAAAAAAATGTTCTTTATATTCCTTCCACCCTGACATATGGGCTAACACATCTATCATCGTATTACTTTGTACAGGCCCATCGACTCACAGTCGCTCATATCCTCCATCTCGCTACTTATTCATACTGCCCGATTCGGAGTCTTTTCCATCCGCTGCGCTGCCATCCTGCACATCAGCATACGAAAACAGCACAATTCCGGCCATGACAAGAAGCATGCTTATGACCTTGCC
>JAILJR010000155.1 GCA_024694565.1 Butyrivibrio sp. | reverse complement strand
TTGTCTACATATATCTGAGAATTCAAGGATTCCCTGAATAATTGATTAGATGGATTAATATATGTTCCCACACCATACACCCCCGTCACACCTTGCTTGAAGATAGTTATATTGTACCTTACCGAATAAAAAAACACAAGAAAAAGTAAGCGTCAAATAATCCGTCCACACCTCTTCGAAGATTACTGCGTCCACACACGATGATCACGCGCTTTATTTCGTGAAGGGTGTTAAACAGTAAGCGCTCAATAATAAGGCGGGTTCAAAAACGGCCATTTTACCGTTATGATAAAATGGCCGTTTTTTCTATCTTTTTTGATTTTTTGCATACTTCCTGTACATCAGGGTTCCACGGTGTTAGTTTTTCACAGTCAGAGGACTGCGGATTTTCTGGAAGCCTGTTAGTAAGAATATATTTTAGATATTTGAATGGATTCAGATCGTGGGCTTTTGCCATCTCCACCATCGTATAACATATAGAGCTTGCTTCGGCACCGTTGGGGGTGTCCGAGAACAGCCAGTTCTTTCGTCCAACTGTGAACGGGCGGATAGCATTCTCACTCAGGTTGTTAGACAGACTGCAGTTTCCGTCTTCAAGATATATCTCTAAAAGATGTTTGTTGTTTTTTGCATAAGTAACCGCCTTATCGAATTTGGAGTTCTTTATCGTTTGCTGCTTATCTAACCAGTCCCAGAATGCTTGTATCACCGGCTTCTCATATTTTAGTCGATAGTTTTTGCGTTGTTCCGGAGAATGTCCCAGCTCCTTAGATTTACGTTCAAAGCTGAAGAGCTTATCGATGTACGACACTGCCTGAACCGCAGGAATAGTCATATCATCCTCTCGCTTTTTGGGGATAGAATCGGTAAAGTCCCTTCGTATATGGGCCCAGCACAGATAGTGTATTATATCACTGAGGTTGTTATATCCTTTATAGCCGTCGGTTATCAGGTGACCATTAAAGTCATTCAAAAAGGACTCTGCCACATACTTCGCACGTGTATCGGCATAGAAATAAAGGATGATCTTTTGGTCATCGAATTCACCACTTCTGAAGAGCCACATATAAGCTTTCTTGTTAATGGTTTTCTTTCCCTCTGCTACTTCCTCCTCGTTCTTGTTGGGAACCTTAAGTACCTGGATGGGCGTTTCATCTGCCATCAGGTATTTATGTTTTAACAGTTCCCCTCGGAAGTAATTATACAGTGGTTTTAGGTAATGCGTTGCGCAGTATATGATCCAGTTAGCAAGAGTCGCTCTTTTAAGCTCTACATTGTGCTGGATTTTCCAATCTTGTTCCTGTCTGTATAACGGGATGGCGTTCACATACTTTTGATACATCACCCACGCTACAGACGAAGGTGATGCCGGCGAATGCACCATAAGTCCCTTGGGAGCTTTACTCCTGATAAGGTAGCCTTTCTGTGCATCGGTCCTTCCTTCGCAACACGGAACGCATCTATATGTTACGGTGTAGTACTTGATCCGCTTCATTGTTGCAGGGATGAATTCTATTTCTTCACGTACAAACTCTTTTCCAAGATAAACAAGCTTGCCGCCACATTGACCACATACTCGTCTGTTTTCCGGCACATCAAGAATAACCTCTTTTACTTCAAGGTTGGCAAACTTATCCTCTTTTGTAGTCTTTTTCTTTCGAGTATGAGATTTGACTTCCGTGACTACTTCTTCCAACTCTTCTTTAGATATGTCAGCTTCCATTTCAGCTTCATCAAAGAGACTGATCTGATCTTCGTTGACAACGTGTTTTTCGCTGGATCTACCGAAGAGTTTTTTCATAAGATAATCAATCTGCTCCTGCATAACAAGCTCACGATTACGCCCATCCTCAATGTTCTTATTGAGAATCTCAATAGTTTTTCTGAGCTGGGTTATCGTGTCTTTAAGTTCAGTTATTTGAGTATCTTTAGGGGATGCAGCCAACAGATTTTCCTCCGAAATTTGATACTCTTATTGTACCACCAAATCTTCGAAATCACCATATGGAATAATAACGAAAAAGCCGAAGAATGCCATTGTATAAAGGCTTTCTTCGGCTTTTGATGTAAATATGCACAAAGGGTTTTTATCAAAAAATCACTACGCTCTGATGGCTTTAGGCTGCTCTATATCGAGACCTGAGATCAGCCAGTCAAACTCTTTCCATGAAAGATTTCTTACCTCATTACGGTTTCGCGGCCAGTGGTATCTGCCCTCTACCGCAAGTCGTTTATACAGAAGAACAAAGCCGTCTTTTTCCCAAAGAAGAAGCTTGATCCGATCACACCTTCTTCCGCAAAACAGAAACAGCGAGCGTGAACAGGGATCCATGTCGAACTGATTCTGAACGATGGCACATAGGCCGTCAATCGACTTTCGCATATCGGTATAGCCGCAAACGATATATATGCTGTCTGCGGCTGTAATATCGCCTAACATGACAGTTTACCAAGAGTACGAAGCGTTTGATCAACCAGCCGAAGATCTGCTCCGTTCTCAATCTGTATATAGGCGTTGCCTATATACACTGAGATGGAAGGTACATCATTTTGGTGTACCTTCGTTTCATTTTCGGTCGGAGTTTCGACAACGTGATCTACTATATGTATCGGAACAACATCCTGGGTAGTAACACAGATTTCATTGCTTAAACGCATAGGCTTAGGAATATCACATGCCGCATCACGAAGTCTCTTAACCGCCTTGTAAAAAGTATGTCTGCTTATACCATGCTCATTACACCAGGCATAATCGGACAGGCCGCTTTGGCGGCACTGTGTAATGATTTGCATCCATTCCTTCCGGCTTCGCCGGGTATAGGTTTTTGATTCCAAAACAAAAACACCTCCTTGTTACACTTATGATCCTTTGTTGTGACAGTAAAATGATGTAATTACGCCACAGATCATTATAGAGGTGTTTTTGAGTCTATGCCATCCGCCCCATTATTGAGCGCTTACGCTTAAGTGCTTCAACGTCCTCATGATTAGCGGTTGTAGCACTACGTTTTCTTTTGGGCATGGGTGAAACATTTCCTTTCCCAAGAAGATCCCAGGCCCAGTTA
>JAILJR010000136.1 GCA_024694565.1 Butyrivibrio sp. | reverse complement strand
TGGATGCGACAGATTTTCCAAAGGATCCACCTGCTTGCTTCTAGTGTGATATATCAATAAGTTTTGTAAATTTCTGCCTATTGCAAGGTGAATGAGGGAGAGGATGTGGCATATATATGTGATTTTAGAAAGTATTCCGACAGATTTTCCAATGATGAAATAATAAAACACATCCAATTTACACCTGAGAGGAGTTTACAAAAATGGCGTATTTCGGCCAATATCAGGCTGTGGATGAAGACCGGCTTATAGAAAAACAGCGAGAAAAGCACTTTCCGATGGTGCATCGGTGATGGTAGTTCAAGCTGCCTTATCGCTATAGATTCGAAAGGCATAATATGACTATTTATATGAAAATCTGTCGGAAATCAGATGCCAATTCCGACAGATTTTCATATAAAAACGACAAAGCAGAAATACTTCTGAAATTATAGAAGACCGACAATTTTTCCAATTATGAAATAATGAAAATAAATATGATAAATTCACGCACAATGTACAGAAACACCTATATTGTTGGTGGTTTCAGGTAAGCGTGGCATGGGTGTTCGGTAAAAGAGATGATACGACAATCCATTTTTGTGATTTTGCATGTAAAATCTGGCTGACCACTGAATTGTAATTTCTGCGAATTCCGACAAATGTTCCAATGCCTGTTTTATTGACATTGGCTTTAATGTTGTTTACTATTGAGACAAGACATTATGATTTCTTGTCGGAACATATCGGGGGAGAGTGTGTATGAGAAGAAAGAAGAACTATCCACTAATTGATTCTCTTGGTCAGATAGAGCATCAGACGACGATTACATCTGAGGGGGAGATAATGGATCAGGATGAATTGTTGCCTGATATAGTCGACTCAAACGGGGTAGCAGTTGTCTCTGAAGATGAGGAGCAGCTAAAAAAATATATTAAGAATGCCATATCTGTCGAGAGTTTTATGGAGACCTTTAAGGACAATGCCCACATCACTCTCTTAAAGCTCCTTGCATTGCAGGACAACAAAAATCCGTTAAAGAAGGGCGGTGCTGGAATTGCTTATAGGACAGATGTCCTTATTATGCACTGCAAAATGGAGTTTTCAAATGATGAGAATATAGTATTTGACTCAATTCTCGGTATGATTTCTTCTTTTCCCGAAAATAAGACATACACCCTTGAACCGGCAATGTTCCAGAAGTATACGAAATACAGCGACAACAGCTATATTTACAAGATTTTCAAAAAAGGTACCGAGAAGCTGAAGAACAGACATCTTCAGTTTGACCTCGATCCTGATGGGGAGGATGAGGTTTCAATACCATGGTTTGATATTCTTCGTTATCATGGTGGAAAGAGTAAGAATTCGTCAAATGCATATATAGAATTTGTTCCGACTGATTTTTTCAAGGATTTGGCCCTTTGTTCACAGCTGGTGCATGGTGCGTATGGAAAGCTGGAGGTAACAACTCAGCTTCAGGGCAAGTACACAATTGCACTTTACTGGTTTCTTGAAAATAAAAAGAACTATAGGGAGTATCCTTCAGCCCAGAAGGGTATGTTTACCATCTCAATAGAGGATCTGAAATATCAGTTTTCCATACCTAAGTCCTATCAGGCCAATGATATAAAGAGAAGGGCGCTGGAACCGGCTAAACAGAGCATCAATTCAATTCCTGAGTGTGATTTCACATTTGATTACATTGAGCGCAAGAGCCATGGCGTTATAGTTGGATATCAGTTTATCATTAAGAGCAAAAATGCAATTGAGGCTGATTCGACCGAAGTGAAGAAACTCGAGCAGAAGGTAAATGATCCTCTATATACTAAGATAAAGATCTTTCTTGAGACTTCGGAGATAGAGCTTTCAGAAGCAGAAATAAGCAGGATATATAAACAAGCTAAGCGTTATAACAGAGAAGCAATGTATATGATGCAGCTGATACTTGCATTCAGAAAAAGGCTTGATGATAAGAGACAGGAACCCATTGAGGACAGGGTCGGATATCTGTGCAGGATGATAGAGCTTGGCACTCACGCAGATGTCACAGAGAACAGGAGAGAGAGCAGCCGCAATTCATTTGGCCGGTTTAAGCAGAATGAATATGACTTTGATGAGCTTGAAAGCAAGCTGCTTGATAACTGACAGTGAAAAATGGATGAGACGCTGCACCGGTGTAACGTCTCATCCATTTAAGTCTCATCCATTTAAGCCTCGTCCATTTAAGCCTCGTCCATTTTAGTTCGGAAGCTTTATTACTTGCGCCTTGTCTTTCCGGTCATTTGGTAGTAGCGATCTTTGTCTTCGTACATCCGCTTGTCAGCAAGTTCCTGAAGTATAGAAAAATCTGAGTTATAGGATGAGGTGAAAGCATATCCGAGTGATGCACTGACGTTGGATTTTGCCATGAGCTCTCGAAGCTGTTCTATGCAATTTCTGCATTCTTCTTCAGAATGATCATACTGAATAACAACGAACTCATCGCCACCTGTTCTGAAGACATGATTCTTTCCAAATATTTCTGACAGGCAGGAAGCTATGGTCACGATAAGTCTGTCACCTGCTTCATGCCCCTGAGTGTCATTTACTGACTTTAATCCATTGACATCGGCCGCTATAACGGCAAGAGGCTTATCTCTGTACTGATGCGACAGAACGTTGTTAAGTCCGCTCCTGTTCATAACACCGGTCAGCTGGTCATTCATCGAAAGACGCTCGAGCCTTAAAGCCTCATCCATTTCGTAATGAAGACAGCTGTTTTTTGTATTAAATCTGTTGAAAATTGCGACCATCATATCATGGCAGTTGTAGTATCCGCAGGCAGAGCAGTTAATCTGACGGGACTCGGGAGTAGTCTTGTGCATTGAATTATAGATTGCATCGGCTTCCTCATCCGTTGGAGTGAGTGTCTTACAGCACTCACTCATATCGGTAAAGCTGCGCATGTAATGCGAAAGTTCGAGATCCTTAAACTGTTCATTCAGATTGCGGAGCCGCTCCTTAGGAGAGAGTTCAGGATTCCAGGGCGAGTCTTTTCCGGCATTTTTACTGTCGCTTCGAATTTTGTTGATGGCATAAAAAGCCCGGTCTTCTTCAAATCGGTGCGATTCAGAAGCAGTTCCCTCAATACATCCCTCCTGACAGTTGAGCGCATCAATCAGCATGAAGGGAGAATTATTGGAGCAGATTTCTTTCTTGTTCTTTTTAAGCCATCCAAAAAGAAAGGTCTTTCCGGATACTACCCTGACAGGGGTATCATCGCCCATAAACCAGCGAACGTTATCAGCAAGTCCTCCCGGTGCAGGATAAAATGAACCAAGGCCATATTCGATCTCATCCGTTGCATCGGGGCCTGTGATATTGTGAGTGTGGACATATTCCATGAATTTGAGGAATGTGATGTTGTAGTGCACAGGGCTGTCAATGTATTCGTCAGTTTCGTATTTTTTGCCTATGCATGGACCAAGAAATGCCAGCTTGTCTGTGATGCCCAGAACCTCCCGGCAATATATGGCCGCACATAGCATCGGTGAGTAGACAGGCATGAGACTTGGGATCAGCTCAGGCAAGCAGTGTTCAATATAAGAAACTGCCACGGGACATGGAGAGGATATCTTACCGACAAAGCCCTTTTCCATAATACACTTAAGATAAGCCCAGGTGCATATGTCTGCACCGAAGGCAACCGAAATGATCCTCTTAACGCCGAGCTTTTTGAGCCCGCCAAGAATGGAACCGTATTCTTCAAGGTAGGAGGCCTTAAAGGCAGGTGCCAGCAAAAGGGTGATATTCTCGCCTCTTTCAAGGTCAGCAAAAAAGCTTTTCGTGTCATCGTGATAGTCCCTGGCATTATGCTCGCATAGAGCAAAGCAGGCTCCACACGAAATACATCTTTTTTCATCGATATGAACTGCCGATGAGGATTCATCTGTGTAAACAAAGCTTGCTCCGGGTGAAGTACATACTCTTACACATTTATTGCAGCTTATACAGTTCTCATTGGTAAAAATCAGACCTTTACTCATCGATTTGCTCCTCCCCTCTGAGAAGTATGCAGAACAGTTAATATCATCTTATCATAGAATTGAAAAGAGTAATTTAAACAATGTGTAAAAATATGTGATAATCGGATATGTTCCACGCACATTACAGAGCGCAGCCCTTCTCCGGTACACCGGATAATAAAATGACTCACAATCATAAAACTGATTGTGAGCCATATATAAAAATGGGATCCACATGTCCCATCGGTTTAGGGAGGAGCTGCCCCGCATTACACGGGGCAGATATTATGAAAAAGAATTAAAAACTATTTTTCTGTTCTTTATGTATATATCATATTCCCAAAATATGAACTGGATTAGACTGAACTCTAAAAAAATTATAAACAAAATGAAGAAAAAATAATGTCCTTAAAGAAGTGCAAAAACCAGCAAAAATAAAGGTCAGGAAGGCTTAGGCTCTGCTATTTTGTTGGTGAGGAATGCTACCGATTAGTGTATAATAATGAATAGTAATGTATTTTTATTCGTTCAATGCGGTTCCCGGGAGTCATGACTTTCCGAACGATAACAAGGAAAAATTTCTGGAAATCTGCTTCCTGCAGATACGTTTTCATCTGAAGGAACGTTAGAAAATCAGATCTCAGAGATAGAGTTTTTATAAGGAGAACCCCACAACTATATATTAGGAGGAGAAATCACATGACGATTACCAAAACAATAAACGGAAATGAAGCAACATTGGAATTTGAAGGGTGGCTTGATACACAGGCATCACCTGAACTTATCAAGGAGCTGGATGAAATCGGAGAAGATGTTCATAGTCTGATATTTGATTTTACAAAGCTTGAATATATTTCATCATCGGGTGTAAGGGCCTTGGTCGGCGCTTACAAAAAGGTAAACGGAGCATTGGTAGTTAAGGGTGCATCGGACGGAATTATGAGTATTGTAAAGGCAACCGGGATAGATAAAAGAATAAGGTTCGAGTAATGAAGAAGAAACACAGATTTTCAATTCTGCTCAGGGTATCGCTATTATTTATTATTGCTGCTCTGGTTTCTGCGGTTCTTTCATTAGTCATAAGCTATCAATTCATAATTAACTATGCTGCCCGCCAGGGCAGAGATATTGCTGTCGTGGCGGGGCTTGCCGTTAAGATAGCAATAGGCTATAGGGAAGAGTTCTATGAGCTTTTTCATGACGAGGCATTCAGGCGAGAAATCCATAAGGATTTTAAGTATATCTGCAGGTCGACAGATATTCAGAATCTTTACCTGTATACAATTGATGAGAATGAAGTAAAGCACGATATCATCATAGCCTCCAATAATGATGCGGAAGAAATCAGGATGAATGAGAGGTACGGATACGGTTCAGGAAACCATCGACCTCTTTATGAAGCAGAAAGACAGGTCCTTGATGGGAATTTAGATGGAAATTATGAGCTCGTAGATAATGAATATGGGAAGGTATTTATGTATATCCTTCCACTGGTCGATGATGACAATGTATTAGCTTATATAGGGGTGGATTTTAGTTTTGAAAGCATAGTAGAGATTGCCAGAAACGATTTAAAGGTAGGGTTCCTATATGGATCGCTGATCCTGCTCCTGACATTTATCATTGCAGTTATCCTGATAAAGCGTCTGGTGATAAATCCAATTCAGAAGCTGTCTGAGGACATGAGGAATTTCGCAAAAGACAAGGAGCTTAATCACGAAGCTTTTGAGAATGAGCGGATGTTTGAAGATGAAATAACAGATATCAGGAGCTCATTTGATGAGATGGCAATCGATATTTCCAAGTATGTAACGGATATAGAAGCGCTTACACAGGAGCGGGTGTCCACTCAGACTCAGCTTGATATAGCAAGAAAGATCCAGTGCGGAATTATCCCTGAAGAATACGCAATCTCAGGGAACGGTTTTGATATTTTCGGATTTGAAAAGCCTGCAAAGGAAGTAGGAGGAGATTTCTATGATATCTTTAAGGCTTATGACAATAATGTCTGTGTCGCCATAGGAGACATTTCCGGCAAAGGAATTTTTGCGGCATTGTTCATGGTCATGGTAAAGACCGCACTCCGAGAAAAAATCAGAGCCGGAGCAAGTCTGTCAGATGCTCTTACCGAAGTTAACCGAGATATCTGCCTGGCAAATCCGGAGAACATGTTTGCAACAGTATTTGTGCTGCTGCTGGATGTTACGACTGGAAAAATGAAATACGCAAATGCAGGACACAATCCTCCGCTTTTATTATCAGAAAAATCTGCTTTTATGGAAGTAGAGAGCGGTATGGCCCTGGGTCTTTTTGACGACACGGTTATAGAGGAAAAGAGTCTTTCCTTAAAAGATGGAGAGGGGATCCTTATCTATACGGATGGGATAACGGAGTCAATAGATGACCGCAAGGAGCTTTTTGGCGAAAAAAGACTGCAGGAAGAAGCTGATTTTATATTCAATCAGGACAGAGAGTTTTGCAGTGCCAGGGAAACTGTCATCGGCATCAAGGAAGCAGTTAACAGGCATTGTGCCGGCTGTGAGCAATTTGATGATATGACCTGCATCGCCGTCATTTATCATAAGGAAGAAGAGGGCGGGAAGGAATTGTCCCCGGATATTGCTTCCTTTAAACTGGTTAGGAAGGCGATACTGGGATCACTTGGAGAAAGTGAACACACAAGGAAAGTAATACTTGCATGTGAGGAGATTTTTGCAAATATTGTATCCTACTCAGGGGCTGATAACGTCTACTTCACCATCAAAAGGAGCGGGGATACATATTCTGTTACTTATTCTGACAACGGTGTTCCCTTTGATTCTGTAAGTGCCAAGATTCAGAGCAAGGAATTTGAGGAGCTTGACACAGGTGGAATGGGAATCATGCTTGCCCGAATGTATTCCAGAGACATGAATTACAACAGGATAGGTGACAGGAATTATCTGGAGATGAAGTTTAATATCAAAGGGTAGTCAAGATAAGGTCTGGTTAAAGATTTAGGAGTTTTTTATGCTGACAGGAATAAGAAAAGAATTACGTGATATATGGCAGGAGCTCAACAGATCAATTTATGTCGGAGACCGTCTTAAGGCCAACCTTATGGCGCTTTCCTTTGCAAGCTGTGTCACTGCAATTCTGGGCATAGTTCTTGTCTTTGTCAATGCATACAAACATGACATGTCAATGCTGCTGGCGGCATTGGCAACAGTGCTTGCCGGCCTGGGCTGTGCGTTCTGTTCAATAGTTTTGAAAAACAGGGAAATGGCGGCAAAGATTCCAACACTGTTCTGCGGCATCATTATCACGATATATGTTTTTACCGGGGCAGGTGAAGGCTCAGCGGTTTTGTGGTCAATACTGATCCCAATTGGGATGTGTTATTTTGTCAGTGTAAAATATGGAATAATCCTTTCTGCATACTACACGATACTGTTTTTTATAGTGTTCCTCACTCCGTTCAACACATATCTGCAAAAATACTATAACGTTGGATTTATGGAGCGCTATCCGCTTATGTACATGTGCCTGACTCTGTTTACGGGCATGGCTATGATCCAGTATCACAGAAAGACTCTCTTTGAAATAGACTATGCCAGCAGACTTAATGAGGAAGTAAAAAAGCAGACCAGGTTTGCAGAAGAGAGAAGCAAAAAGCTTCAGCAGATGTCAATTCAGACTATCCAGACTCTGGCAAATGCCATTGACGCAAAAGACTCCTATACGATAGGCCATTCGTCCAGAGTAAGCCAGTATTCTGTAAGACTTGCGAAGGAGCTTGGATGGAATACTGAAAGAATAGACAATATAAAGTATTCTGCGCTGCTGCATGATATTGGAAAGATTGGTGTCCCCGATTCAATCCTCAATAATCCAAGACGCCTGTCTGATGTGGAATACGAGATAATCAAATCCCATACCACCATGGGAGGCGACATATTAAAAGACAGAACCATGATAAGATCGGCGGAAGACGTTGCCAGAAGTCATCATGAGAGATTTGACGGCAGGGGATATCCGAGGGGATTAAAGGGAGAGAATATCTCTGAGGAAGCAAGGATAGTAGCTATAGCAGATGCTTTCGATGCCATGAGTTCAAACAGGGTATACAGAAGACGCTGTGATAAGGATCATATTCGCAACGAGCTTGTAGAAGGTAAGAGCAAGCAGTTTGATCCTCAATTTGCCGATGTATTTATCAATCTCCTGGACAATGGACAGCTTGACAGTATCATGGAGAGTGATCCGATCGGGGAGGGTAGTATTGTCAGAGAATCATCAGTAATTCTGCAAAAGGCCATAGACTCTTATATGGAAAAGAGAAATCCTATTGATTCTGCATCTGAGGAGGATCATCAGGATATAAATCAGCTTGTGGAGATGCTTAAGGGCGATGGAAGCCGCAGAGGCGCTATGAGCGTTGAATACGCGGAATTTACCAGGTGGTATGAGTATGCAGCCTCCCTTGAAAATCGTTATTCATATCCGTTTGACCTTGTACTTATATCTTTAAATCCGCCTAAAGGAGAATCTCTGAAGGATGAGGATTTGGAGAGATCGATGTTTTTCATGGAGCAGGCAATAAGACAGACAATAAGAGACGTGGATATCATGACGCGTTATGGGACAAAGTGTTTTCTGGTAATACTTCTCGGAGCAGCTGATGATGGAGCAAAGATTGCGACTGACAGGGTGTTCAGGGGATATTACAAAATGTGCGGAAGCGGGACATATCAGCCTTCATACAAAATTGTTGGTAATAGTGAGCGCATCAATGTGGTATAATGTAATATGCTGAGTGACAAAAACTGCACCCGGGCGAATTCGGAAGGGGAGGAATTCAGAAATAATGGTCAACAACATCGAAGTTTTAACTCACAGCAGCATAAGGATTAAGGATCGTCTTGGCACAATATACATTGATCCATACAAGATCAGGGATGAGTCTCATGATGCTGATTTCATCTTTATCACACATCCTCACTACGATCATTTCTCTGTTGAAGACATAAGGAAAGTAGTAAAGAAAACGACAATACTTGTCGTTCCGAAATCCATGGAGGATGATGCTCTGGAGCTTAAGCCTGAACTTAAGGACATCGTTGCAGTGACCCCGCAGATCTATAAAGAGGTTTCAGGTCTTGAAATACAGACCATTCCTGCATATAACACCGTAAAGCCTTTTCATCAGAAAAGGGCAGGCTGGGTTGGCTATATTCTGCGGCTAGACAGTGACAGAAAGAGGGTTTACATCGCGGGAGATACAGGGCTTACCAAGGAAGCCAAAAAGGTGAAATGCGACATTGCACTTGTTCCCATTGGCGGAACTTATACAATGGATCCCAAAAGAGCTGCGGAACTTATCAATACCATAAGACCGGAAATAGCTATTCCAACTCACTATGGAAGCGTTGCGGGAAAGCCTGAATACGCCAGGACCTTTGCCAATCTGGTAAAGAGCCCCATAAAGGTTGTAGAGAAGATCCAGTATTTCGACTGAAACGAAGGATGATTAAAGAAAGCAATATTAAGGGCTGTGAAAAAATGATAAATCATTTTTTCACAGCCCATTGTATATTTTGTCTCTGTTATTTCCGGTAATTTGCTACGGTATCCCTTATCCGCATGGCAGGCTTTGAAATATTCTGCATGGAATTACCTTTGTTCATCGTATCAATGATAGCTGCAATATATCGGCCCATATTGACACTGAAATAGTATTCTTTCTGCAATAGCTCCGCTTTCTGATAAATGAGATTTGTTGTAAAGATTCTCGTGAATTCTTCCCGCTCATATGCCTTGTCAAATTTGTCAAAGCCGTTTAAAAACAGTCCAAAGGTAGAGAAGATGAAGATTCTTTTTGCTCCGCGATCCTTAAGCTGCTTGCAGACATCGATCATACTTCCGCCGGAAGCGATCATGTCATCTACCACTACGACATCCATTCCCTCAATACTTCCCCCACAGAATTCGTGGGATATTATCGGGTTTGTTCCATCTACAATCCTGGTATAATCCCGACGTTTATAGAACATTCCGATATTGACTCCGAATACCGAGGCAAGGAATACAACTCTTTCGGTAGCGCCCTCGTCCGGAGCAATAAACATGAGGTGATCACTGTCAATAATGATATCATCATATTCGGTGAGGAGAGCCTGTGTAAACTGCAGTGAAGGAGAGATATTCTCAAATCCGTTTATGGGCAGTACATTCTGCATCCTTGGATCATGTGCATCAAATGTTACCAGGTCATGAACACCCATGAATTCCATTTCTTTTAGCATAACGGCACAGTCCAATGACTCTCTGGCAGTCTTTCGGTGCTGTCTGCTCTCGTATAGGAAGGGCATTATTACGGTGATTCTACTGGCCTTGCCGTTGCACGCTGCAATAATGCGTTTCAGGTCCTGATAATGATCATCCGGCGACATGCGGTTAAGACTCCCATCCATCTTGTATGTAAGGGAGTTGTTGCATACATCAACAATTATATAAATGTCCTTATCTCTCACAGATTCGCCAAGAATTCCCTTGGCTTCACCACTGGAAAATCTGGGGCACTGACAGGGTATGAGAAAATCCTCGCCACGCCAGTCACGCAGTATTTTGTTTACTTTGTTTCCCATAGCTGAAGCAGATTCAAGTGCGATCAAACCTAATTTTTCATACATGGCAGATAATCCTTTCTTTGAGTGAAGTAGTTGTTCATGAATAAAAATTTAGTAAGAAAACCCATTCCGACGGCATGCCGGTGATGGCAATTCATCTTAACAGATTATGCACTCTTATCAGTGATGTTTCTCTTTTCCAAAAACCTGTTTGTTCTAAGCTGTATATTTTCCTTTAGGTTCACAAAGAAAAGGAAATTGTCGTAAAGGTGGTATGAACCTTCCGGGAATATATCAAGGACGGGAGGATAGTCGGTGGTGTTTATATCCTGGACGATAAGAGAGCCCCTTACAGGATCAATGTACGCGCCGCACATATGAGGGGTAACTGATGTGATCGCACCGGTCTTGGAGTCCTGTGTTACGCTGCCTTTATTGAGCTTTTTGGAAGCGACTACTGAATCGGTTCTCCAATTTAGCGGATTGATGGATATTGCTTTAGTGCCCTCAGGTATTATGAAGGTTCCTTTTACATGTCCATCCTCGCAGTCATAGCTTATTACCACACCGAGATCATCTTCTCTTGTGGCGGGTACTATCTGCGGGTATTTTTCAACCATCTCAGCAGTCATCGGCCATCCGATAGCATAGACTGCAACAAGATTTTTTCTTAGGTGGGCAGCCTCATTTCCATCACCTCCGTAAAACTCCTGAAGAAGCCTGTAGCACATATCGGCACCCTGCGAGTAGCCTGCAAGTATAACAGGTCTGCCGCCATTTTTGTTATTCAGATAGTATCTGAAGGCAGAGGAGACATCGATATAGGCATTGGCTGCGGCCTCCTCCTGGGATATTGGATCATGTGTGTATGCATTCATTGCCATCTGCCTGTAGTACGGGGCATATAATCTTGCGGTTTCAGCATAAAGAGCCTGCTGCTGGTTCATGGCGTTTCTGAAGCGTTTCTTGTATTCTGCAGTCATGACTGCATTTGTTTCATTTAATGTGTCTACAGTCGGAGCTACAATGAACACATCAACAGCTCTGTCATCTCCTACACCGTCATAGAGCCAGTTGTCTTCAAGAGAATAATCCAGAGGGCTGGTAAATGGAAGGATCCTTATATCAGCAGCGTTAGCAGGTATGGAAGCAGAAGCAAATGAGCACAGAAATACAAGGATACAAATAATATAGATGATTGTTTGTTTGATTTTGGATTTTGATTTCATCATAAGTTTCCTTTCTGCAAAAGAGTCAAAGTGTCAGTCACATTTTGATTATATCAAAAAGGGGTGAAAATGTTTCGGAGAAATTCAAAATAGGTATCTAAGCGTATTAGGTTGTGTGCTAAAATACAAGATGGTGTAAATACCTAAAGAAATCTGAGGTCAGTCATGTCTAATGAAAATGAAAAGAAAAGCTATG
Source organism: Butyrivibrio sp. (assembly GCA_024694565.1). Taxonomy (GTDB): domain Bacteria; phylum Bacillota; class Clostridia; order Lachnospirales; family Lachnospiraceae; genus Butyrivibrio. The sequence goes on along the minus strand of JAILJR010000136.1, from coordinate 14,790 downwards.
ATCCTCTTTTGGCTATCAGAAATGGGCAGAGGCTTTCTTTTGGTGAAGAAGTTACCTTAATAATGAAGCTGAGTATTCCGGCAATACTTGCGCAGTTGTCATCGACTATTATGCAGTATATTGATGCATCAATGGTGGGACATCTTGGTGCTAACGCATCGGCTGCTATCGGATTGATGTCGAGCACGACCTGGCTGTTCGGAGGGCTTATCGCTGCAGCTGCGGTCGGATTTTCTGTCCGGGTAGCGCACAGGATAGGAGCCGGAGATGAAGCCGGGGCAAGAGGCATTGTGAGAGGCGGGCTGCTCAGCACATTTATTTTCAGTGTCGTCCTGATGGCTGTAGGAATAGCCCTGTGCAGACCACTTCCTGAGCTGATGGGAGGGGCTGCTGATCTAAGAAGGGATGCAACCTTGTACTTTCTGGTTTATGCGCTGTCAATACCTGTCAGAGAACTCCTTTTTACATCCCAGGGGATGATTCAATCAAGCGGTAACATCAGGCTTCCGAGTATTCTGAATGTCGTAATGTGCTTGTTGGATGTCCTGTTTAATGCGATTTTTATCCCAAGATTAGGGGTGCTGGGAGCAGCACTCGGCACGGCGCTTGCCATCCTGGTGATAGCAGCGGTCATGATGTATATGCTGCTTTTCAGATCACCGTCTCTATCCATTATCGGACGAAACGACAAGAGGTATGGGGTTAGCAGTTTTTTGTCAAATGAGATGCCAACAGCGCTCAGCATAGCAATTCCGGTGGCGATAGATAATATCATCATGGGATTTGCATATGTTGCCTTTACGAGAATTGTCTCTCCCTTCGGAACAGTATCTGTGGCTGCAAACTCCTTTTCCATAACTGCAGAGAGTCTTTGCTATATGCCGGGATACGGGATCGGAGTGGCTGCAACGACAATTCTTGGCCAGTGCATTGGCGCAAAGAGAGAGTCGGAAGCAAAGCGGCTCGGGTGGATGGCAACTGTACTTGGTATGGTAATAATGGGATTCAGCGGAGTATTCATGTGGGTATTTGCCCCGCAGATGATAGGGATACTGTCACCCGATGAGGAAATCCGGAAGCTTGGAACGATGGTACTCAGAATAGAAGCATTTGCAGAGCCTCTGTACGGCGCATCCATTGTGGCTGCCGGAGTATTCAGAGGAGCCGGAGAAACCTTGTTGTCAAGTGTCCTGAATCTCGTCAGTGTATGGCTTGTAAGGATACCGCTTGCGTTTTATCTTGGCAGTATCTACGGCCTCAAAGGCTGCTGGCTTGCCATGTGCATAGAGCTATGTGTCAGGGGAACTCTTTTCCTCGTCAGGCTGGCCTTCTGGTCACCCAAAAAATCCTGAAGGGAATGAACCTGGGGCAGTGTTAGGTCCATTTTGAATTATGGACTAAACCTCCGTCTCCTGAGACCGGTATTCAATTTCTATACGGTACTTGAAAAGAAGATATATGATCTAATTAATAGCGAAGCTTTCATAAATTATAGTAAAACGGGCGAAAAAGAATTAGTTGATCATATCATGGATTATAAGGACAAGAACTTAAAAAAGCTCAAAGATCATGTGGACTATCTCGCGATCTCAGCTGAAATGTCACGTAAGCTGGCCGAAATTGACCAAAAAATTATTAATCTGATGGCTAAAAATGATGATATTAAAGACAAAAAAGCCGCCGTGAAAGCAATACAAGATATGGTTGATGATATGCTTCAAAACGCGAAATTTAGAGAATTAGTGAAGGGGAAAAATTCTGAAGACATGAACATGGAGCTGAACCTTAAAGGGAAAATCAAAGCGCTAAACTCGTTATAACTTTACATGACTTAGATGCCCGGCTATGCGAAGTAACAGGGGGCTGTGAAAAAATGATTTCTCATTTTTTCACAGCCCCCTGTTTATGTTATTTTTCGTGATGCTATTCTTTTTATAGAGAAAAGTGGATGATGACTCCCTTTTTATAGCAGCCTTTTCTCAGGCTCTCTGTCTTTCCACGCCCTTATGCCAACAACAAGTTTGTCTTCATTGGCTTCCTTAAATATTGCAGCCTTAAGGCCGACCGGGCGAGGTATATTATTTATAATAAGACGGTAGTTAATGCTATAGCTGCCATGCGCCTGAATCTCGCGCAATACATTCTCCCGGGTGAAGCTCTCCTTGAAAGGTGCTTTGTCCGGCTCATAGAAATAAGCGTCAGCATCAATATGTGCCTGACTAAAGAAGTCCTTGCCTTCTTTGGCTGCACCGAGACTGTCAAAATCTTCGGAGGAGCTGTATTCATCATAGTTACCGGTTTTGGGATCAACAGTAAACAGGCTGAGATATCCATCGGAAAGAGCTATGATTCTGTTGAAGGTTTCTTTTTGCTTTTGCAGTTCCTCGTAATGCAGCTTTTCCTTCATGTGCGCATCAATATTACTGATGCCAATAATTATGCGATTTCCTCCGGACATTCTGGTGACCTTCATATTGACATACGTAGGCGTTCCGGAATATATAAGCCGGTATGTTATCGTAAATACACCCTGATCATCCAGATCCTGAATAACCTTCTCCCTGGTGAACACGGACAGGAATTGCTCCCTGTCTTCTTCGTAAATCCGGGTCATGGCATCACGTCTGGCTGATTCAAATAAATCCACACCGTGTCTTTCGATTGAAAGCTCTTTACCGCCTGACTGATAAGAATATTCAGTATATGTATTTGTGTCCAGATCGACCAAAAAAATGTCGTAGTAATCAGCCGAGAGGGCTCTTGCTATATCAGCATAGCTGGTGTTAGCATCGGGTTTCCTGACAGAGAGGATAGCAACAGCAATTGCCACATTGCCGGTGACAGGGTTGATATTGATCCTTCTTATAAAAGAGTGAATTATGCATCCGTCTTGCAGTGTTTCATCAAAGAATGCAGGGACCCCGGTCTCGCAGCATTGATTGATTACTCTGAAAAAACCGACGCCGGCGTTTTTGTTGTAGCCTTCGCTTTTTATTTCACCACTTGAGATGTCGGTATTGAAATGCTGCTTAACAAAATCCTGATAGGAATGGTTGCTTCGCAGATATCTCACTTTTTGGTCTGTTATTTCAAGTATGGCGATGGGAATTATGTTGTATACATTGTTAAAAGCGTTTTCTTCACCGGAAGAGATCACTCCAAGATCGAACAGATTTACGCGGCTTATGCTTTCGTAGTATTCTTCTTCATTTGGATTTTCAATTTCGAACAGTGCGTTGCTGTTGTACAGGTCTTTGAGTGAGTCAAAGGGTACCGGTTTGCTGTAGTAAAATCCCTGGAGCTTGGAGCAGCCGATTTCCCGAAGAAACTGAACCTGTTCCTTGGTCTCGACACCCTCGCAGACTGTATCAAAACCAAGTGAAGTAGCCATGCGCATGAGCTCTGTCAGAAGGATTCTGCTCTTTTCGTTTTCGTCAAGCTTTCTCATGAAGCTCATGTCAAACTTGATCAGGTCAAACCTGATGCTCTGCAATATATTAAGGGATGAGTAGCCGCTTCCGAAGTCATCCATCCACACTGGGAAACCCAGTTCCTGGAATCTTTCAATCTGTTTTTTAATATATTCAAAATCACTGCCAAGAATGCTTTCTGTTATCTCTATTGTTATCCTGTCGCGGCTTATACCTGCATGATCAACGCGCCGTCTTATCTCTTCAACTATGTCACAGGAATCAAAGTCAGACCTGGAGAGATTAATTGAATGGGGGAGCAGTCTGAAACCATCAGCTTTAAGTATTCTGAGTGAATCTAGGATATGATCAAGCATGTACAGATCCAGCTTGTAGATGAGGCCTGCATCTTCCAGTGCCGGAATGAAGCTTGCCGGCGACAGAAATCCATACTCCGGATCGCTCCATCTTGCAAGTGCCTCTACGTCACATGCCTGTTCGTTTACTGCGCGGATAATGGGCTGTACATAAAGTTTGATCCAATTTTCGGAAATTGCTCTGTCAATATTCTCTATGATATATTGTTTTATGACTGCATTGTCACTGACAGCCTGACTATAATAATTTACGGCTGTTTCATATTTGCCGCTGAGAGCAGAACAGGCAAGCTTTGCCCTGTCACAGGCAACGCTGGCGTGTACGCTTTCCTCCGGCCCGACATATATTCCTATATGAAGAGGGAGGGTTTTTCCATCATTTATCTCGCGTCTTTTGTCTAACAACAGCTGCAATTTTTGTTCAAGCCCGTCAAATTCGGTATGAACAGCAAAATGATCTGCGCTGATACGGCAGCTGTGGGTATTGCCAAATATCTCTGACAATAAGTTGGCAAATGAGCGCAAAAATCTGTCTCCCTCAGCAAAGCCATGCTTAGAATTAAAAAACTTCATGCCGACAAAATCCATATACAACATGGTGTGTCTTTTTCCGTTTTTCCTGCTGTTGGCGTTACCGATGGAAGAAAGGTCAAAGAAGTATGTCATATTAGGCAGTCCGGTCAGTTGATCATACTTATTTGTAGTCAATGAACTGTTTTCGTGAAGTGCACCACTCAGTGTCTGATTCAGCCGAATTTCATGCTGGTCGGCATCTTCCATATAGAGCCCCTCATCGGAATACCATATGTGGGCAAGACGCACGCCTGTATCTGTATAAACATGTTTTCCATAGGCGTGTATGATCCGGTAATCTGAAGTTCCGGGCTGTCTGGAACGATATATAACTTCATATTTATCGCCCTCTGCAATAAAACGATATGCAGCATTGGCAATACGGGCTACATCATCAGGATGAGTGTATTTGTACATATCGTTTTCAATATCGAGGTATGCAGTGGAACGATCTTTGTAGCCGTAAAGCTCACATAACCCATCTGAAATGGCAAGGGGAACAATCCTTTTGTCAACAAACTGAAAAATGGCAAACGGGGCAGTCAGCTGTTCATATATTTCCAGAGTATGTTTATCAAAAGAATATTTCTCTACGGGGTTCATGACCGGTTCTCCTGAAGGCAACAAGATTCTCACGCCATTTTTACGCGATTATATTTTACTATAGTCGATATACAGTACGCAAATTAAACCTTTATTAACGAATTTATTGCCGGGGTTGTTACAATTCAGTTCATCAGAAGCTCTTTATCCAGTTGATAAGCGAGTCGTGATAGACGTTGTTCTCCACATCTCTGCGCATCTGATCTGTTATCGGTCCGTTCTTTTCCATTCGCGCAAGGACGGCTTCCTGGAGTCCTCTGATAATTCCATCCTCATAGGAAAGACCGGATGAATTGCTGTCAGCTTCGTGGACGGGCTCTTTTGTGAGCTCCAGGGTGTTTGCTGCCGGAGCGTTTGAGGAGACTTCAGTATCACATGCCTTAGGGGAGCTGCCTGAAGATGCAGTTTCTTTGATGGAGGCGGAGACTTTGGCAGGTTTAACTGCCTTTAATGCTTTTATCGAGCCACAGTTTTTGGCGACGTCTGATAAGACCCAGATATCCCCGGAATTTCCATCAATCGTTATGGCTATTTGCCCATTCTGCACAGATACGGTTTTGCCCGACAAGAGAGCAGTGTATGTACCGTCGCCCTCTGCGGGAAGCGACATGGAATAGGGATTGTCGTCGTTATTGACGGCCACAAGGCAGTAACCGTCACCTGACTTTCTTGAGAACGCATACTGTCGGTTGGTGAGTACCAGTTCTCTGTAGTCACCGTAGGAGAGAGCGGGAAGATTCTGCCTCACTTTTCCAAGTCGTGCTATAGCTGCCGTCACAGGATTGGACTTTGTCGCGTCCTTGTAATCATCGAGGCTGAGCGCGGGACGAAGAGAGGCATCTGAGGATTTTTCCTTTCTGCCCTCAATTCCGAATTCCGAGCCGTAGTATATGGATGGGATTCCCGGAAGGGTATACAGAAGGATATATAGCGGTATAAGGTGAGACTTGTTGTTTATCCTTGTGTAAATCCTCTCAACATCATGATTGTCGGCAAAGTTGTAGAGCTTTAAGCCGTCGGGGCGGTTTCCGCCCATACCATACAGTCTCTTTACCGTGTGTGCGATCTCGAAGTAATTGTGGTCGTTGTGGCCGGAATACAGCGCTTTATAGAGATTGTAGTTCGTTACGGAATGAAGGGTCCCCTGATTTACCCACCTTGAGTAGTCGCCGTGTATTACTTCTCCCATCAGCCAGAATTCGGGCTTTACTTCGTTGGCTGTCGCGCGAAGAGCTTTCATAAAGTCAAAATCAAGAACGTCGGCGGCATCCAGCCTTATTCCGTCGATATCGAAGGTTTTTACCCAGAAGCGGATAACGTCGCAGATGTAGTCGCGAACTTCAGGGTTGCGCTGATTGAGCTTTACAAGAAGGTTGTAGCCTCCCCAGTTGTCGTAAGAAAAACCGTCGTTGTACTCGTTGTTTCCATAAAAGTTGACATTACAGTACCAGTCGCGGTATCGTGAATTTTCACGGTGCTCCTTCAGGTCTTTAAATGCAAAGAAAGACCGGCCTGTATGATTAAACACGCCGTCGAAGATAACTCTTATGCCCGCTTTGTGGCACTTGCTGACAAACTTTGTCAGGTCAGCATTATCACCGAGCCGGCTGTCCAGCTTTTTGTAATCGGTCGTCTCGTAGCCATGTCCCTCGGATTCAAATAAGGGCCCGATATAGATGGCGTTGCAGCCAATCTCCTTGACGTGTTTGATCCACGGATCAAGCTTTAGAAGCCTGTGGGTTACGCCGTCATATTTGTTTTCCCTGGGAGCATCCAACAGCCCCAAAGGGTAAATGTGATAAAAAACTGCTTCATCGTACCATGCCATAGTTTTAATTTCCCCCTTATTTGTAACTATTCCGAGTCTTGGCGCTGAATAGTTACCCTTATTTAAATATTTTCTCATGTTAATGACAAAAAGGGAACTGAATTATAATTTGAAAACTGAATTGATTTTGCATTTGATGACCGTGGCATATTTGTCACGGCTTTTTTTGCTTTTTTCAGATAGTGTTCACTATAATGGGTCTCCATACTATTAAATCGAAGCAGCTTAATTGGTTTGGTATTATTGTACCGTTACGTTATGCAAGGAAGTGATAAATTATGAAGAAATATCTGATCAGAAACTGGTGGAGGTATCTCATTGGCGGATTTTGCCTTATTTGCAGCACAGCCATTCCCTTTGATGTTCATGCCTCCGCTTGCGTTTATTGCTCTTTTGCTTGAGAAAAAGCTGGGTAAGGATTACGAAGATATCAGTGATAAAAATGCAGCACTTACTAAGGTCATAGAGGAAAATATAACCGGTGTGAGAACGGTAAAGGCGTTTTCCGCAGAGAGCCTTGAGATGAAAAAGTTCGATGAAAAGAACGAGGCTTATGACAACGCAAGACAATGGATATAGATGAGGCGCTGATAACAGCCGGAAGATCGAGACTGAGGCCGATCATGATGACAACACTGACAACAATACTTTCAATGCTGCCCCTGTGCATACCGCATGGTGGAAGTGAAGATGCGATGAAGGGGATGGCTCTTGTTAGCATAGGAGGACTGACTGCTTCAACCATACTGACCTTCTTCCTGCTCCCGACGTTCTATATGACTATAAATAAAAAGACCAGTGACGCCTCTTAAGATGAGATTTGCATGATATACTATTTTTATAATGATGTTTTGGAATAATGCAGGAGGGCATTAAGATGCACTTCGTAGATGCAAAGGGAATACTGACTGCGAACGGTGGTCGCCATGGAATGAATATTTACAGAGGCTGTTCTCACGGTTGTATATACTGTGACGGAAGGAGCAGGTGCTATCAGTTTAATCATCCTTTTGAAGATATCGAAGTGAAGCGCAATGCTCCTGAGCTTCTTTTGAGAGCGCTGAAATCCAAGAGAAAAAAATGCATGATAGGGACCGGTGCCATGTCTGATCCATATATGCACTGTGAAGAGGAGCTTGGGCTTACAAGAAGGTGCCTTGAGATCATACGTGACAATGGCTTTGGAATTGCGATCCAGACAAAATCAGACCGCATCCTTCGTGATATCGACCTTCTTGATGAGATCAACCACAGTGCAAAGGCAGTGGTGCAGATAACACTCACAACCTATGACGATGAACTCTGTGGCAAGATCGAACCTAATGTCTGCAACACGAGGCGCCGCATTGAAGTGCTGGAGAAAATGCATGAAAGAGGCATTCCTACCATTGTCTGGCTAACCCCGATCCTGCCTTTTATAAACGACACGAGTGAAAACATAACTGCAATCCTGAATGAATGTGCGAGGACGGGCGTAAAGGGAGTCATAGATTTTGGGATGGGCCTTACCCTCAGGGAGGGTGACCGTGAGTACTACTACAAAGCTCTTGACAGACACTTTCCCGGCTTGAAAGAGCGCTATATCAGGCAGTATGGAAATGCGTATGAACTTCCAAGTCCCAATGCGAAAGAACTTATGAAAGTATTCCACAGGATCTGCAAAAAAGAAAACATTATGTCAACTCCGGATGAGTGCTTCGGCTTTATGAGCGAGCTTCCGGAGAAATTTAAACAGATGAGTCTTTTTGATTTTTAGCGATGCCCGCAGGGAGACTGTTTTTTGACTAATTTGTGTGACAGTCCGTGAGAGAGGATGTAGAAGAAAAATGTATCTGAAATTATTAACAGGCGATAACGCCTTCATATATTCATCAATGATACCGGATGCTTTTCTCAGGAGGGAAGAGCTTTTAGGTGTGGTGTGCCTCGATGAAGAGGACACACCACAGGGAATAGCTGTAGTTGAGCCCAGAGATGAGGATAAGTGTCTCAATATCCAGTGGCTGTATGTACTTCCCACGTGTAGGAGGGGAGGCGTTGGCAGCCTTCTTTTAGAAGGCATATCAGAAATTGCTGAGGCAGCCGGTCTTGAGACTGTTGATATTTATTACTGGACAGCAGAACAGGATGAATCCGAATCTTTGGAAGAGGAAGAAGTCGGGGAAGATCCTGCTGAAGAAGATACAGGACTTTTGTCCTATGAATTTGACAGCTTTATTGACTGCGATGAGCTGTCAGACAGGGAATCTTTGGATTATTGGAATACCGGGAGGGAGAGCATCTTTATTGATGCGTTTCTTATGGAGAACGGCTTCGTTATCCTTCGGGAAAATCAGATTTACTCATTCTATCTTTCAGATATTTTAACTTCGGAATATGTGAGCAGACATAATAAAAATAAAGACAACGATCAGCTAAAAGCTTATACCGGAATATCGTTTGACGGCATATCATCTGAAGATGAAATATATGTCGTATCTCAGCTAAAAAAGCAGGGGTTCCCGGACTATACACCCTTCTGCCGCAGAGACATAAGCTTTATCTGCAAAAAAGATGAAAATCCTGCAGGCTGCATCCTCATTACAGATAATCCTGATGAGAGGACATTGACCGTGATGGCTCTTCAAAATTTTGGAACTGATCCCGTTTGTGCGGCAAAGCTCATTGTGCTTGCCGGAAGCAGGGTGCTTGAGGAATTGCCTTCAGATTACAAGGTTTCATTTGTGCTTGCAAATGAGGGAGTACAGAAATTCTGGGGAACAATCCTTGACGATATGTCAAAGCTGAAAATGACAGGGGTCACGAGTCACGCTGTCTTTGAAGTCTGACTTCTTGCGGGCAATCCCGTTTTTCCTGCATGAAGGTACAATGAGGTAAGGAGAGTATATTGTTATGAGTGATTACATAGATGATCTAAAGAAAATGGAGAAGAAAAAAGCGGATGCTCTTGATGCCACTAAAAGCGCAGATGTGATGGAAGAGACGCTAAGTAAGGTTACATTGCCGCAGAAGGAGCAGACGAGAACCCGAAAGCAGTCTTTTCACACAAGCGCGTACCGGCAGATTCTTGAGCATAATTTCCAATCCCAGGCATGGATAAATGAGTCGGAAAAAAACCGAAAGCACAGGAAGAACATAAATGCCAATTACAAAGCTGTAACAGGCAGAAAGTGGACCGGACTTGGCAGCGAAGAGAAGAATAACCGGAAAAAGGAATTTGAAAGCAGACGCATGCTCTCTCTGAAGGCATCGGAACAGGTCGCAGAGTTTTTGTTGAATCTGGGTAAAGAAACAACTGAGCTGTCAGGTGAAGAAGCGTTAACAGAAGAAGTCTTTGGAATGAACCTGGGCAAATTTGAATATGCTAAAGTACAGACCGGTGATTCTGCTCTGGCTGCGGACGAAGCATTCATAGACAGCTTCAAGAGCAATATGCCAATGCTGCACAGGGCATCTTTATTGTATGAAAAGCTCCTTCAGGAAGATTTTTATCTGGAGGGGCAGAATGAGAGAAGCCAAAAGCTTTTGGAAAGACTCGCCTTTATGTCCAAGGTGCGGCAGGCATATGAGGACAGGATACGCATCATTGCATCTCCTTACTATGTTTCGATGAGGGAAAAGGACTTTGCAGACGGAGCCCCTGAGTCATTAGAAAAGATATCAAAAAAGAAGAATAAGCCAATGCCGCTTAGGACATATGCCGTCTCTGTGCTTAGATGGCGTAACGAGGAAATTTCTCTTTTGCAGTCTGATGAAAATACAAGGCAGCAAAGAAGCCGTATGCTTCTGGAAAATGACATTGAAGCAAGGAGAGCTGTCAAGGAATTTGCCAGTGACAGAACTGTTGAAGGGGTTATAGCGAAAGCCGGGGTGAATCTTATAAATTCTGTTCTTAACGAAAAATCCGAGTGGGAAGGCTCTGCAATGACTGTCAAGCCTGTCCGGGATTGGGTTTATTCCGATGTCAGTAAAAAGTATTCCAAAGAGGATATGCTTGAGCGTGTCAATGAGATGAAGCTGGCATTAAAGAGCGAGATCGACATAATCAGTCAGGATAGTGAAAAGTACAGACATGACATGGAAGAGAAGAAAAATGTCGATTATGAAAAGCTCAAGAAATCTAATCCGGATACTGTTTACAAAACTGTATCCGCTGAGGATGTTGAGTTTTACAAAGGAAAACTTAAGGCATCCATGGCGCACCTCGAAAAGGTTTATGATTCATTCAAAAACGGCAAAATATCTATGGATACAATGAAGTTGTTCCTGGACAGGGGGCTTCAGCACAATCTCAGGATGGGAAAGAAGATATATGATTCAATAGTTCTGCAAAAGTATTTTCCCGGACGCGAGACGGATAGTGCATACAAAAGCGCTATAAAAACAATGATACATGATCATTTTTTTAGCATGGAAGAGGGTGTAGTCACCGGTCAGGACCAGTCTGTGACCTATATCCGGGAACAGGACGAGGGTAAAGTGGATTCTGCTAAAGCTCTTAATAAGAAGATGAAGAAATATCCGAAAGATATTGAACTGCTTCCTTCAGACAACGATTTCATACATATTATTGGAGGAAAAGCCAATCCGAAGAATGTAGTCTCAAGGGCATATATCAGCGCCAAGGCTAAGAATAAATCTGAGGCGGCAGGTCTTTTCATGAAGACTCTGCGCGAACTCAATTATGAAAATGAGGTGTATTTCAAGCTTTCCTCCAAGGCGTCATCCGGCGGATACTTCGGTATGGATGACATAACTGTCTTTTTCACGGGAAATGTTACAGAGAAGATGAAGAAGGAGATTCTGGACACCTTTTATGAACAATGCAACAGGGATGGAAAGAATATTCTTGAAGCAAAAGATATGTGTATGACAGGGATAAAGTACAAGGATGGAATTGCTTTTGCCCCCGAACCCCATGTGGCTGAAACGCTGAATAACATGTTTTCGAAAGATGGAAAGTACGTTGAAACAGAAAGACTAAGACGTGCGAAGGGTAATGACAAAAAAGTTGGAGCAAACTTTTCCTATAATACCTTTGTGACGTCAATGTTCTGTCAGAGCGCCATCCTTGCGAATTATCGCATGGGGAAAAAAGTGTCTTCAAATATCAATATCGCAGATTCCGAAACAAAAAGCTTTGTCAAAAAAATCTTTCGCGAAATGTGCTTCCTGAACGGCATTAATCCGGAGAATCTGTCGATTCCGAGACTGAGATGACTTAAGAAAGCTGCAGATATTCATCCGTTACAAGCGAAGTTGAAGTATAATATCGTAGTTTTTGGATTCATGTGGATTTACTATTTGTACTATGAGAAATAAGTTGCTTTCCACATAATTCCTAAACAGTAAGGAGAACAAAGATATGGGAAAGCAGGAACTTCTTGATCTTATAGACAAAGCCGGAAAAGGCAGTATTGAAGCCGCAGAAGCAATAGCAGCAGGATACTTTGACGGCTCTTTTGATGGAAAGCCCAATCCGGTGAAGGCAAAAAAGTGGGCTTCTTACGCTGCAAAGCATGGCAGCGAAAAAGCATCTGAAATACTGTCGCGGCTGTAGAATTCACCATTGTTGATGAGAATATCTTTTGAATTATGAAACCTATTAATATCTATGCACTTACAAGATTAAACGATCCCGAGCTGACATCGAAGGTTGAAAGACAGATGTCAGGCCGTGGAAGGAACATCAGGATCCGCGAATGGGAAACAGAAGGGCTCAGACTTTTTTCCGAGAGGCTGCAGCCTGTGTGCAGTGATGCCTGTTCGTTGACATTCTACTATTCTTATACGATGCAGAAGCTCGGGAAAGAATTCGATCTCATTCGCATCGCAGATGACCAGATCGTCAATATTGAACTCAAGAGCGGCAATGTATCAAATGAAGCAATACGAACCCAGCTCATTCAAAACAGGTATTATCTTTCAACTCTCGGAAAACCCGTTTACTTCTACACATACATAAGCGGTCAGGACAGACTTGTAAGGCTTTCCAACAGCGGAAGGCTTGTTGATGCTACCTTTGGGGAGCTGGGTGTTCTGCTGGACAATCAGCACGAAATTTACACAGCTGATATCGAGGAACTCTTCAAGGAAGACAAGTACCTGATCTCACCAATAACTGATCCCGGAAAGTTTCTTCGTCAGGAATATTTCCTAACGTTTCAGCAGCGTGACATCAAGAAGCAGATAATGAAAAATATCTCTGACGGTCATTACCTTCAGGGGTTTACAGGTCTTCCCGGCACAGGCAAGACAATACTTCTGTATGACATGGCAATGACCATGTCCCGCAGGAATCCTGTTTGCCTGTTCCATTTCGGTTCCTACAGAGGTGAGCTTCAGCAGCTGAATGAGCGCCTTAAGAGAATTGATTTTTATAATTGCAATAATAATACAGTTCCGGATGTAATCAAGGATTATGCGGCCATATTCATCGATGAAGCCCACTGCATGGGTGAAAAGACTTTTGAATCAATCTGCGAATATGGCAGGAAGTGGGAGGCTCCGATCATCATATCCTATGATGATGCCCTCTGCGTATCCGAAAAAGAAAGACTCAGAATGGGGGCTGTGGTATTTGAAAAGCGCGATGATTTCAAGGGCTTCAAGCTGACAAACAAGATCAGGATGAACAACGAGCTGTCGACTTTCTTAAGGACATTTCTTTCCGCATCGAAGATGTACAAGATGGAGTATCCGAATGTTTCGGTCACATACGCAGCTGATATAAACGAGGCGATGAATCTTGTCAGATTCTACGAAAAAGAAGGATACATGTTCATCTGGGACAGAAATCTTTCAACAGACATAAGCAGTATGGAGAGTTTTCCGGGTGAGGCGCTCACCCGCATTGAATCATCATCTGTCACGGGCAAAGAATTCGATAAGGTATTGATGCTGCTTGATGATTCTTTTTACTATGATGAAGAGAGGTTTCTTAGAAATACCGAGTCGGAAAACAGGGATGTAACTTCAAGGATCATGAACCTGTTTCATGGACTCAGCCGTGCCAAAAAGAAGATTGCACTCGTCATTATGGGGAATATGAAGCTCATGAAGCAGGTATATCATATTTTGCAGAAATGAAAGGGATGTCTTTTACAAATATAATATACTCCACAAAGTCAGAAATCTTAATGAGTACAAAGATATGTGTGAAAGGCTTATGCCACCCGAAGCCAGGGATCATCAGAAAAAACGCCAGGACATTCTGGACAGCGTGGCCAAAATGTTCTTTGAGGCACATCGTGAAATGAGTTGAGATGTCGAATTGATTCGATTACTCAGAGCAGCAGATCAAAACGGTCTGCTGTTTTTTTTATGCGCTGACATAATGATGATGTTGAGGTCAAAAGTCACCTTGCGTCTCCATGGCTGTGCATACTGTACAATCACTTCGGGCACGCTTTCGCTCCTTTCGCTTCGTAGCGGTACTAAGGCACCAAAATACGGTGCCTAAGTACCGACGAGCTCATAGGGCCTTTCAGCCTCTTGTGCAATATGCACAGCCACGGAGCCACCAGGTGACTTTTGACCTCAACATCATAATGATGAACCGATAGCAATAATAGACTCTATTGTATTTGATGAGTTGCCCGACAAAAGCTCATTTGATTCGAAGGAGTATTAGGAATCTGATAGAGGCACTTAAAAATGCTGAGAAATCCGGTGCAGTATCAGATCAGGGAACGCAGAAAAAAGAGTCAAATGAGGTAACACCTTCAGACGAGACAGTACCAGTAGAAAAAGACAGAGACAACGCCTTCAGATGAGACAATACCTGCAGAAAAGACAGAGGCAACACCTTCAGAGTCATCGGCATGATGGACGAGATATTCCGCTTGTGTATTTTACCTCGGACATTTCAGCAGATGGCCTTGTTAAGCTCTACGAAGCGCTTGGCTGGAAGCCGGGCGGAAATGTAGCAGTAAAAATCTCCACAGGAGAACCGCCTGCCAGCAATTATCTGCGTCCGGAATTGATTGGTGACCTTGTA
>JAILJR010000108.1 GCA_024694565.1 Butyrivibrio sp. | reverse complement strand
CATCGGTGAGATGCGTGACCGTGAGACCATCGAAACGGCTATCACAGCAGCTGAGACCGGTCATCTGGTCTTTGGAACCCTGCATACCGGCAGTGCTTCTGATGCTGTTGACCGTATCGTACAGGTATTTCCGGAAGGTATGCAGACGCAGATCCGTCTGCAGCTCTCCATGGTTCTACAGGCTGTCATCACACAGCAGCTGGTTCCGAAGAAGAACGGCGGCAGAGCCCTTGCAGTGGAGTTCATGCTTGTTACAGATGCTATCCGCAACCTGATCAGAAGCGGAAATACACCGCAGATCGCGAATGCAGTAGCAACCAGTAATGCTATTGGTGGTCAGACTATGGACCAGGCTTTGACGAGGCTGTCAAGGAGCGGACAGATCACAAAGGATATGGCGCTGCGTTATGCACATGACAGAGAATTTGTAAAGAGAAACGGCTGATAAATGGCCGGAGCAGAGGATCTGAGTATTGTTTCCCTAGAGTGGAAGTAAGTTCTCAGACTGCCGGAATTATAGATTTATATCAAATGCTAAAGCAAAGTATTCCGGTATAAACAGGGGATTAGGAAGAATAAAGGAGTTTGCCTGATGGCAAAATTTAAGTATTCTGCCGTCTCAAAGGACGGGAAAAAAGTATCCGGCATAATCGAAGGTTTCAATGAACTTGATGCAGTATCCCGGATCAAGCAGACACATACGATTGTACTTCAGATCCATGAGGTCAAGGAAAAAGCTGAGGAAGGAAACTTCCTGACCAGAGACTTTGGAGGCAATAAGCTTGATGAAAAGAGCTTTACACTTATGTGCAGCCAGTTTTCGGTCATACTGAAGGCAGGAGTGCCTTTGAGAAGAACCTGTGAACTTATCGCAGACAAGATGACAAATAAGCCGCTTAAGAGAGTCCTGACTAAAGTTGCGGATGATGTGGAAGGTGGCCGTTCGATTGCTGCCAGCTTTGCAGATCAGGGAAAGAAGCTTTTTCCGGTAACTTTTGTGGAGACGATCAGGGCAGGTGAAGAGTCCGGTAATCTTGATGTTGCCTTTGATTCTATGGCAAAGCATTATAAAAAACAGAGCAAGACAAAAGCAAAGGTCAGAGGAGCTATGATTTATCCTGTCTTTGTTTTTATCGTAGCTATCGTAGTTGTTGCAGTCCTGATGATAAAAGTTGTACCAACCTTTACTGCCATATTTGCCGAGCAAGGTTCAGAACTGCCTTTGATCACACAGTCACTGATTGATCTGTCAAATTTCTTTCGGAATAATATAGTTTATATGGTTGCTGCAGCAATACTTATTTTTTTGGCCGTCAAGATCTATGGCAATACAGAATCCGGAAGAATGAATTTGGCAAAGTTTCAGCTCAAAATCCCGGTTTTAGGACCGATTGCTGTTCTTAATGGCGCAAGCCAATTTGCCAATACTATGGCTATGATGCTTGGGGCTGGCCTTTCCATGGTTCGTTCAGTATCTATCACCAGCCGCGTTATGGATAATTATTATTATAGTACGGAGGTCGGCAAGATTACAGGTAAGCTTGAAGAGGGATTTACTGTAGGAAGAAGCCTCAGGGATTCTGGATGTCTGCCTGATATCCTGGTAGATATGACTGCTGTTGGTGAAGAGAGTGGAGAACTGGAGCAGACTTTGACTATGACAGCTGAGTATTACGACAATGAACTGGAACAGGCTACAGCAGATGCTTTAGCTAAGCTGGAACCCACAATTCTTGTATTTCTTGCCGGTTTTGCCGGATATATTGTTATCGCAATATATATGGCGATGTTCGGAATGTATGCGGGTATGTGATTCAGTGTTTGGCGTTTCAGCGGATTTATGTATTACGAAGGTTAGAGATACTCTTATGCAGCAGGAGATGAACATACTTCCTGTTGATAGTTTCATTAAAAGGAGTGTTTTTTTCATCAGGTTAGGATATAAGAAAAGATTAGGGAATAATTAACAATCTTTATTTATCTGGGTGTTTTATAAAACGTATATTAAGATGGATATTACGGATCGTAACAGAACAAAAAAAAAGTATGGCATAGAAAGCAAGAAGAGTTTTCCGCTTAACGCAGAGTGGAAAGCATTATCTGAAAAGGGAGCTGTAAACAGACTGGTAGCTATTCTCCTGGTGTTGGTAATTATTATGCTGGGGATTTTAGCCATACCTGCTTGGAATGCTTTTCAGAAAATGACTGCCGAGGGAGCCTGTGAGCAGGCTATGAAGTCTGCCTCAGATGGCCTGGTCATTGATTTTCTTTTCAACGATCAGGAAGAGGGTTCAGCGAAAGAGGCTATGGCCGTACTGGATGATGTGATGCCCGGCAGGGAGAATATCTGTCCGACCGGCGGTACGGTCTATCTTGTGCGGAATGAAGATGGTGTCATCAAACCTGTCTGTGGTCTCCATAATTCTGATGATAAGCTTAAGACCCGTCTGAATGCTTCAAGAGCACTGGACCTGCTTGAGGAAAACCTTAGGAAAAAAAGACGCCAGAGTGAAACCGAACCTGAATCGATTATAATTGAGTTAAATGGAAAAGAGTTAGATTGTGTCCGGACGGACAGGGAATGGTATCTGGCTCGCGGGACAAAAAAGACCAAAGACTATGAGGGAGTTGTCTGCTTTTACGGACTCTCAGGTGAGGGCGCTTTTTCGAATTCCTCTGCTAAGAAGAACAAAATCTGTTATTTTGTGTATGCAGATGAAGAGCATTGTGCGATATGGCATATAGATGATGGTTGGACTGGCGATGCCTATGAGGAGATCGGCTGATCGTTATCCCAGGTGAATATAAAGCGGCTATAAGAAAAAGCAGAGACAGGCACATAATCTGTATATAATTATGTATGTTCAAATAAGTTTTTGCAGGATGCTCTTGAACGCAATTGATAATTATATTACAATATTACAAAATAGTTTCGAAGTTATAAAGAAAAATA
>JAILJR010000106.1 GCA_024694565.1 Butyrivibrio sp. | reverse complement strand
TGCCAGCTTTGCTTTGTTCTCATTTAATTCAGCCATGTAGTTCTTTTGCACCAGAGTATTGATGCGCTCTGTCATCTCGTTAAAAGACCTGCTTAGCTCGGCGCTTTCACGACTTCTTCCAAGTTTTGACGTCACTCTCTGGCCGTTTCCGAATTTCTTCTGGTACTGCACAAGCAGCGTCAAAGGCGCAGACAGATAGCGGATAAGCATGTGCGCAACAAGGACTGCGAATGCAACAAAGATAGCCCCCACCATAAGCGCAAATCTTCTGGTCTGATTGATCTGAGAAAGCACATCCGACAGCGGCACGAGACTCGTCATATACAATTCTCCGTCAGCGGAGGCCGCCTTGGCCAGCAGATACTGCTCCTCCCCAAGCCTTCTATAGCTTGGCTCCGCCTTTGTCTCTTTTTCCAGGAAAAGAGCTATGTTCTCCGGGCCGCTATACTCGTGCAAAAAAGAAGCTTCTTTTTCCCCGGCAGTTGTATACAAAAGTTCACCACTACTATTGTAAAAGCTGATGATCTCATTTTGCCCAGCACTCTGAAAAGTCAGATTTGGAATACTGCTCCTATCTACTTCAAATTCAACTATGGCCACGATGCTCTTGTCTTCAATTCTGATGATAGAATGGGCAAAACGAAGGATCCCGCTCTTATCAGAAGCAGGCAAAAGATCATAGTTCTGCGGATTTTCAAGGCAGTGCTTATAGCAATCCATCTTCCTGATATTGTCCGCCTTCTTCACCATCACTATTCCCTTGCGATCGTCGCGCCCCACATCAAGATCCTGATTTACCAGAAAAAGATGGTACGACAGAATATCGCCTCTTGAATAAAGGTAGGTGCGGACATTAGACCTGATATTCTCAATGGCTGCATCGCTGAGAGCGTCGCTTGTCACAAGCATTGCATAAATGTCGCTGCTGTACACCGGCATTATCGAAAAAGCAGAAAGTGTGTCGATATAGCTTTCCATATTGGACATGCGAAGATCTAAAAGTGAATGATTTGCCTTGAGCTCTGCATCTATGATCCTGTTCTGTTCTCTGTTGTAAATGAACCAGGACAGAACAGCTGTAAAAAGAATCATGATCAGTGCCAAAAAAAGTGTAAACTCCGCCCACAGCGGCATTTGATCCATTTTCCGGCGTATGAAATTCTTTAATTTTTCCCCCGATTTTCCCATATGTTAACTATACAACTTTATTTTTTTCGTTTCTATGAGAGTATGGTTTTTGTCTGTTTTTTACAGTTTTTTTGACGGATTTTTCCATTTTTCGAGGAACCTATCCTTCCTATAATTCATATATAGGAATAATTCATCAACCTGGTCCGGGGAAATAAGGGGGAAAAAATGCGTACTACAAACAGGCGAAGGCGCAAAGAAAATGCGGAAAACGTGCTCTTTACGCTACCTGCTTTACTACTTGTCATCATCATGATGTATGTGCCGTTTATCATGAGCGGCTACTACTCTTTAACAGAATGGAACGGCATCTCCAAAACACCGGTCTTCATCGGTCTTGCAAACTTTCACAAACTGTTCAGCAATAGCAGCATATTCGCAGGTACCATCCTGTTCACAATCAGATATACTCTGCTCTTTATGATAGGAAGCAATGTGATCGCTCTGATCCTTGCGGTGGCACTGACCAAAAAGTTCTCAGCAGCCAACGTATTCCGCGGACTTTTCTTTATCCCTTATATCATGAGCCTTACCATAGTCGGTTTCATATGGAAATTCATCTTCACAAAAGGCTTTGAAAAACTGTTTGGCCTGACCGGCATGGGATTTTTGAATTACAGCTGGCTCGGGGATCCTCACCTTGCTTTTTATTCAATCGTACTGGTTGGCATCTGGCAGGCTTTGGGATTCTACATTGTCCTCTACATCGCAGGTCTTCAGGCAATTCCGCAGGATGTGCTGGAAGCGGCAGTTGTAGATGGAGCAGGCCCCGTGCAGAAGTTCTTTCGTGTAACGCTTCCGCTACTTGGACCATCAATCACCACCTGTATCTTCATGAGTCTGACCAACGGCCTTAAGGTATTCGACATCATACTTGCCCTGACCAAAGGCGGCCCGGGAACAAGCACCTACAGTACAACCATGCAGATATATCAGGAGGCCTTCACCAATAACAACTATGGCCTGGGCTCAGCTGAAGCTATTTTGTACTTCATCTTTGTTCTGGTCACCACCCAACTTGTACTTCGCCTTATGAAAAAACTGGAGGTAAACCTCTGATGAGCCTGAAAACAAAAAGAAAAATCGTGCTAATAGTGATGCTGGTAATGTTATCTCTTTTTACCCTGATATATATCTACCCGGTTTTCCTTATGTTCATGAACTCCTTCAAGCCCTTTGGTGAAGTGGTCTCAGATCCGATCGCTCTGCCAAAAAAGCCGACGACGGAGAACTTCATCTATGTGGCAAACAAGATCCACTACCTGCAGCTTTTCATGAATAACGTGCTGATCACTGCAATAGGTATTCTCGGAATAGTCTTTTTTTCCTCTCTTGCAGCCTACATTCTGGATAGGAGAAAAAACGACTATACGAAGCTGATCTACGGAATCATCATCACTCCCATGCTTATCCCGTTCCAAACCATCATGATCACCCTGCTCAAGGCCATGAACATCATTCATCTTGATCAGAGCAAAGTGGGACTCGGAATCCAGTACTGGGGATTTGGGATACCCATGGCCACATTTATCTTTTTTAACTTTATGAAGACAATTCCCAAGGAAATAGACGAAAGCGCTGAAATAGACGGCGCATCGACCTGGAAAACATACTGTGCCATTATTTTTCCGCTGATAAAGCCTGTATGTTTTACCGTAATCGTCCTGGATGTGATGTGGATCTGGAATGACTTCCTGCTTCCGCTTCTCATGGTAAACAGTTCCACAAAAACCAAGACCCTGGTGCTTGCAGCCTATACCTTTGTCGGACAGATGAACACCAAATGGCAATATGCTATGGCCTCAATGACGCTGACAGTTTTGCCATCTATCCTGATATTCATCCTGCTCCAGAAATATATCGTCGAAGGCGTAGTTGCCGGTGCTGTAAAGGGCTAGGCATATACAATGTTTCTTATTTACAAAGGAGGAAAAAAATGAAAAGAAAGTTTTTTGCTGCAGTTCTAAGTAGTGTTATGGCGATCACACTCCTGGCAGGATGTGGTTCCGGAAGTACCGAAAGCGCAGAGCCAGCAAGTGTGGGCGAGAGCGCAAAAGAAAATGTCGAGACCACTGACGCATCAGCCGATAGCGGGGAAATCTATATGTTCATCTCATCACCCGAATATGCCGATGCCATCAACACACTCATCGAAGAATACAAGAACGTCGCTCCCGGTGTGACCATCAATTACGAGACCACGCAGAACGACTATCCCACCATGCTCAAGGCCAAGCTCAACTCCGGTGAAGTCCCTGACATTTTCTCATCTACTTCGGGAAAAGAGATAGACACCTACCTTGAGTACTCGTATGATTTAAGTAGTGAACCTATCATGACAACGATGGATCCGGCAGTAGCCTCTGCAATGGCCTCCACCGCAAATGGCGGAAAAGGCTGCTATGGCTTTGCTATCAAGGGCAACTACTTCGGCATCGTATATAACAAAGAGATGTTTGAAACAGCGGGAATTGACAAGTTCCCGGAGACTTCTTCAGAACTTGTCGATGCATGTAAAAAGCTTAGCGACGCCGGAATCAAGCCTTTTACCACAGGTTTTGCTGAGTGGTGGGTATTCAAGCACACCTATCAGAGTTTCGTCAACGCAGCTGCTGACGGTGCAGGAATCTCTACTGCAGATCTTGTCGCTAAATTCGAGAAGGGTGAGGCGAAGGTAGCTGACTATCCTGAGCTCTATGACAACTATTTTGCATTCCTCGACCTGGCAAAAGAGTATGGCGATAACAAGCCACTTGAGACAGACCTCTCAGCTGAAGAAGCAGCTTTTGCAAATGGTGAGGTTGCAATGATGCTTGGTCAGGGCGCCTGGGTAGAAGCCGATGTACTCTCAATAAATCCTGACCTCAAGATTGGTTTTGCAGGCTATCCGACCACAGAAGATGCAGCTGAAACCAAGGTTATCTCAGGTTCAGATCAGGCCCTTCATGTAAACAAGGATTCTGCAAACCTTCAGGCTACTTTAAACTTCGTAAACTGGTGGTATACCTCAGATTACGGCAAGTCCTGGTTCACAGACGTTGCAGGAGTAGTTCCTCCAATCGTTACTGATGCACCTTCTGATTTTGAGGTCATCAAGCAGGGTGCAGCCCTTTCCGAAGCAAAAGGAAGCGGAGCACTTGCCATCTGCTACTCTACAGACAGCTGGCATCAGACCTGTGGACAGATCCTTCAGTCCTACATTGCAGGAACAGTTACAAAGGATGAAGCCTGTGCTCAGATTGAGGAGCAATGGGCATCCATCGACGGAGCAAAATAAAACAGGGAGAATAACATGAAATTTACAGAAGGTTACTGGCTGCGAAGTGAACGCGTGAAAGCAAGTTTCGCGACCCAGGCATTTGAAGTTCAGGAAATACCGCATGGAATGCGCATTCTGGCACCGGAGCGTCCGATTTTGTCGAGGGCTGACGCTCTGGATCTAACGGTACTCCAGATTGACTTCGTATCCGCCAGACACAATGATATCGCTGTAACGGTGACACATTATAAAGCTTATGACGACCATGAGCCTCGCTTTGATCTGGATCTTGATCCCGATCCTGTGGATCTTAAGATCACTGAAGACGAAGCCGTCATGTGTGCAGGCGATATCACAGTACGCGTAAACAGACAGAATTTCTCCTATACTTTTGAAGCAGGAGGGCGTGTTCTCACGTCCTCCGGTTTCAGGAACACAGGCTACATGCGCTGGGACGCAAAGCCCACCACATACAAGCCCGTTGATGACTATTTTTGCCAGGAGTACGACGCATACATGCTGGCAGAGCTGTCGCTCAAGCCCACAGAAACCGTATATGGTTTTGGAGAGAAATTCACGCCGTTTGTCAAAAACGGTCAGACTGTCACCATCTGGAATGAGGATGGCGGCACAGCAAGCCAGGTAAGCTACAAGAGCATTCCATTTTACCTTACCAATGAAAACTACGGCGTCTTTGTTGACCACGCAGGCCCCGTAGAATTTGAAGTTGCATGTGAAAAAGTTGAGTATGTCAGCTTCTCCGTCAAAGGCGAGCAGCTGAGATATCACCTGATCTATGGCGAGAAGCCGGCTGATATTCTTGAAGTCTATACCGGACTTACAGGGCGCCCTGCCCTTCCGCCTGCCTGGAGCTTTGGCCTGTGGCTTTCAACAAGCTTCAAGCCCAAA
>JAILJR010000043.1 GCA_024694565.1 Butyrivibrio sp. | reverse complement strand
AACTTCTCCCGTTCCAACTCCGAAATGGAGCTTATAACAAGGCGTGTAATTGAGAAGCTCGAGGGCTATCCAAGTCCTAATGAAGAAACCGTAAGAAAATACACTGACCCCGATTCACCACAGTATGAGGCAATGCTCGAGGAGATCAGAAAAGAGCTCAACTTCACATCTCTTCACTACCACCGTCTCGACGACATGGTAGAGGCTATCCCCATTGAGCCCTGCAAGCTTTGCACCTACTGTTGGAGCGGCAAAGAGTAATTTAGATATTAAAGGATAGAGACATGAAACATATCATTTTTCATGTGGATGTTAACTCTGCCTTCCTTTCCTGGACTGCAGTCAAGAGGTTAAAAGACAATCCCGATTCCATAGACCTTAGAACCATCCCCTCCGTTATCGGAGGGGATGTTAAGACCAGGCACGGCATTGTTACCGCCAAATCTATCCCCGCCAAAAAATACGGGATTCAGACTGCTGAGCCCATAGCAAGCGCTCTCCAGAAATGTCCCAAACTCGTGGTTGTTCCGTCGGATTTTAAGACCTATCACGAGTATTCAAGCGCCTTTATCAGTATCCTCAGGACCTACTCCGAAGTTCTTGAGCAGGTCTCTATTGATGAGGCCTATCTTGATGTCACTTCTTTAAAAGACATCTATCCATCCCCTGATTTTCCGCTAAACGTCGCACAGATGATCCGCGACGAGATCAGGGATAATCTCGGCTTTACTGTAAACGTCGGCATTTCCAGCAATAAACTCCTTGCGAAAATGGCCAGTGATTTTACAAAGCCCGACAAAACTCACACACTGTTTCCCTCGGAAATCAAAGAAAAAATGTGGCCTCTTGATATTGGAGAGCTGTACGGCTGCGGCAAAAAGACAGCAGAAAAGCTCCGCTCAGTCGGCATAAGGACCATAGGAGATGCTGCGTCATATTCCAAGGAACTGCTTACCTCGCTCCTTGGCGAAAAGGCCGGAGAATACATATATCAGAGTGCCAACGGCATTGGCTCTGAAACCGTACATCCCGAGAGGGACGATCCCAAGAGCTACTCCAATGAGACCACCACCAAAAACGACATAACTACAGCCAATTTTGAGACTGATATGCCCCCGATCGTAAGGCATCTCTCAGATAAGGTTTCCGCAAGGCTTAAAAGAGATAACGTCTATGGCGGAACTATAAACGTGCAGGTTAAGACCAGTGAATTTAAGCGCTTTTCAAGGCAGCTCCGTCTTGCCGAGTCCACAAACGATGCGGATACCATATACGAAAACGCTCTTATGCTCCTGGGAGAGCTCCTGACAGGCGATAACGGTATTTTTGAAGAAGGAGTCGGCATTCGTCTTGTGGGTGTTGGTGTGGATCACCTTGATAACGGGACCTTCAGGCAGGGCAATCTCTTTGACTGGATGACTACCGGCCAAAAAGAGCTCCGGGCAGAAAAAGAAAAGAAAGAAAAAGACGATAAGCTTGAAAAAATGGAAAGATCCATCCGCGATAAATTCGGGGATGGACTGATACATAAAGGCTTTTGACAAAAAAGACCGCCGTTTACGGCGGTCTTTGGTATTTTATACTGCAGCAAGTTCCTGAACCTGTGCGCGTTTCTCATAAAGGACGCATCCACCCTTGTGGTCGTCAAGAAGAACGCCTTCGGACTGAAGATCCAGGAAAAGCTTGGATTTCATAGCTTCCCTGAGGGAAGTGTCTTTTACATTGATATCAGAATAAGGTGAGAATGGGCAGGGCTCTGCGCCTCCCTGTGAGTTGATGTGGAAGAAGCCTCTTCCTGCAGCGATGCATCCGCCTGAATTCTTCTCATCTCCAGGGAATGATACGAATACCATCTCAGGATGCTCTCTTCTGAGTCTCATGATCTCTGCCTTTAAGTACTCTCTGTCCTCATCACCGGGTGCAAGGTGCTCAGAATTCTCATCTACAGGTACAAATTCAACGAAAATAACCGCCTTGCAGCCTTTATCGGACATCATACCGATGAAACTCTCGGAGGAAACCTCTTTTAAATTGTCAGTTGTAACTGTTACAGATGCCCCGAAGATAAGGCCTCTTCTCTTGAGCTCATCCATGTTTGAAACAAGCTTCTCGTATACGCCCTCTCCTCTTCTTCTGTCAGTAGCTTCCTGCTCGCCCTCTATACTCATGATGGGGATCAGATTACGGTTCTTATCAAACTCGTCGAAGTACTTCTCTGTCATGAAAGTTCCGTTTGTAAAGATAGGGAACAGGATTGACTGCTTCTTGCCTGCAGCCTCTATTACTCCGCGCCTTAGAAGTGGCTCTCCTCCTGCAAGAAGAATAAAGCTTACTCCGAGGTCATCAGCTTCGTCAAATATCTTGCTCCAATCCTCATCTGAGAGCTGCTTAACAGGCTCATTGTCATTGGTAGCATCATTACATCTCGAATAACAGCCTGCACAGTGAAGGTTGCAGCTACTGGTAATGCTTGCAATAAGGAATGGCGGAACATGTTCTCCTGCCTCTTCCATCTTGGCTCTCTTTTTGGAAGCTGCGCTGCTGGCAATGGCGAATTTAGCCATATATGCGCTCTCCTTGGGGTTTCTGAGAGTAGCTCTTACGGCGTCGGCAACAACACGCTCAACTCCTCTGGTCATATACTCCTGAATATCAAAGTCTTTACTCATAACGTGATCCTCTTATATTTGTCATTGATACAAATGATTATATCACGTTTTATATTTTTTGCAATTATATTGTGTGCTATTTTTAATCATTTCTGATAGATGGGTCAAGCCCTATTTCTTTTGCATGATCCGTAAGGATCTTCTTGATCTCTTTTTCTGTATATGTCTTAAATCCGGCTTCTTCCAAAGTGTTCTTAAACACATTGTCGTTCTCGTAATACTTTTTGCTGCCGGTATAAGTGTAATGATAATAGATGTGCTCTGAATCCTTCATATCTTCAGATAATATGTAGACCATGAGCTGAGTGTCCTTCCACTCCTCCATATCGATCTCTACATCATCCCCGAAATCAAAATCATTGACCGTCAAGAAATAATGCATCTTGTAGAAGAAATGATATCTGGCATCAGCATCAAGGAAACCATAGTCATATATCGCAAGATTCGCTCCGCCTTTGCCAAATTCGCCTACAAAGCCCTGTTCGCTGATGTTTCCCTCTCGCCTCTCTGCCTCGACATATGTTATATATCTTATATATAATTTACCTCCAGCTTCTTTGATCACAAAGCTGAGTTTGGCAGGAAGCATATCAGGGTCACTGCGGGCAAAGACCTGAAGCTCATATTCACCGTCACTTCCGCAGTCGATATATTTGTAATCATAAATAGGATAATCAGCCTCAGCGTCATAGTCTTCGAATTCGCAGTCCATTATTGCCTCTGCTTCTCCATTGAGATACGCTGTGTATAGGCCTGTTGTATCTCTTTCATCCCGGTAATACTTCTTTTCATAAGAAACCAGCAGACTTTCAGCTGTCACATCCTTAAACCATGAAAATCTCTCTTTTTCATTACCGAAATACCAGGACTGCTCGCCGTCCTTGATCTCTTCTAAGGTTATCGTATTGTCCTCGATAAACATTCTGTAGAAGGTATTCATGCCCCAGTATGCATCGGCAGACTCACGCACGGTTGAGTAAACCATGTATTTTGCATCTTCATCTTCTATGATGTATACGCTGTCAACGTCACTTAAACACGGCTCAACATCCAGCGCTCTGAAGGCATCCATTTTCCATTCGCTAAGCGCCTTGTCATCTGTAGTCTCATAGATTGAAGTCTGATATAGCTTGGTCTCATCGCCCCAGAAGGTCTTTATCACCTCCAGATATCCGTCCCTGTCCAAATCATCTATTGCATAGCCATAATCTATAAAGGGTGAAAAGACCTCCATATCCTCCTCAGTAAGCTCCCAGAGATCAGAATTGTCACTGATAACCGCAAGCTGCTCTTCATAAGGATATGCCGGCTCGTACGTATTCTCGGGCTCTTCCGGCTCCTCAGGCTCGGGTTCTTCCACAGGTTCACTCTGCTGAATGTCTTGTGTAGCCTCAGCCGCCGGGGCAGTATCTGCCTCGATAGCTACGTTATTGGAATTAGATCCACCACAGCCCGTTGTCAAAAGAGCTGTAGCCAGTATTATCAGTAATTGTCTTCTCTTCATGCGCAACACCTTATTTTCTTAAATCAGCTTCGTTGTCCACTTCGTGCAGTCAAGTACGTCCGTAGCAAGGTCCTGATAGAAGTCAGGTTCATGGCAGACCATAATAACTGTGCCCTTGTACTCCTTGAGAGCTC
This sequence comes from Butyrivibrio sp., assembly GCA_024694565.1. GTDB lineage: Bacteria > Bacillota > Clostridia > Lachnospirales > Lachnospiraceae > Butyrivibrio. The sequence continues at coordinate 20 of JAILJR010000043.1, read as the reverse complement.
TGTGAAGCTCCTCCTTTGCA
>JAILJR010000041.1 GCA_024694565.1 Butyrivibrio sp. | reverse complement strand
ATATTTCATCTTTACATTTATTTTGATTCGCTTACACCAATATAATATTGTATATTTTATCTTTACATTTATTCTAATTTGCTTGTACTACGAATATATTGTATATTTTGTAAAGATATATTTTACTGAATATTTTTTATTTACATAAAAGGAGAGTGTATATTATGGCAGTTACAATCGCAATGGCAAATCAGAAGGGTGGTGTCGGGAAGACAACATCAACTATAGAATTTGCCTCTATTCTTACTAAGTTGGGAAAAAAGGTATTAACCATCGACCTGGACCAGCAGTGTAACCTTACTAAAAATGCAGAAGCAGACAGAAGTGCACCAACAATATTTGACCTTTTCAGTCGTGACGATGTCGATATAGAGAAGGCCATTCAAAAGGTATCAGCAGGTTATTACATCATAGCCGGTTCACCGGAAATGTCCAAGGCAGATAAGATATTTGATGATCCGACAGCAGTGTATTTATTGGACGACCTTCTTGATGCACTATCAGAGGATTACGATTATTTTCTTATAGATAATGCACCAGCCAGGAATATTCCATTGAACATGAGCTATATTGCAGCAGACTATTTTATTATGTGCGCTGATTCCGGTGAAGATTCGCTTGATGGAATAGATGCTATTGTTTCAGATATGATGAAATTCCACAAATCCGGAAAACGATCCCTTTCAGATGCCAAAATACTCGGGATTGTTGTTTCCAGATTCAGGCAGACCAATATAGGAAATGCAGTTATCGAAATTATCCAGGACAAAGTTGAAAATGATATCCCTGATATACTTAAACCCATTGAACCACCATTTATCATGACTGTAAGAGAAGCAGCAGCAGTAGATGAAGCCAAAATGGTACACAAGCCTGTGGAGACATACAAGAGATCGTCTAATGCCGCAATTGATTATCGACGCATTGTTGATGAGATTGTAAGAAGACTTGAAGAAGAATAAGTTGTTATTTACAAATCAGAGGGGGAAAAAGATGGCAGAAAGACCTAATAAATTCAAAGCATTGTACAAAAACCGCAAGGAATCCAATCTTACAGATGAACTTGTCGATCAGTTATATAATCATGAAGAAGAAAAAGGGCTATCAAAGCCAACAGTCCCTGTAGAGCCTGTTATAGTTACTGAAATAAAGCCCGAAATAAAACCTGAAGCATATTCTGAATCAATTTCTGCTAAGACTAAACACAAAAAAGTAGGAAGACCCAAAAAAACAGAAGAAGAGCGGTCAATGTTTAATTTCCGTATCTCGGATTCCAAAAAAGAGATGATAAATGTTGCTTCAAGCGCAAAAGGTTTATCGAAGACAGATTACATAGAGTATCTTATAGAAGAGGACTACAAAAAAAATAAAGAATACTACGATATGGTAAAAGCAAATATGAAAAAATAACCGTATTCAACGAGTCTCATATTAAATGGGACTCATTTTTTTGCAACATCTGTGTTGTGTTCTTTTATATGTTTAACAACATTTTTTTTATTTTATTATAATGCCTCAAAACTCGCATATATACTTACTTTTACTGAAAAAGTTATGACTTAAAAGGGAAAAAGGTCTGATGTGATTGGGAACAAGATGTGACTTGAAAAGGGCAAAGATATGACCCAATTGGGTATTTTTTGAAGACCATATTGGGAATCAATAAATAATGTAAATGGCGCAAGTTCTGACGTTTTAGGGTACCAGGTATGACGGATTTGGGAAGCAATAGAATTACTTATGACCTAAAAGGGAATAATGAAAGTGATGCAGAAAATAACTCGGGGAATAGCGCCATTTTGCAGGTTTTAGGGAATCAGGCATATTTCGGAAAGACGTAACTTATGACGTAAAAGGGAATGAAAAGGCTTTAACTTATGACCTGAAAAGGAACAGCAATTTAACTTGTGATGAAAAAGGGAACAAAATAATATATCTCAGAATCCATATTTTATCAAAAAAAAAGGAATCAATAATTTGTTCTAATTAAGCTTGTGGACACAAAATCTTGAAAAGCTGAGTAAGACAGCCGGGGCTTTAGAGGTAAACTTATGACGTAAAAGGGAACGAAAGCGAAGCATATGTGATGTAAAAGGGAACATAAAATTAAACTTATGATGTTTTTGGGAATACAAATAATAGTTATTATGACGTGATAAAGTATGGATTTCGGCTTTTTCTAAGAAAGAGATGAAGCTGTGGCAGCATTTTCTGTGATAGAACTACTTTAGTCAATAAAGTATATTCCCAAAAGCGTCATTTCTTATCCTCCACATGCTAACTTATGACGCTTTTGGGAACAAGTTATATATGGATTGGGAGCAAGATGAAAGCTTTTTGGACATACTTGTGACGCTGTGGGGTACAAGATGTATAGAAATGAGGTTGACACAGGTGTTTAAAAGCTAATATAATAAACTTGTATGAAAAGAAGTTATCTTAATCATTTTTTGGGGGAAAAATGGCAAAGAAAAAAGAGCAATCTTATGATATGAGTGTCCTCAAAGGCAGACAGTACTCTAAATCAAACAGTCTGATAAATGCAAAGGGCACAACGTCACTTCTGGCTCAGAAGATTTTTTCCGTAGGAATACAACAGGCACAGCTCGATGAGAGAACAGGACAGTTGGTTACCACTTTGCATGGTGGTGATCTTAGAAGAATATTTGGAAATAAAGGTGGCTCTTTCTATGAGCATATAAGAGACCTTGTTGAGCCTGAAAAGGAAAAAGCGTCCCTTCTTGACTGGAGAATTATTTATACCAATGATCAGACCAAGGAGCTGGAAGCGCTGAATGTTGTTACTGACTGCAAATTCAAGGATGGCATTCTTGAGATGCGATACAATAACAGAATTACGGATCAGCTCTATCAGCTGAAAGAAAACTATACAATGTTTTCTCTCGAAGAGACGATTCCGCTCAAGAGTATTTACAGCTACAGGATATATGAGATTTTGAAATCCGAGTTTGACAAGCAAAGCTACATTGCACATAAGCGCGGTGAGAATATGGACAATTCGGAACCATATATACTTGTGATGAATCTTACTGATCTCAAGCTCAGACTTGGCATAATTGATCCGAATGAAAACAAGGAAATAATAAATGCGCTGAAAAAATCAAATATTGATTTTGATTATATAGAGCAGCTGTCACAGGAAACTGCCGAGCGGAAAAGGGACAAGGGAACAAATAAGACGGGCAAGGCAAAGTACAGCGTCTTTAGCACATTCAGGAAAAATACTCTTGATAAGGCAAAAGAAGAGCTTGATGAGATGACAAGCATCAGGTTTGAATATGAACCTATAAAGTCCGGAAGAGGCGGAAGAATCCATTCCATCAGATTCATGATCTATGATAAGAGACAGCGCGTTCAGGTTGTGGAAAAGAAGCAGATAAGGATTCTCACCCAGGATGAAAAGGATGAGTTCATTGACAACCTTAATGAGATTATTGATGAAAAGCTTAAGATCAAGGATCTGAGAGCAATTGCTGAGGCTGCTGAGTATGACCTGGGCAAGGTTGAAAAAGCTTATGCTGTTATGAGCAGTATGGGTGGAAGAGTTGATAATGTTACAGGCTTTATGATAAAGGCCATCAGGGATGGGTATGATGAGCCGGTAAAGGCAAACAAGAACAGGTTTCATGGCTTTAAGCAGAATACCTACGATTTTGATGAATTAGAAAGACAGTTGGTCGACAATTAAAAGCGCTGATAAGACAGAATATAAGGGACCTGTGGTACATTTTTTAAAAGGCTGTCGCTTGAAATGATCATTCATTTCAACGCGGCAGCTTTTTTGTTAAAGAATGTGCTTCCACTGTAAGTTTATTCAATAATCATAAACAGTGAGGCCGGAATACCCTTTCCGGAGACATCTGCTATCAGAAAGCAGAGCCTGTTTTTATCAATTGGGAAGTAGTCGTAGAAATCTCCGCCCACTTCCTTTGCCGGATTCATGGATGCCCGAAGGCTCACCTCAGGGAAATTTTCAAATTCGGGATCCACCGGCGGCAACGCATCTGTCTGTATTGTGGATGCAGTGCGCAAGTCGTTCTCCACTGCCTCGTTTTTTGCCTGCTCTTTCAAAAGAGTGCGGATGTTAATAACCGTAGTCAGATAGACGAGCGGAAGAGCGACACACCATGATACCAGATAGTTGTCACTGCCGGTTCCAAGTAAAAGCCACTGAAGACTGTAAATGAGTGGTACCAATATGCCGAAAACAAGCATATACCTTGCGTTAGTGTGTGCGTAGGGATTTGTTTTCCGCGCGTAAAGGAGATGATAAAAAACAGGTATCAATGCTGTAATGATATATCCCCAAACCAGGATGTAAAACAGAGTAGAGAACAGCACTCTTTCCTGTAAAATGCCATCTTCGGTCACTTCAAACACCAGCCTGGTTATAGGTGTTGTTATACAGAACAGCGTAAACACAGAGAACGGGACATAATAAAACAATGACTTAAGCCACTTCTTTTCAAATCTTAATCCAAACTGATCGTTGAGAAAGCGGTTTAGGGAGATGACGAAAGTAAGAGTAGAGAGTGCATAGCCACAGCCGCCAAGATAAGTCAGGACCTGCAATACGGGGTTTCCGTCACAGATAGTCCACAGGCTTTCCATGATGACCATACATATACCGGACAGTATCATGAGTGATACATAATCAAATAGTTTTCTCTTATAAATGGTTATATTTAATACAAATAGGATAATCTCCAGGAGCAGCGCGTATATCAGCTGCTCTAAATAAAGGGTATTGCTTAACGATTGAGTGAATTCTTTTGCCATATTTTTCCTTTGTTTTTTATGCACTATCAGGTTTATTAAAATTGTATTTCGATTAAAATCCGATGTGGTAAGATACTGCCGATCCTGTACCGGTTTGTTCATGTGACCACTCATCAGCACATCTCTAAAATGCTCCTATTATAACTCTTAAAATATTACAATAAATTCTGCCGGGTAACAGCACAACCATAAATCGTATGAATAAATATAAAAAAGTATAAAATTATACTGACAATTGTCTCAATTGTACTTATACCGGATAATTAATATGCGTAATTTGGTAATAAAATATAAACCAGGGGAAAACATCCCGGGCAGGTTTATATGCTCCATCAAGTATGTTACAGTATAAAGATGAAGGAATTATTCATTAAAAGAAAAACTAATGTCTGATGAGCTTCAAAAGCTTGCCACGGATAAGGGATTTAATCAGGACAATGATTATGCCTCTCAGGATACCGGGATGACAGGAGCTGACTATCTGGCTGCCCAGATAAAAGCAAACAGTGATGATGTTGTCAATCAGCTGAGGAATCTGTTCAATGTTAATCTATAAAAATCCGGCCGCGTAACGTCATTTTGTTGTGCGGGCATTTTACGCATGTGATACATTCTGCAGGGGTATGGTATCTGAAACGAAATGATAATGTGTTATACTGATTGGTAATGATGATGTCAAAAGCAAAACTTATCTGGCGGCTTCTGTGCTGCACAGACGAGCTTTTGCCGGACAGCTCATAATATATCAGAAATGATGGTCATGAAGGAAAGGGGAGGAGAAAATGGAACTGAATGACAAAGTGAAAGTGATAGCAGAGGGGGATAAATTCTTTGGAAGAACCGGAAAGGTTTCAAGTCTGCTTGACGATGTGGATGAAAAGAATATTGGCGTTGATATTGACCTTGATTATGGAGATCCGACTCCGGTTTATTTTAGTGAGAATGAGCTGGAGATTGTTAAGGAACCAATCAAGGAAGACAACTATTAAAGAGAAGCTTTGAATATTATTGTCATCGTCATTTGATGAGCATACGGCTTTTTGATGTAAGGACGGCACAAATAAAGAAAGAAATTATTGAGCCGGTACACTTCACTTATCAGACACGGAAAAAAGTTCGTTTGTCTAAGAGAAAAGGTGCAGTAAAAACAGTTTGTTTGAGGAGGGAAAAGAATTATGTTAGGGTCAGCATTTTTGATTTTGGGAGTTGTCTTTCTTATCGTGGCACTGTACACACTTATCATCAAGATTCCAAAGAGCAGAGCCCAGGTTGAGAGAAGAACCGCAAAGACAAAAGGAACGGTCAAAGAGGTTCATGTCAAGACATACCAGACAAAGAAAAAGAACGGAATCGGGTACCATGAAACTCACACATATAAGGCAGATTTTTCTTACAATGTTGGCGGTACAGAATATGAGATAAAATCAGTTCCGGTGATGCCTGCACCTGATAAGGGGGAAGAGGTTGACATATCATATAATCCCGACAACCCGTCAGATGCACACGCAGACAAGTTTTTTGCCAACGCTTACTCAAATAAAGTGGGAGGGTTCATCATTCTTGCTATTGCAGCAGTACTTCTTGCCATTGGGGCAATCTCATTATTTGCCGGAGCGTGAACTGCCATCACCGGTTTCTCCCGGTGATGGTTTTCTTTTAGAAAATTGAGTCAGAGGTGTTATGAACAGCATAGAAAAAACAAAAAAACAGTGTGTGATCTTCGATATGGACGGAGTCATTTTTGACTCGGAAAGAGCATGTCTTTTCACCTGGACAGAGGCCGCATCGAAGTATGGATTAAAAGATCTGGAGAAGGTTTTTAATAAATGTATAGGGACCAATAAAAACCAGACGCACCAGATAGTTGAGGATGCTTATTCAAAAGAATTCGGAGCAGGGTTTGCAGATAAGCTTCTTGAACAGAGCAGCATTATTTTTCATGAAAGGTATGATGGTGGCAGGCTTCCGATCAAGAAGGGAGTCGTGGAAATTCTAGAGCACCTCAGAGAGAACAGAATAAGGTGTGCAATTGCTTCATCAACAAGAAAAGCTGCCGTAGAAGAAGAGCTTGGTGCGGCAGGACTCCTTGAATATTTTGAACAGATTATCGGAGGGGATTCGGTGAAGATTTCAAAGCCCGATCCCGAGATCTATCTGCTTGCCTGCAAGGCAATGAAGAGTGAACCGAAGGACACATTTGCCATTGAGGATTCATATAACGGAATCAGGTCAGCTAATGCTGCCGGGATGAGACCGATCATGGTGCCGGACATGATACCTGCTGACGAAGAGATGAGACGGCTCTCGGAAGTTATATGTGAGGATCTCTTTGCGGTGTCAGAATATCTGAATAAGGCTCTGAGTATAGAGGGCTGAGGCATTTGGCTTCCGGCAGACAAAAGAGGAATTGTCTGGCGGAAGCTTTCTTTTTGCAGGATATGCACCTTACTCTGCAAAGTGCAGGTCAGGTACGATCCATGTTTTTCTGAGGGGAAGCATGAAACTGATATATATATTTATGATTTACAAAATTTACAAAATACACAAAATTTACAGCCGATAACCAACTTTTATTCCTTACTATAAGTTTTCTTTAATTTTCAAGTCCATCCTGTAATGCTAGTATCTATTTATCAAAACAAAGTAAACAGCACGGAGGAAAACATCATGGCAGATATTAAAGAAAGCGCTTTAGAGCTTATTGGCGGAACACCACTTTTAAAATTAAACGGCTATAGCAAAAAGGCAGGAGTCACGGGAGCAACCATTCTGGCAAAGCTTGAATACTTAAATCCTGCCGGCTCGGTAAAGGACAGGATCGCTCTTGCGATGATCGAGGATGCCGAAAAGAAGGGAATCCTTAAACCCGGGGCAACGATCATTGAACCCACAAGCGGAAACACAGGAATCGGTCTTGCAGCTGTAGCAGCGGCTAAAGGATATAAAGCAATCCTGACTCTTCCTGATACGATGAGTGTAGAGCGAAGGAACCTTCTCAAAGCCTATGGCGCAGAGCTTGTGCTGACAGATGGTACAAAGGGAATGAAGGGCGCGATCGCGAAGGCAGAAGAGCTGGAAAAGGAGATAGAGGGATCAGTGATCCTCGGACAGTTTGTCAATCCTGCGAACCCTGCTGCACATAAAGCAACAACCGGTCCCGAGATCTGGAAGCAGACAGATGGAAAAGTCGATATATTTGTTGCAGGTGTAGGAACAGGCGGAACGATCACAGGTGTTGGTGAGTATTTAAAGGAACAGAATCCTGATGTAAAGGTGGTTGCTGTTGAACCCGCATCAAGTCCTGTACTGTCAGAAGGAAAGGCCGGCCCTCACAAGATCCAGGGCATCGGTGCCGGCTTCGTTCCTGATACACTTAACACCAAGGTTTTCGATGAAGTAATTCCTATCGAGAATGACGATGCATTTGCTGAGGGCAAAAAGTTCGCTGTCTCTGAGGGAATACTTGTAGGAATCTCATCAGGAGCAGCACTGAAGGCAGCCTCCATACTGGCTCATAGGGAAGAAAACAAGGGAAAGACTATAGTAGTTCTTCTTCCTGATTCAGGAGACAGATATCTTTCGACACCGTTGTTCGCAGACTGATTTAATCTTGATGATTGCAGACTGATACAAAAACTGATACTAAAAAGAATGCCATATCTTTTTCAAAATTAGCCAAAAAATTGCTTCGGGGCCCATTTGTCCCGGAGCAATTGTCATGTTCAGGAACCGTATATCGTAAGCGCACGGCTCGTGGGGGAAGTCAAATATAAACCGGCCTTCATAGAGTAGATTTTATGCATGGATTTTTGCTCAATGTCGGTTTCTAACCGCTTCAATAGATTAAGGGCAAAAAGTATGGTATCATGATTTGAAAAAGTATCGAAAGGGATCGGAACATGACCATACTTCAGCTCAAATATGTGATTGCAATAGATGAAGAATGCTCAATGAGGAAGGCGGCTGACAGGCTCTATGTTTCACAGCCGGGTCTTTCCAGTGCTGTAAGGGAGCTGGAGAGCGAACTGGGCATTCAGATTTTTGAAAGAGTCCACAATGGTGTCGTGACGACAGCAGCGGGGGCTTCTTTTATTGCCTATGCCAGACATGCTGTAGAACAGTTTGAGAAGGTTGAGGATAAGTATTTAAACAAGAGGAAAGAGCGGCCTACATTCTCCGTCTCAATGCAGCATTACACAGTTGCCGTGAATGCTTTTATCGACACTGTCAGGGAATATGACCTGGACGAATACCAGTATTACATCAGGGAGACACAGACAGGTGAAGTGATAGAGGATGTCAAGACGATGAAGAGTGAGATAGGAGTCATCGCCCTGAGTGAGTTTAACAAGAATACTTTTAAAAAGATATTTGCGGATGCATCACTGGAATTTAACGAGCTCTTTTCCAGAGACACATATATTTATCTGAGTAAGAATCATCCGCTTGCAGACCGGTCTGAACTGTCACTGGATGACCTCAGGGACTATCCGTGCATGGTATTTGACCAGGGGGACAATACTTCTTTTTATTATAGGGAAGAAGCACTTGCCACCTACGACTACAAAAAGGTAATAAGTACCAATGAACGCGCAACATCTATTGAGCTGATGCTGGGCCTGAACGGGTATGCTGTAGGTGCGGCCATGCTTGGAGAGGGCAAAACGTCTTCAGATATCAAGGTAATAAAGCTCAAGGAGGAAGAACCCCTTACCTTTGGCTATATCACAAGAAAAGGTGTTCAGCTGTCAGAGATGGGTGAGACCTTTGTGGGTAAGCTTAAGGAAAACAGCTGATTAAAATGACAGATAAAGAGTTTACAGACAAATACGCACAAAAACTGAATAATGAACAGCTCACAGCAGTAAGGTCGGTAAGCGGTCCTGTCTTATTACTTGCTGTTCCGGGGAGCGGCAAGACAACGGTGCTTGTGAACAGGCTTGGCTATATGCTCTATGTGAAAGGGATTGCACCCGAGAACATTCTTACACTTACCTATACGGTAGCTGCCACAAGAGATATGGCGAGAAGGTTTGAGTCGGTCTTTGGAAAGGACATGTCAGACCGGCTTGAATTCAGGACCATAAACGGAATCTGTGCCAAGGTGATAAACCATTATGGCAGGCTCATTGGGAAAAAATCCTTTGAGCTGGTGACTGATGAAAAGATTACCGGTAAGATCCTCACCGATCTGTATTTAAAGGTTATGGAGGAATATCCGACGGAAAGCGATATAAAAAGCGTGAGAACCCTTATAACCTACTGTAAAAACATGCTGCTCACAGAGGAAGAGATAAGACAGCGTGGAGAAGGCGAAAACATAAAGTTATTTGAAATATATAATTTATATAACAAAGAGCTTAAGGCAAAAAGCCTCATGGACTATGACGATCAGATGGTCTATGCCTACCGGATGCTTAAGAATTCGAAGGAGCTTCTGGATTTTTACAGGGACAAATACCGTTACATCTGTGTTGATGAGGCACAGGATACTTCAAAGATCCAGCATCTGATTATAGCTCTTCTGGCGGGGGCAGAAGGCAATCTTTTCATGGTCGGCGATGAGGACCAGAGCATATATGGCTTCAGGGCTGCTTATCCGGAAGCATTGCTGGATTTTGAAAAGAACCATCGCACTGCAAAAGTGCTCGTGATGGACAAAAATTACAGGTCAAATGCATGGATCGTCGAGACTGCGGATAAGTTCATACAGAAGAATTTTAACCGACATGCGAAGCATATGTGCGCCACGAGGGACGCCGCAACTGAGATAAGCTGTCTTGTGTTTGACAAGAGGGAACGCCAGTACAGGTATCTTTTGGAGATGGCAAAGACAAATACAGGTCAGACGGCAGTTCTTTACAGGGATAATGAAAGCGCACTTCCGTTTGTGGATCTTCTGGAGCGGGAGGGGGTCGGCTACAGGATAAAAAGTGCAGACATGGCCTTTTTCACCCACAGGGTCACAGTCGATGTTGTCAATATACTCAGGTTTTCGCTTAATCCAATGGACCCGGAACTGTTTATGAAGATATACTTTAAGTTTCAGACCTTTTTGGGTAAACAGGATGCACAAAGGATGTGTATGCTCGCAGACAGAAAGCATTCCGGGATTCTTGACTGCGCTGAGAGCATTGATATTAACAGCCATATCCTGAGAAACATAAGATCGCTTCGCACTCATTTCAGGAATATGGCGGATGAGGCTCCCTTCAAAGCGCTTGAACGCATTGATATGTACATGGGTTATGGGGAGTATCTGAGGGATAACAGTATGGACGACAACAAACTGTTTATCCTGAAGATGCTTGCTAAGCAGGAGAAGACGATTCCGGATTTCCTTGGCAGACTGGACGAGCTCAGAAGCATTCTTTCTCAGAAGAAGGAAGACTATTGCTCAAAACTCATACTTTCGACGATTCATTCGAGCAAAGGCCTGGAGTACGATAACGTGGTTCTGATGGACGTGATAAATGGTATACTGCCGTGCAGGATAATCAATGATTTTAAGACTGCATCGCGACAGGAAAAGAGTGAATATGAGGAAGAGCGAAGACTGTTCTATGTGGGAATGACAAGGGCAAGGGACAGTCTCACCTTATTCAGATATGAAGATGAGCCATCAGTTTTTCTTGGAGAGATATTCCCAAGAGGAAAGAAGACAATTGCAAAAGAGAAGCAGGGTGCAAAAAAGAGAGAGAATTTACTGACAAAGCCGACTCCTCTTTTAAAAAAGAAAAAGCCTGCAACGGCATCGGGAGAAAGCATTCCGAAAAATCTTATAATAGGTGAGCGCATCAGCCAGATAAAGTATGGAAATGGTGTTATCACTGATGTTACCTGGGATGATGATGAGATACCCACCAAGTTTACTGTTGAATTTGATGATGGAACGGAAAGGATTTTTATGTATCCGTTTGCATTTTCGACAGGCATGAAGGTGAGTGATTGAAACAGATTTGTGAGGTGAAAAATATGGCGTGGTGTACAACCCGTTTCAGATCAAGGGCATTAAATATGCCTGTTGAAGCTGAAATACTCATTCCTCAGGCAGGCTATAAGAGCCTTAAGCAGGAAGACAATTATAAAGTAATGATACTTCTTCATGGGGTGAGGAATGACAGGACAGAGTGGCTTCTGAAGAGCCAGATTTTTGACATGGTCAGGGAACTGCCGGTTCTTGTCTTCATGCCATCAGGCAAGAACAGCTTTTACCTGAATACCTATACCGGATATAACTATATGGATTTTGTGGCAGAGGAGATCCCGGAGTTTATAAGGACGCATTTCAGAGTTTCCGGAAAAAGAAATGACTGGCTTATCGGAGGCTGTTCAATGGGAGGCTATGGCGCATTTGTCTGTGGCCTTAATCATCCCGGGACCTTTGGAAACATTGCTTCTTTCAGTGGAGCAGTTGACATTCTGGAGGTCGCCGAAAATGCACCTGAGCTAAAGCCTGAACTGATACTTGGACCGGATTTTGAAAAAGCCGGAAACAGTCAGGCAGATCTTTTTGGTATCTGCGATAAGGTTGATGAGCATTTGCGCCCACGAATTTACATGTGCTGTGGTGATGGCGATGTCCTTCTTCCGATGAACAAAAGATTTTATGAGAAGCTCAGGGATAACTATGATGTGACTGCAGCATGGGGAGAGGGAGGCCACGACTTTGTTTACTGGAATGAACAGTTAAAGAAGGTTTTTGGCTGGTTCTGTCCTGAAGACATGAAAAGCGGCATTTTCATGGGGAGGTGTGGCAATGATTTCCTTTAAGATAAATGTCTTTTCCAATGTGCTGAATATGAATAATGATCTTTGGCTTCTGATTCCGGATTCTTTAAAAAACGAAGAAAAACTAAAAACGCTATGGCTGTATCATGGAGGATCCGGTGATGAAAATGAGTGGCTGTTCGAGTCAACTATCGCAAATATTCCGGACGATTATAATCTTGCCATCATCCTTGTAAATGCGGAGGATTCCTGTTTTGTGGATATGGCATATGGGCGGAAATTCACGACTTATCTTGGTGAGGAATTACCGGAAATAATGAGGAAAATGTTTCCTCATCTGTCGGGTCAGCGAAGTGACAATTTTATCGGTGGACTTTCAAACGGTGGTTATGGGGCATTTGTCATAGGCCTTACATATCCTGAAAAATTTGCCGCTATAGGAGCCCTTTCGGCAGGGGATAAAGCGGATGCCTCATCATACAAAAAGGCGACGGGGAACGAGATAACTCCGAGAATACGCATGTTTGGAGCCGAGGACATAAAAGATACAAGATACAGTATCCGTCATCTTGCCAGGCAGCTTTCAAAGTCTGATGCCCCAAAGCCAAGGATTTTCCATTCGTGCGGCGCCCTTGACCCCTGGCTTGATCTCAATCTCCTTGTAAAAGAAACCTTCGAGGAGCCTGACAGCAAGGTATTTGACTATACCTACGATCAGATGAATTATCTGGGGCATGAGTGGGGGTTCTGGGACATAAAGATAAGAAGATTTGTTAAAGAATACTGTTGTGGAGGTAAGCAATGAGAGCAGTAGTTACACGGGTGTTATCCGCATCGGTGACACTTGACGGTAAAAAGGTATCTTCCATCGAAAAAGGATTTCTGGTCCTTTTGGGAATCCACTGTGATGACAGCAGGGAGCATGCATTAAAGATTGCTGACAAGATCTGCGGCCTAAGGGTGTTTGAGGATGAAAACGGTAAGATGAACATAAATCCGAAGGATGCAGGGGCTAAGATCCTGATCGTAAGCCAGTTTACTCTTTACGCTGACTGCAGCTCCAGAAGACCGGGCTTTACCCAGGCGGCAAGGCCTGAAGTATCAGAGCCGCTATATGAGCTTGTGGTTTCTGAGTGCAGGAAAAGAGGCTTCGAAGTCGGGACCGGGGTTTTTGGAGCAGATATGAAGGTAGAATCCATAAATGACGGTCCGGTAACGATTTTGCTGGATACAAAGGATTTCATGTGAAGCATTTGTGACGATTGCAGAGGCTGGGCCGGATACCGCCAGTGCACATCCTTTGGGCATTTTGCGGTGTTCGCAAGAGGCCGGTATAAGTCAGATAAAAACTTGCGTTAATAGAGGAGATAATCAGAAAATGGAAATAAATGAGATCATAGAAATAGTGAGAGAAGCAGGAAACATAATGCTGTCGGCAAAACGCCCGAAGGTAATGGAGAAATCAGGGCATGCAAATTTCTGCACTGAAACAGATGAGAGGATCCAGGAATTTCTGATGAAAAGGCTTAAGGAGGTACTTCCTGAGGCAGAGTTTCTCGGTGAAGAGGAGGGGCAGGATAAGTTTCTTTCAAAAATGGAGAGCGGGTTCTGCTTTGTAATTGATCCGATTGACGGGACCTCCAATTTTATCTATGAGTACAGGCCATCAGTGATATCTGTGGGACTTTTAAGGGATGGAGAACCCTTCATGGGAGTTGTATATGATCCGTACGATGATATGATGTTCTCTGCGGAGGCCGGGCATGGCGCTTACATGAACGGAGAAAGGATCATGTCCACAGACTCTCCGCTAAGTGACTGTCTGGCATCCTTTGGAACTGCGCCATATTACGAGGAGCTCAGAGACAGATCTTTTGACATTGCAAAAAAGCTCCTTCCGCTGTGTGTGGACCTCAGAAGGTCAGGAACGGCTGCCTTTGACATGTGCTGTGTAGCACTTGGCAGATGCGGGCTGTATTTTGAGCTGAAAATACAGCTGTGGGATTATGCAGCAGCTGCCCTTATAGCTAAGGAGGCCGGCTGCAGAATTACTGACATTGATGGAAAAACGCTCTCCTATAGGGGAGCAACTTCGGTGCTTTGCATGGCAAGAGGAATAAAAGATACACCGGATTGTTTTTTGGCCTAAAGAAATTCTGAGAACTGCCGATATATTATACAGCAATGGACTTGCGTGTCTTTTCAATGGATTGGAGAATCTTTTGAAGAGGCACGCTTTTTGTTATCAGGAGGCAGCTTATGAACGTAGCTCTTAATATGGCATATAGTGTGGCAAAGTCACAGCGAACAGCAATAAAGCATACTTTGAGTGCAGGAAATGATTTCGAAAGAACCCTGACCGGCGCAACAGATGCAAAGGCATCAGCAGGGGTGAATGAACTTCACTCGTCGAAAGACTGTGCCCCCGGTGAAGTTTACTCCGGTTATGCTGTGGCAAGAAAGCAGGGAGATTCTGAAAAACCTTCCTGTAACTTCTATAAGCCTGCGGATTATAATGATGCAGATCCTGTGATCATTGCAAAAATGTATCCCGGGGATGAGGAAGATGCGGTAACAAGAGAAATCCACATCAATGATGTAAATCTGTCCAATGCAGATTATTATGAGACCTTTGCATACGGTATGTATCTGCAGCAGAAGGGAGAGATCAGCAGTGTTCACGGGCTTATGACAGCACATAGTGTTGCAGCGGGCGGCGAGCAGAGTGGTTCTGATCTTAATGGCCGTGATGTCACAGGCGCGATCATAAAGATGGTGAACGAAAGCTACGATGCCGGGGATTATTCACAGTATATGGATTATCTGAAGCTTCTGAATGCAGTTAAGGGCAGAACATGATAAAAAGTGTTCTGCCGTTGACAATCCGGGTATATTCACTGTATAGTTAAATGAAGTTAAGCGATTAATGTAAGATGTGAAATGGATGACCATATAGATTCTGATCTGTATGGTCTTTTATAAAAAGAAAAAACATGCGTTTATAGATGAGAGCGTTTGCTTCATAACTTGTAACTGTTCATTTTCAGAAATCCGGAGGATGCTATGAATCTTAAGATGATCGCGGAAAGGGCGGGGGTCAGTACTGCGACGGTTTCGAATGTAATAAACGGCAATAACCACAAGGTTTCCGAGGAGACCAGGAATAAAATCAAAAAGATAATTGAGGAGACAAATTATAAACCCAATGCTATCGCAAGGTCGCTGGCCAAGAAAGAGAGCAGGATAATCGGCCTTGTAATCCCATATCTGAGGAAGAACGAGGATTTTTCCACAAACCCCTATAACGCGCATATTGTGGCGGTTATCGAGAAATGCATAAGGTGTGAGGACTACTACCTCATGATGAGATGTGTACATGATCCAAAAGAGATTATTCCGCTGCTGGATTCCTGGAATGTTGACGGGGCTTTTTTCCTGGGAATTTTTACGGAAGAGATACGGGAGATCAGGAAGATGATCGACTATCCGGTTGTATTTATTGACACCTATGCACCTGAGGAAAAGATCGTCAGGGTTGGTATAGAAGACTACAGGGGCGGTTATCTTTCGGCCAGATATCTCATAGGTAAAGGGCATAAAAAGATTGCGCTGGTGACGCCGGAAGCTTCCACAGAAGGCGTTATCAGGGAGAGGTATAAAGGCTTTACAGATGCCTGCAGGGAAGCAGGAGTAGAATTTGACGATAGCTGTGTATTCTACACGGACACTACCTACATAAATGCCGTGGAAGTCGGGCAGAACATAAGCTTTTCGGGCATGGGATTTACTGCTGCGGCAGCAATGTCTGACATAGTTGCCATTGGTCTGATCGAGGGATTGAACCAGTGCGGGCTAAGAGTGCCGCAGGACATATCGGTGATAGGCTTTGACAATCTTCCGAGCTGCGAGTATACGACGCCCAAACTGACCTCCATCGCCCAGAGCTTTGATGCCAAGGCAGAGAAGGCCTGGGAGTATCTTTACAGAATGATCAGCGGTGAGAGAGATATTGTGGCAGATGAAAGACTGCCTGTTCGGGTCGCAGAGCGCTTCTCGGTGAGAAATCTGTTGGAACAGTAAATATTAAAAAAGCAGAAACAGCCCGGAGGGGATTGACCTCTTCGGGCTGTTAGTTTATAGTATCAGTAAAACGATTAACTAAAAGGCAGGGAGAGCATATGAACTCAATAATCAGTTCCGGGAAGTACAGGATCAGTATACTTACAGACAGACTAATAAGGCTTGAATACAATGAAGACGGCAGATTTGAAGACAGAATGACAAGGGCTGTTGTGAACAGGACACCAGATGATGTCAGTGTGTCCGTTACCACCAGCAACGGGAGGCTTGTTGTACAGACGAAAGAGCTGGTACTTAACTATGATGAAAAGGAGTTTACTACCCAGGGTCTTTCCATAGAGATGAAGAGCACCGGAAAGGTCTGGCACTACAGCGTGGTGTTTGGTAATTCCGATAGGAATCTTTTTGGAACGGCAAGAACACTGGATGAAAAAGACGGGAGCACACCACTTGAGCCCGGTATTTTCGGAAGGAATGGATATGCTGTTTTAGATGACTCCGGCAGCCCGGTTTTTGAGGAATCAGAGGATGGCGAGGGCAGATACGTTCTTCGGGATACCGAAGCAAAGGACCTGTATTTCTTTGGCTACGGAACAGATTTCTACGGGGGACTTCGGGACTTTTACAGATTATGCGGCAAGACGCCATTGATCCCAAGGTACAGCCTTGGCAACTGGTGGAGCAGATATTACCGCTATTCTGAGGAATCCTACAAAGAGGTTGTGGACAAATTCAGAGAAGAGGAGATACCTCTTTCAGTGGCTGTAATTGATATGGACTGGCATGTGACAGATGTGGATTCAAAGTATGGGACAGGCTGGACGGGTTACACCTGGAATAAAGAGCTTTTTCCGGATTACAAAAGATTCCTTAAAATGCTGCACGACAACGGACTGTCAGTAACTCTGAACCTTCATCCGGCTGATGGTGTAAGGGCATTTGAGGATATGTACAGACAGGTGGCGGAAAAAGCCGGAATAGATCCGGACTCAGAGGAGACGGTGGAATTTGACTTTGGAAATGAGAGCTTCAGAAAGGCGTACTTTGAGGAGATCATGCACCCCTATGAGGCAGACGGTGTTGATTTCTGGTGGATCGACTGGCAACAGGGTACCGGAAGGAAGGCATCGGATGTGGATCCGCTGTTTTTGCTCAATCACTACCATTACAGGGATCAGGAGATGAGGAATGTGCGTCCGATGATCTTTTCAAGATATGCAGGACCGGGAAGCCACAGATATCCTGTGGGATTTTCGGGGGATACTGTATGCTCATGGAAGAGCCTTTGCTTCCAGCCGTATTTTACCAGCACGGCAAGTAATATTGGCTACGGCTGGTGGAGCCATGATATAGGCGGACATATGCTTGGTGACAAGGATAATGAGAGGCTTATAAGATGGATACAGCTTGGAGTTTTTTCTCCAATCATGAGACTGCACTCCAGCAACAGCCCGTTTTTGAATAAAGAACCCTGGACTATTGAAGAGCCATATCACAGTGTCATGCAGAAGTTCATGAGGCTCAGACACAGGCTTGTACCATATATTTATACGGAGAGCTATAGGGCGCACCATGATGACAGGCCGCTCATCAGGCCAATGTATTACGACAATCCGGAAAATGAAGCAGCCTACGATGTTCCATGCGAGTATGGCTTTGGAGATATGCTCATTGTGGGAGCTGTAACTGAGAAGATGGATGAGGAGCTCAGGATGGCATCGGTTAACATGCTGATTCCAAAGGGGCGTTATGTAGATATATTCAACGGAAGAGTATATCAGGGACCTGTAAGGAGAAAGCTTTACAGAGACATTGAAAGTGTGCCGGTTCTTCTGAAGGCGGGGGGAATACTGCCGCTTGCAGATAATAACACTAAGAACACGACGGCAAACCCTGACAGCATGGAGATCCTTATCGCTGCAGGTGAAAGCGGAAGCTACAGTCTTTATGAGGATGATGGCTGCAGCATGAATTACAGAAATGGTGCGTTTGTCACAACTGAAATTGTGTCTGAATGCAGTTCTGAATGCATAACTGTGTCTATTAAGCCTTCATCCGGTGATCTTTCACTTATTCCCGGGAGCAGGGATATAAAGCTGACAATTCTTGGCGTGTCTGCTTTCGGAGAGCTGCCGGAAGTATCTGATGAAGAGGGGAAGAGGCTTGATACGTCTTATGATGCAGCCAGGCATTCTGTGACGGTAAGACTTGGAAAGGTTTCTGCACAAAAAGGAGCTGCAGTTAAGATCAGGAGTCTTGCCCTTTCTGAAAATGACCTCAGGACTGAGGTATACACTATTCTTGACAGGGCATGGACAAAGATCACGGATAAGGATATCGTCTACAGAGCCCTGAATGGCAAGAGCAAAGAGGAGTTTTTGGAGTGGCTTCGCGGAAGCGGTATATCCGAGACTCTCAAAGATGCGATCACAGAGGTATATGAGGACTAAAACAGGTATTTCAGGTAATGTGTCAATGAAGATATGAACTGACATCACCAAAAAATTGGCAGAGGTATCAGGATGAATGATTGGTTAAACAGTGTATACAGTGATGGGACGAGAGGCTTTTTGAGCAATCCACATCCCAAAACAGGCGAAAATATTAAGGTTTATATCAGGTTTTGTGAAGGTGCACCGGTCAAAAACGTGCTGTTGTGGCACATTGTCAACGGTGCGGAGGCTTATATCGACATGACTCTTGATCATGTCGATGGCGGGCTGTCGTACTACTGTGCAGAGCTTAGGATTAATGAGCCAAGGGTACAGTATCATTTTGTTATCACGACTATGGATACAGTATTCTTTTACACTCAGAATGGCATAACAACATATGTTCCTGATTACAGGCACGACTTCATTATCCTTACGGATTACATTCAGCCATCCTGGGTTAAGGGAGCGGTATTTTATCAGATATTTCCTGAGCGCTTTTATAATGGAGATGAGAGTAATGACGTAAGAGACGGAGAGTATGAGTACCGCGGCTCCAAATGCTATAAGGTCGATAATTGGGATGAGAGGCCGGAGAGCTATGACAAAACTCGCAGTATGGACTTCTACGGGGGTGACCTTGAAGGAATTGTGCAGAAAATCCCCTACCTTAAAGAACTGGGTATAACGGTTGTTTACCTTAATCCGATTTTTACCTCATATTCTACCCATAAATATGACTGCATAGATTATTTTCATGTTGATCCTCATTTTGGCGGAGATGAAGCTCTTGAGAGGCTGTCAGGAAAGCTTCATGAAAACGGTATCAGGATCATACTTGATATTTCGATCAATCATACCGGGATCGAGCACAACTGGGTAAAAGAGGGGAGAGAATTTTACTTCAGGAACGGGGATGGCTCCCTGATGGGCTGGGCAGGATATGAAACACTTCCCGTGCTGAATTACAGAAGCAATGAGCTCAGAGACCTTATTTACCGTGGAAAGGATTCGGTTCTGAGAAAATGGTTAAGACCACCCTACAATATCGATGGCTGGAGATTCGATGTTGCCGATGTCATGGCAAGAAATGATGAGGTGCAGCTTGCAGATGAGGTCTGGAGAGAGGTGTGTGAAGCGATCCGGCAGGAGAAAGAGGATGCTTTCATTATAGGTGAGCATTGGGCAGACTGCTCCGAGTATTTACAGGGCAACAGATGGAATACTCCCATGAACTATTTCGGATATGGCCGCATAATCAGACAGTTTGCAGGGCTGCCTGACCTGTTCCTCATGCGCATCCCCAAACTGGCAGAGGTACATTATAAAATGACAGCTTCCGATGTGGTCAGCCGGACCGATGAGCATTTCAGCCTGATCCCTCAGGTCATTGCGGACTGCCAGATGAACCTTTTTGACAGTCATGATGTTTCAAGAGTGCATAACTATGAGAGCATTTCTTTTGACAAATGGAAGAGTGTGGTCATATCACAGCTTCTGTGGACCGGAATTCCCTGTATATATTATGGAGATGAACTGGCGATAGATGGATTTACCGAAAATGATGCCGGCTTCAGGTTTCCTATGCCATGGGATAGAAAAAACGAAAATACTGACAGGCATTACAGAACATACAAAAGGATGATCGAGCTGAGAAAAGGGACAGAGGCATTTTCCGAAGGCGGCAGAAAGGTCCTTTTTGCTGATGGGCAGATCCTTGCCATTGCCAGGTTTATGAACGATGAGAAGTATGTAGGCATAATCTCGATGGAGGAGCAGCAACGGGAAATCTGTGTTCCCATATGGGAAATAGGAGCCTTCGAAACAGAATCAAATCCGGATGAATTTGGATGCAATATATCTGCCGTATGTAGCAATGGGGAGATGAAGATAATAATACCGGCCTTTGGGTCTTATGTTATCAGAGTGAAATAAACCCCGATATTTTGCGATGATTGATATTTGTTTGTCCGGAAAAGTAATATATAATACTCTCAACAGAGCAGAAAAACAGATGTATTTTAAAGTTGGTTTAAAGTTGATGATATAAGCTAAGGTCTGTGTTCAGAGCAAGTATCGGCCACAGCTGCTGTGTCAGAAAAAGTGAAGTATTAAAACGGAAGCCTGCTCTGAGGAAGGAAAGGCAGTATTATGGATAAAATGAAGCAATTTGGCTACCTTATGCAAAGAAAGCTCGCTCAGTTTTTTAATGGAAGAAACGGCATTGACAGTCTTGGATGGACATGTAACCTGGTTGCTCTTGTGCTTCTGATAATAAACCTGTTCGCAAACAGTCCGGTTATTTATATCCTGTGGGTGGCGCTCTTTGGATATTCAGTTTTTCGGGCATACTCAAGGAACATTTCAAAAAGATATGCTGAAAACCAGAAATTTCTGAGCATGACAGAAGGAATCAGGAGACGAATCAGGCTGCTTAAGCTCCAGTGGAGAGACAGATCGGTCAGCAGGTATTACATATGTAAGAGCTGCCATCAGCAGATCAGGGTTCCCAAGGGCAAGGGCAGAATCGAAATCCGGTGTCCGAAGTGCGGCGAGCGGTTTATCAGGAAGACCTGATAAGAATTATGTAAAGCAGATAAAGAAAAAATTATTTCAGATATAGCCGGCGTCTATAGAGGAGTAATCGCGCCATTACATATTATACGAGGAGGAAAGGGCTATGATGATGGATCCCTACAAAGTTCTCGGTGTTGCTCCGGGAGCATCAGAGGAAGAGATTAAAAAAGCTCACAGAAGTCTTGCCAAGAAATATCATCCGGACCTCAATCCGGGTGATGCAGCTGCAGCTTCCAAGATGAACGAGATAAACGCTGCATATGATATTCTTACAAGACCCGGTGCCAACAGATATAATCAGGCTCATTCTTATGAAAATACACAGGAGCGTACATATACACGCACAGAAGATAATCCATTCGGAAACCAGGGCACATACTGGAGATGGAGCACAGGCGATTTTGACAGGAGAGCAGATGAGCAGGATCAGTGGGATCCCTGGAGATCCCAGTCACAGTGGAACTGGACACCGATGCCCGGTTTTTCGCTGCTGGGAAGGATTTTCAGGTGGTTTATCATTCTTCAGATACTCTCCATGTTATTCAGGTTTTTCCTGTATTTCTAGAGCTTTGGGACAACATTGTATGAGCTGCCCGACAAAAGCTCATCCGGCCGGTTTAGGATGTGTGTAAATATGAAACGTGTTGATTTTGAGAACGGTAAGACTCTCAGCAATATACTTGCCACTGCGATACCTATGCTGGTGGCACAGATCATAAATCTTTTGTACAACATAGTGGACAGGATCTATATAGCCAGAATACCGGATATAGGTACGGCAGCGCTGGGAGCGGTAGGACTCTGTTTTCCGATTGTGATATTGACAACGGCTTTTACAAATATGTTTGGCAGTGGCGGAGCGCCCCTGTTTTCCATAGCGAGAGGGCAAAAGAATGTTGCAAGGGCGAAACAGATTCAGAACACATCATTCATTCTGCTGATCGCTACTGGAATTATTCTGATCATTGTAGGTGAGATTTTTGGAAGACCAATACTCAGAGCCTTTGGAACTTCAGAAGCGGCCATGGTGTATGCGCTGCCATATCTTAGAATATATCTGCTTGGAACGGTATTTTCGATGATCGCCACGGGAATGAATCCGTTTATCACAGCCCAGGGTTATTCAATAGTAGGAATGACTACCATAGTAGTCGGGGCTGCAGCCAACATCATTCTTGACCCGATATTTATCTTTGGCTTCGGGCTTGGGTCTGAAGGTGCCGCTATCGCGACGGTGATATCCCAGGCGTTGTCGGCGGTTTACGTCATCAGGTTCTTTTTTGGCAAAAAATGTGTCTATAATCTCAAGATCATGTCCATTGAGGAGATCAGGAAGTGCGGTGGTACTGCCGCAACCATAGTGGGGCTGGGAAGCGCTGCGTTTATCATGCAGTTTACCAATGCACTGGTCTCAATATCCTGCAACAGTGTTCTTTCAGATGTAGGTGGGGATCTCTATGTCTCGATCATGACAATCGTGAATTCTGCGCGTCAGATGATGGAGACTCCAATTCTTGCCATCGCTGAGGGAACATCTCCGATAATCAGCTATAACTATGGCGCAAGACGTTTTCATAAGATTAAGAGATCAATTATGATAATGGTTTTGATGATATTCGGATACACCTTCATAGTATGGATGTTCATCCGACTTTTTCCGGAAGTTGTTATCGGAGTTTTCAGCAATGACAAGGAGATACTTGCTGACGCAATACCGGCTTTCAACCTGTACTTTTCAACATTTATCTTCATGACCTTCCAGCATTCCGGCCAGGTTGTTTTTAAATCCCTGGGAAGAAAGGGTCATGCAATATTCTTTTCGCTGTTCAGGAAGGCGTTCATCGTTGTCCCTCTCACATATTTGCTTCCATACATGTTTAATATGGGAACAAGAGGCGTATTTGCAGCTGAGCCGATAAGCAATGTAATAGGCGGAAGCGCCTGCTTCATCACAATGCTCTTTACCGTCAGAGAGATGTCAAAGAGTGAGAAATAAGCCTGTCTTATTCATATGCCGGATATAAATTCTTTAAGTTCTTTCAGGGCATGGGGCAAAAGAGCTACGTCCATGTTAGAATAATCGATGATAAATCGCCCCTGCGGTGGGAGAAATCCGGCATTGCCTGTCTGACCCATGTAAAAATCAGAGACAGCAAGGATCTTGATCCCCTTTTTCAGAAGACCAGCCTTGATCTCATTGTCACAAAGCCCGGTCTTTATTTCCAGGATGAAATGAAGACCGGAATCATTTTCAACTATTCTGTACTTTCCCTTAGCACCACCATTGTTGTCCATGAGGCTATCATGAATGATCCCGAGTACCTGCTCTCTTTTCTTTCCGTATTTAAGCCTCATGCGGTTTATATGCTTCTCAAAATAACCATCTGAGATAAACGAGGCCAGGGTGTACTGGTCAAAGGTGGAAACGGTACAGGAATAAAAAGACAGATCCCGTTTGTATTTTCTCGCAAGATGAACCGGAAGAACCATATATGCGATTCGTACGGTTGATGCAAGTGACTTTGAGAAGGTGTTTATGTATATGACCTTATCAAGGGTATCTATGCTGTGAAGAGGCGGGATGGGGCTGCCTTTTTGCCGGAACTCGCTGTCGTAGTCATCCTCAATGATATATCTGCCGGGAGAGTCGGATGCCCAGGAAAGGAGTTCGTAGCGCCTTGCTATGGGCATGGTAATTCCCGTAGGGAAGTGATGGGTCGGACTTAAATGCGCTATCTCGGCACCGCTTTCCTTAAGATCTGAAACCGACATGCCAAGATCGTCCATGTTTGCAAATGTGTAAGAGATTCCTTCGGATTCATAGATCTGACTTATTTTTCTGAATCCCGGATTCTCGATACAGTATTTTTTATCTTTGCCAAGAAGTTTGATGATCAGACCATACAGATACTCTGTACCTGCCCCGATGATGATCTGTGAAGGATCCACATCCATACCGCGGAATGAGGAGAGATGCGAAGATATTGCTTTTCTGAGTTCAGGGATACCATTATATTCTGAGACCCGCAGAAGCTCATCACTCCGGTCCAGAAGAGTGGTCCTGATGAGCCTGGCCCATACAGAAAAAGGGAAGCTTTTGGACTCAGGCTTGCTTGAAGAAAAATCAAATTTTGGATTCTCTTCTTTCTTCTCCGGGGCAGATTCGCCAGGAGATTCGGTGAGGTTTCTCAACGATGGAGATTCGCCAGAACATTCGCTGTGGTTTCTAAGTGGGGCAGATTCGCCAGGAAATTCGGTGAGGTTTCTCAGCGATGGAGATTCGCCCGGAAATTCAGTGCGGATTCTCTGCGGAACAGATATTCCTGCAATATGTGAGACATAGTAGCCCTTTTTGGGAAGGGCATAGATATACCCTTCATCCAGTAGCTGCATATAGGCGTTATCCACTGTTACAGTACTGATGCCCAGATTTTTGGCAAGGCTTCTTCTCGAGGGCAGTCTGGTGTCCGGTTTTAGGATACCGGCCGAGATATCGTCCTTTATGCACTGATAGAGCTTGATATATAGGGAACCTTCCCCTTTTGATAAATCATATGTAAGCATAAGACTAAATTAGCACATTAAACTGCATTCTGTCATTAGAAAGGTTACAATCCGGTGGCTGACCGGCCAGGCTAGTTCCAATTCAGCTGCCGGCCACCCGGGGCAGGCAGCCGCAAGTGTAAGTCTGCCCGGGGGACGCTCTCGCTCTGTGAAAAACGTAGCGGTACTAAGCGACCAAAATACGGTCGCAAAGTACCGACGTTTTTCAAAGCTCCCCGGATCAGCCTTACACTTGCTCTGGCCAGCCCCCGGCTGGCTGGCAACTGAATTGAAACTTACGAATTATATACCATTTTGTTGAATATATCCCCAAGACCGGCTTTGAAATACAGGAACAGGGATCCGGCAACACCGAGGAGAGCCTGAGCTATCTCGTAAGGGAGCTTGATCATGGCATATTCAAATGTGCTGTATACATAGGTTTTGCCAAGCGTGTAGCCGACAACCATTATGACGCCACCGATCAGGGTTGCCACAAGGGCTGTGATGAAGTGCCTTTGTCTGCTGTGGCCATATGCACTTCTTGCAATAAGGGATATAACAACTGCCTGAAGACCATGTGTAACCAGAGATACAAACATGGGTGCAGGATAGAAGAGCATGTCGCCGAGGAAGGATCCGACGCCGCCGACAATGAATGCGGACAGAGGATCCATGATAAGGGCTGCTGTACAGATGATCATGTCGCACAGGTACAGATGACCGCCGGGAACCGGAATGCCGACACTTGACATGATGATGTTAAAGGCCATAAATAAGCCTGTTATTGCAATCCATTTGACGCTGTTTGCTTCCCGCAATGACTTTGGGGCTTTGTTTTGAACTGTTGTGACCATACTTTCTCTCCTCCTATATAACGTCAGCTTAAATCTGACCTGGTCCGTCCGGATGCAGATACCGCAATCGTCCATAGGACGTTGGCTAACGATAACCTGCTCCTGAATCGTGTCCAAAAGAACATCAATTTATGCACAGGTATGAATATACTACCATATTGGTATTATTATAATAACCAGATTCGATATTATCCTCAATACCAGATTTTGTATTTTGATGCCTTAGTACCGCTACGTTTTTCACAGAGCGAGAGCGTCACCCCGGGCAGACTTTCATTTGCGGCGGCCTGTTCTGACCGTCCTGATCCGGTTGCCCACTGAATTGAAAATTCTATTTTCTCGTACAACTTTGGTGTTGTTTATTGAAACATCAGGATGCATAAGGCATAATTTAATCATGGGTTTGATTACTGCACACAAAAAAGGGAAAAAATGTGATGAAAAATATAGATGATAGCGTATTTATTGCACCCGGAGCGCAGGTTATTGGGAGCGTTCAGATCGGAAAGGGCAGTGCTGTCTGGTACAATGCTGTCATAAGGGGAGATGCCGGAACGATAGTAATAGGTGAGCGGACAAATGTGCAGGACCTTGCCTGCCTGCATGTTGATAAAAGCTATCACCTTGAGATAGGGGACTGTGTTACCATAGGACACAGTGCCATAGTTCACGGATGTAAAGTGGGAAACAATGTGATCATTGGAATGGGCGCGATCATCATGAACGGAGCCCGCATTGGTGATAACTGTATCATCGGAGCAGGGGCGCTTGTTACAGAAAATGTTGACATCCCCGACGGATCAATGGTGTATGGTTCTCCTGCCAAAGTGATAAGACAGCTCACAGAGGCGGAAAAAGAAGGAATAAAGGAAAATGCCGAATTGTATGTAGAGCATGCCAGATCTTATATGGAGAGAGAATGACCGACGCACGTTGAGATGTAAATATCTGCTTTACAAAAAGATTTATGCGGTTACGGCAATCGGGATATGCAAATTGTACGGTTAGCGGAGACAATGATCAGATTGTCAGAATTAGCAGGGGGATCAGACTATGCAGACCGAGTATGCGGCAATGTACTTTGAGATCAATCTTGCTTCTCTGGTACTTATAAGCATAATTTTTATAAAGACAAACGGGCTTTCCAAGATGGTTGCGCAGAGAAATTTTGCCATGGGCATTATTTCCGAGATGGTATTCTTTATATCAGATACCATATTTGTACTGATAAATTGCGATATACTTCCCAAAAATCGCTACGCTATGATGGCCTGCAAAGAAATATACTTTTTTTCAACAGCCATGATGTGTTTTTTCTGGTTTCTGTATTTTGAACATTTAAGGGAGACGCGCCTTATAAAAGACAGGAAGACTGTCGGCTGGCTTTCTTCAGTTCTCTGGCTTATGGGGATACTGCTCATAGCCAACTGGTTTGGCGGGTTCCTGTTTTATGTCGACGAGCAGAATGTATATCGCAGAGGAAGCCTGTTCATACTCACTTATATTCTCTCTTATGTGTATGTGCTTATAGCCTGGATCAGGGCGATCACGAGTATTTACAGGGAGGATGAAAAGACAGACAGGCATCTTCTGGTAATGCTGGCGCTCTTTCCTATAGCTCCGGGAATTTCGGGCATTATACAGTATGTTTATCCGCGATTGCCGGTTGAATGTGTCGTGATGGCAATTACCACGCTCTTATTGTATCTGAACTGGATCGATCAGCTGATTTCGCTGGATCCGCTTACCGGGCTAAATAACAGGAAGCAGCTGTCTCATTCATTTGATCAATTGAAGAAGGCAGGCGGGGATCAGGAAAAGCTTTATCTGCTTCTGATCGATGCCAATCATTTCAAACAGATAAATGATACCTATGGCCATCTTCAGGGTGATCTGGCTCTTAAAATGATTGCGGAGGCACTTCGAAAGAGCTGCAGGGAAACTGTCAGGCGGGCTGTTGTTGCAAGATATGGCGGCGATGAGTTCACAATACTGATATCCTCGGACAGCGAAGAGAAGATTAAAGAAATAAAGACCGGAATAAACAGGCATCTTGAAGAGATTGTAAAAAACGAGCAGGTTCCTTTTGAGCTTACTGTCAGCATAGGTATAGCTACAGCATCGGAGAATGATCAGTTAAAGAATGTCATAGCCAAAGCGGATCAGGCTATGTATGAAGAAAAACACAGTAGCTGTCATCGATGACGGTACAGGCAATATGGTAAAATGTAAACTCTCTGTAGTGTTACATATGGCCGCAGAAAAAAAGGGCTGTCGCTTTAGATGATTAAATCATCTGGGCGAGGCCCTTTTTCCATACCATGAATTGTGGATTTGATGAATTGATATCTTTCCTGTTGTCAAAAATAGTGTACTTTAATAAGCCGATGTACTGATCGGGGCAACGTTGCCTTTTCTATTTTGAAGTATCAAAAATTATGAGGCTTTTTTCAATCCAAACAGATGCGTTCCGGTTCGCTCAGAAGCAATCTTGTGATGCAGCTTATTTATGTCATAGCCGATTGCCAAAAGTATGCTCTGCGCAAGAACATTTTCTTTTCCGCGATACAGATATCTTCTGAAGTTCATGTCTTCTTTCACATTTGCGAAGGATCCTTCCGCTTGAATACTACGGTTCATTCTCAGCTGAGTTCCGTAATCGCTGGTTATTCGTTCAAGACATTCTGCTCGTTTTTCTTCCATTTTTCTTGAAACGGAAAGTCTCTTGTTTCTATCTTCAAAC